>JAVBNT010000004.1:0-90811 GCA_031551355.1 Candidatus Xenobia bacterium | reverse complement strand
ATCTTCTATTGCTTTGAGCATTTCAAATAACGAATCCATTTTATATGTCACACCTCTTATTTTTGTTGTGTAACATATTCCATATTTATTCAAATTATCATGCAATTTTGTAGAAAATTTTTCTCATGCGTGAATCCTGGTTGTTTATGCTTTACGGTCCCTGCGGATAATTTTGGCTAATATTTAATATGATAAGATCTGCTCCGGAATTCATTATTTTATTTTTGTTTTTATGAATTACTGCGATAATTATTATATATTTTTTGAGTTTTGGCAGAAAAAGGCTTGACTTTTTTTTAAAGAAATGTATAATAATTTTCATAAATTGAAAATTTTATTAATAATGGTTTGGCGGCGTAGCTCAGAGGTAGAGCAGGGGACTCATAAGCCCTTGGTCGGTGGTTCAATTCCACCCGCCGCCATTATTTTTTTTGCCGAAGTTCAGCATGCTTAATTCTTTTCTTGAGAAGTTAATACGCTCAATTAAATCTCATAATCTTCTGTCTGAAGGTGACTCTGTTATTGTTGCCCTGTCGGGCGGTGCGGACTCAGTTGCTCTTTTATACAGCCTTGTATTTCTTCGTGAAAAGTATGCCTTAAAATTATACAGTCTTCATATAAATCATGGTATCAGAGGGACGGATGCTGACGCGGATGAGGAATTTTCAAGAGAATTAAGCCGGCGTTTTGATGTTGAGTTTTTTGCCGAGTATGCCGATATTCCTGAAATATCAAAATTCAGATGTCTTTCCGTCGAAACGGCGGGGCGGGCAGTTCGGTATGAAATTTTTAAAAAATATGCCGAAAAGCTGGGCGCTTCCAGGGTTGCCACGGGTCATCATATGGACGATCAGGCAGAGACGATACTTATGAGACTTATAAGGGGAACGGGCTCCGGTGGATTCAAAGCTATAAGATATATGCGTGATCAGCTTTTTATACGCCCTTTGCTTGACTTGACCAAGATTGAAATCATGGATTTACTGCTTCGTGAAGGCTTGCCGTTCAGAGAAGATTTGACAAATCGGTCTAATGACTATTTTCGTAATAAAGTAAGGAACCGCCTCATTCCCGGCCTTGAAGAAATGAACCCCAGAATAAAGGAACGCCTTGTCTCCATGTCCAGACTTGTTTCTTTGGATTGTGACTTTGCGGATATTTCGGCTAATAAGTTTTTTGAGGAAAATGCAATTGTATCGGGGCGGATGGTTAAGCTGCCATTGAAGGGAATGCTGGAGTTGCATGGAGCCATTGTCGGCAGGGTAGTAAAAAGAGCTTTGTCTATAATTTTTGGTGATGAGAAAGATATCGAATACAGAGCTGTAATCTCTGTCTGTGACGTGCTTTATCATCGGAATGTCAATAGAAGAGTATGCCCCGGCAGTTTCTGTGTCGAAAAAAACAGGAATTTTTTGTCTGTTCTGCCTGCCTTTTCCCTGATTGAGAGCCGCCGTTTTTTTGGCAGTGTGGAGAGGGCCGGCAAATACAGAATTGGTCCTTTTGAATTGAATTTTTCTTTGATAAATAATGATTTCGGAACCAATTTAAACAACGGTTCCGCTTTGACGGCTTTTTTAAATGCCGATTTACTTTCTTTTCCCCTTGTTGTAAGATCCAGGCAAGAGGGCGATTACTTTATTCCGTTGGGTTGTTCCGGCCGGAAAAAACTGAAAAAGTTTTTAATTGATGAAAAAATACCCAGGGAAGACAGGGATGGTATTCCTCTCCTGATCGGCGGCGGCAACTCTGTTGCCTGGGTGATAGGGTATAGAGTAGGCGAGCCGTTTAAGGTCACTGCAAAAACAAAAAAAATTTTAAAGATCGATGCCAGAAGACTTGATGCGGGAGGTTGTGTCCATGAGTGCTAAAATTTTTGAACCGATATATACGGAAGACGTCATTGCTGATAAAATAAAAGAGTTGGCAAAGTCAATTTCTTCGGATTATGGCCGTATTGAACCTCTTATTGTAGGAATTTTGCGGGGAAGCACGGTTTTTATGGCGGATCTTGCCAGAGAACTGACGATTAATGCCTACTTTGATTTTATTGTTGTTACGAGATACGGTGATAAGGACAAGGGCGGTCAGTTGAGGGTTGTGAAGGATTTGAATTACCCTATTGAAGGGAAGGATGTTCTTATAGTAGAAGATATTATTGACGAAGGGATAACACTTATGCAGCTGAAAAAAGAGCTGCTGAAGAGGAAACCTTCAACACTGAAAATATGTACTCTTTTTGATAAGCCTGTTCGAAGGATAGCCGACATCGTGCCGGATTATATCGGTTTTGAAATTCCTGATAAATTCGTTATCGGTTACGGTATGGATTATAAACAAAAATACCGCAATATTCCTTATCTTGCGGCGATGGAAGAATCGTAGGACAGCGTAGCTGCATCATTTCATAAAAAAATAGACTTTCCGGGGGATTTGGTTCTTGGTTAAAAACAGAAATTCTTCTCATTTTCTTTTGTTCATATTTATTATAATGTCGATTTGTCTGATAGCCGTTTATCAGCAGCGTTTGAATGAAGTCTCGGTGATTTCTTACAGTGAACTGCTGCAAAATGCCAAAGATGGCAAGATAAAGGAAGTTACCTGGGGATATCCTGAAACTCAGGGAATATTGAAGCCTGCAGCGAAAGACACTGCCGAGAGCGGGACAGGGGCTCAGGGTAAGGAAAGCGGTGCCGCCGATAAAGGTGCTAAATTTAAAGTTTATGTGCCTAATCCTGAAGATCTCAAACTGTTCGACGAGTTTGAAAAACATGGTGTTAAGGTAACTGCTGAAGCTCCTAAAACAGGATATTGGATGCTTCTTATCAATCTTTTGCCGATTGCGCTCGGCATAATGATTGTCTTTTTCATTTTTAGACAGCTCCACTCCGGTTCCAATCAGGCGATGTCCTTTGGCAGAAGCAGAGCTAAATTACTGACGGAAGAACGCAAGAAAGTAACTTTTTCCGATGTCGCCGGTGTTGATGAAGCCAAGGAAGAGCTTAAAGAAGTTGTTGACTTTCTTCAAAATCCGGATAAATACAGGGCAATGGGAGCAAGAATTCCTAAAGGTATCCTGCTGCTTGGAGCACCCGGAACCGGTAAGACCCTTTTGGGGAGGGCCGTTGCCGGAGAGGCCGGGGTGCCGTTTTTCTTCATGAGCGGTTCCGATTTTGTGGAAATGTTTGTAGGCGTAGGCGCTTCCAGGGTAAGGGATCTGTTTGAACAGGCAAAAAAATCCGCACCGTGTATTGTGTTTATTGATGAAATAGATGCCGTGGGAAGGCAAAGAGGGGCCGGATACGGCGGAGGTCATGATGAAAGGGAACAGACGTTGAATCAGTTGCTTGTCGAAATGGACGGCTTCGAGCCTAATAACGGCGTGATTATTCTCGCCGCGACAAACCGTCATGATGTTCTTGACCCGGCGTTGCTCAGACCGGGGCGCTTTGACAGGCACATTGTCGTTGACAGGCCGGATGTTGCCGGTAGAAAAGCCATATTAAAGATACATGTAAAAGACAAACCTATTGATAAAGGTGTTGACCTTGAGATTTTGGCAAAGAGAACACCCGGATTTTCCGGGGCGGATCTTGAAAATCTTCTTAACGAGGCAGCTTTGCTTGCGGCCAGAAGGGATTATGAGAAAATAGAAATGCCGCAGTGTGAAGAAGCTATTGAGCGTGTTATCATGGGGCCGGAGAGAAAAAGCCGGGTTATTCTTGATAAGGAGAAAAAGATTATTGCCTATCATGAAACCGGTCACGCTCTCATTGCCGTGAAGACCCCCGGCTCGGATCCTGTGCGCAAAGTTACTATTCTACCCAGAGGAATGGCTCTTGGAGTTACCTGGAGCATGCCTGAGGAGGATAAGCACTTGCATACCAGGCAGGAACTAATTGCCAGAATGATGGGACTTCTTGGCGGACGTGCCGCAGAATCCATTGTTTTTGGTGAGATTACTACAGGCGCGGCCAATGATCTGGAGCGCTGTACTGAACTGGCAAGAAATATCGTTACCAAATATGGTATGAGTGACAAGCTGGGGCTTGTAACCTATGGCAAGAATCAGGATCATGTTTTCCTGGGTCGCGACATTGTTGATAGGCAAAACTACAGTGATCATACTGCTCAGGAAATAGATCTTGAAATAAAAAGCCTTGTAGACTCATGCTATAACAAAGCAAAGGCTATTATCAGCTCCAATAGAGAAAAAATGGATATGATTGTAGAAGTTTTGCTGCAAAAGGAAGTTCTCGAAGGCGAAGAACTTGACGAGCTTCTGGGAATCGTCAGAGCCGATGAGGATGACGAAAAATAAATTTAATTTGACTTGTTTGGAAAAAGAAAGATATGGATAAGAGTAATAAAACGATAGCGGTGATGTCCCTGACTTGCTGCGTATTGTTTCCGTTGGTATTAATTATAGCTGTGTCTTTCTCAGAGTATTTGCCGTTTTTCGGACTTACGGTAAATATGTGTTATATTGTTGCAATGCAGCTAATTTCTTTTATCTTATTGCTTTCTTTTATACAAACGCCTCCGCTTCCTATGCCATGGAGGATTTTCTGTATATCGGCATCATTTATTCTGCTGATAGAATCCTGGTTGATCAGATAGTCCGTAAAGTCCTGTCAAATTATTTTCCTGACCGGTTTTGGCCATGTTTGCTGAGACATAAGTCCAATATTGTCACTGCTTTGTTGACTTGCAATGCTCCTCACGTTCTCCGGATGGCTGTTTTGGGGATTTTTCAACTTTATTGCCGTGTTTTTTTATTAATAATTAATAGATATTCGGTAAACTTATCTGATAAAACGATATAATTTAATTCTATTGCTTTATATAAAATAAACTGCTATAATTATTTTAAGCAGACTTGTTTACTTGGTTATTGCACATTTGCAATGCTTGCAAAGAGGACTGAAATGTTGATGCGCATTAATTAGGGACGGGTTTGTTGCTTGGAAAAGAACATCTTAAGGAGGAAACAGGGTTGACTGAGTTTCAGGACAAAACATTGGCCTGCCGGGATTGTGGCAACGATTTTGTGTTTACGGCTGGAGAGCAGGATTTTTATAGTAAGAAAGGATTTGAGAATGAGCCCGTAAGATGCGGGCAGTGCCGTAGTTCCAGAAAACGTTCTTCTGGTAACGGTAAAGCATCGTCTTCTTCTTCCCCAAAGGCTTTTAAACCTTTAGTGGAAGTTGTTTGTGAATCGTGTGGTGTTTCAACAAAAGTTCCTTTTAAACCGACGCAAGGAAAACCTGTTTTTTGTCGTGATTGTTTTGATAAAACGAAGGGATTCGGAGATTAATTATCTGGGATGTTCTATTCCCTGTCATCATTAATTTATTTTTAGTTTTTTTAGGGTAACTGTCCTCGCCCTTAATTTTGTTAGTATCAGATAAGACTGTTGACTTGTTCTTCAGTCTTATTATTTTATGGTATTTATGCTGACACGCCATAAATATTACTTTTTCTTCCGGAGGAAATAATGAGATTCTTTGTTGCTTTGCTGTTGATAATTTTTTTACTGCCGGCTCATGCTTTTGCCGGAGAATTAAAATTGATTGTGGATGGCTCTTCAATGCCCTCCGGTTCAAAAGCCGTTGCCAGGGGACCACATGTATTTGTTCCATTGAAACCTGTAGCTGATAAAATAAAGGCTAAGATGTTTTTTGATCAAAAAACTGCAAGAGTCAAAATAATGAGGAAAAACCTGACTGTCATTTTTTATGTAGGTTCAGGAAGAATTATGATTAACGGCCAACAAAGGATTATGCCGATCACGTCGCAAATGAATGCTGACCGGGTGTTTGTGCCGCTTGGTTTTTTTTCCGATGTTTTAGGGTGTTCAACGAATTACAATCCTCGCAGTAGAGTTGCTTTTATAAGATCTTCTCCGGTGGAGGCGCCGGAAGATATCCTGGACAGCAAAGATTCCGGAATTAAAGATGATATTAAGGATATTGATGATTTTTGATGCTTACGTTTGCTAATGGAGTTTAGAAAAAGCAGTATTTAAAAAGAGACGGCCAAAGTGCCGTCTCTTTTTAAATACTGCTTTTATTCATAATCCTAGCGTCTTTTTTCACAGGGTATATTCCCTACGGTGCAGGATGTTTTACATGCACTTTGGCAGGAAGTTGCACATTTTGCGCATTCAGTGGTGAACTCTTCGTTTTGCCAAGGAGCGGATATTTCTTTTACATATTGAAATTTTTGTTCCGTCTGTTTTTCCATATGAATCTCCTTTACTTTAAAAGCTTTTGCTGATTAAATAAATTCGCCCAGAGTATGGCTGTTTCCTGCTGTTTTTTGTGAAATATCGTTAAAATAAAATTTTTTCGGGATGCACAATAATTGTTTGATCATGATCTGCCCCGACGGAGATCAATGATACCGGAATTTCAAGATTTTTTTCAATAAACTCGATGTATTTTCGTGCATTTTCAGGAAGTTCGCTTTTTGATTTGCACCCGGAAATGTCTTCCTGCCATCCTTCAAGCTGAGCGTATACCGGTTCGCACTTATCGACCATCCGCGAATCGGCAGGAAAATTATCTGTCTCAATACCGTCAATTTTATACTTGACGGCTATTTTCAAGGGGTTAATTCCCGTAAGAACATCCAGTTTTGTCAGAGCAATATCCGTCAGCCCGTTTATTCTGGAAGCGAAAGCCAACAGGGGAAGATCCAGCCATCCGCATCTCCTTGGTCTTCCTGTAGTAGTTCCGTATTCAGCCCCTGTTTCGAGCAGCCTTTTTCCGGTGTCATCTGCCAGTTCCGTTGGGAATGGTCCTGTTCCGATCCTTGTTGTATAAGCTTTGACAATGCCTACGATCGTGCTTATGCTCCATGGAGGAAGTCCTGTTCCCGACGGTGCTCCGCCGGATATTGCCGAAGATGAGGTTACATAGGGGTAAGTGCCGAAATCTATGTCGAGAAGAGCTCCCTGTGCACCTTCAAGGAGAATGTTTTTGCCTTCTTTCATAAGGTTGTGAAGTATTAGTGACGTATCGGTAATTCCTGGTTTAAGTTTTGCGGCTATCGGCAAAATTTGTTCCAGAATTGAATCTGCGGTGAGCCCGCTTTCGGACAGCAGAGCGCTTTTTTCCCGCAGGTGGAATTCTATTTTCTCTTTGAGCAATACGGGATCAAGTAAATCGGCTGCCCTGATACCGGTGCGTGAGGCTTTGTCGGTGTATACCGGACCTATTCCTCTGCCTGTTGTCCCTAATTTGCTGCCCTGTCTGTTTGTTTCCTGTTTTGAGTCAATACATCTGTGGTAAGGCATAATAATATGGGCTCTGTCTGATATTTTTAAATTTTTGGCACTGAATCCGCTTTGTTCGAGTGATGTTATTTCTCCATCCAGAATAATCGGATCGATAACCATACCGTTGCCAAGTATGTTTATACAGTTTTCCATAAATATACCTGACGGCAGGTGATGCAGTTTATATTTGCGGCCGTCAAAAATTATCGTGTGCCCTGCATTGCACCCTCCGGCAAATCTGGCTACCGCATCGGCTTTTTTTGCCATAAAATGGGTGACTTTTCCTTTTCCTTCATCACCCCACTGCGCCCCGGTTATTACTCTGACATTATATTTAGCCATAAAATTTTGCTCCTTAATTATTAAGCATTTTTTTCTACTAATTTAAAATCATTCAAACCGTTGGATATGTTAAGGCAGTTTGAATTTCGGCGAGCGAGGAGTAGTTGGGGACTCAATGTCATTAAGCTAAGGTTTTAAATTATCGTTTTTACGATCCTTGTCATTGCGAGCCTGTAAGGCGAAGCAATCCAGAAAAATAAATGCCTGGATTGCCGCGCCTTACAGGCTCGCAATGACGAGTGGAGCGAATTAATCACGTAATTTTTTTCATAATTCAGGGATGGTTTCTCTTAACTTAATGACATTGAGTTGGACTACTTTAAGCGAGCGAATATTCAAATTGACGACATGGATTCAGCGGTTTCAATGATTTTATAAAAATAGACACCCCTTTGAGGAGTATCTATTTTTATAAAATCTATAACTTATCATATGTCTAACGGTTGTTAAACCGGCATTATCCAAGAGAGGAGCCTTCTTTATCCGGAAAATCACAATCCTCGCATTCTCTGAAACTGCTGAGTTGTCTGGCTTTATATGTGTGCGTACAGTTTATAAATATTTTTGCTCCGTCTTCGAGGTTAAATCCAAAATCTATGTGAGGACAAAATCTCTCCGGGACTTTTTGGTCGCAAAATTCATAGAGCTCGTCGTACATGCTGGGGTGGGCGTGTTGAAAGTAATGTTTTTCACATTGAAATATTCCCAGCAAAGACTGTCTGTAAACACAGGGTCTGTATGCCATAATAAATCCTCCCGTATATTGCGTTTGTAGTACGCTAAAATTTTTGAATAAATAAACCGGCTGGTAATTATGCCTTTTATTTTATAGATGTGTTTTATTTGATAAAGATTCTATTTTGTAAAACCAAAATCCTTCCCATCGGCATATTGGTAAAAATACATTTATAACACTTATATTCTAATATATTACGGTAGATGCCGGCCTTTTTCTGTGCCGCTAACTCAAAAATCAGTAAAGCGAAAGTCTAGTTGTGCTTTATTGTGCACATAAACGGCAGATGTCTGTATTTGCCTATATAGTCGGCCCCATATCCCACTAAAGAGGGTTCGTTGGTTGCAAATCCGCAATAGTCTATTTTTACATCGGCAATATGGCTAGATTCTTTGTTTACAAGCGTGCATACTTTTATTTTTGCCGGTTTTTTGCGTTTGATGTGGTTTACAGTAAAATCAATAGTCAGACCGGTGTCGACAAGATCTTCCACTATGACTACCGCTTTATTTTCTATATTCTCTTCAATATCCTTAATTACGCGTATAGGTCCGCCTTTATGGCTTTGATCTCCATAGTCGGATACCTCTATGAAATCTATGGCGAGCATTGTTGATTTTATTGCTCTCATTAAATCAGCCATGAAAAAGAGCGATGATTTTAGTATTCCTATAAGAATTATTTCTTTTCCCTGAAAGTCTCTGGTTATTTGTTCGCCTAATAGTTTTACTTTTTCAGCGATGGCTTCTCTTGAAAAAATAATTCTGTCAATATTGTTGTAAATTTGTTTCATAATTACCCCGATATCCGGTTTTTGCCGTCATTTTCAACATTGTGGCAGTCCATGATTTCTGTTTCGCATATTGTTAAATTGATGTAACCCTGTCTGGATTCAAATGTTTTTATGTCTGCCATTATTTTGAATTGAGAAAGCTTGGCCGGATCAATCAAAATATGTTTGTCCCTTATTTCGATAAACTCGCTGTCTATATAATCGCCGATAAGATCCAGAACGATGTTTTGGACAAATGACGGTATTGAAAGCAGGTTCATTATGTGGACGTTTGCGATGTTTAGAAACAGGCGTCTTTTTGAGATGCCGGGGACAATTGTCGTGTTGAACTGTATGTTGGTTAACTTGCGTACGGTTCCCTTTACGGATATAGAGCCGTCCAGAAATGAAACGGATAAATCTTTAATATTTTTTTGCTGCAGTATATCTTTATAATTTGTTATCCAGGCGTTTACAAGATTTTCGGACAGCTTAATATCAAGGGAGCGTATTGTCGCTTCCTTGAAAATTTCATTGCCATTTTTGCAGGCATCAAGTTCCCTATCTATTTCGAGAATGATTGAACCGCCGGAAAAACTCAGTGTCTGTTCCTTTGACTTTCTGAGAATAATCTCGTCAAAAGTTATGCCGAGACTTGTATTTCCTGTGTCAGGGTTGCCGGCAATTGTAATGGCAAAATTGCTGAAGCTTAATTTTTTAAGCAACTCAAAAATAATGGCTATCTGAGGTTTCGCATTTACCAGAGAAGAAAGAGAAATATTAAGGCTTATCTTGCCTTTGTCTTCCTGGCGTTCAAGTGATATTTCCGAGTGCGGAATTAAAATACCGTCAACTATTTCGTTTATATTTAAAGTCATCTTATGGGTTTTGTTTACGTCGCATTTTTATCAAAGCATTTTTGAACCGGGTTGCGCGATAACAAGATCAATTGAGTGCTTGTTTACCGACAGGAAGTCTGCGCTGTAAAGCAAGCTGTCGCCGTTTAATGTGTAAATTTTTGCGTTTGTTACCGGTATAAATTCTTTTACTCTGGTATTCAGCTCATCTGATATTCTTGAGTCCATTAACAGATAGATTTCTCCTTCTATTTTGTGGTTTCTCGAAAAAATTATGACTTCTCGTCGTTCTTTTGGGATGCGAAGCGACATATCTCAGTATCCTTCCTTTTGAAGTTGATGTTGCTAACTTTGTCTTAAGATTCTGATTATTTTCAGTAATACACTCTGGATATTAAAAAATAACCACCGCTTTACCCTAAAATCTCATTAAAAAACTACATTTGTAACGAATTGCATTCTGCTTTTGCCAGGAAAAATCCTTCAGGTTTTTGACTTGCTTTTTGACTTATTTTGCCATGCCTTCAGGGCATGGTTTTTTATTTTTTTTACATGGCTTTACATGTGGCGTTGCCGTGTATTGTAAAAGGGTTAAGACGTTCATTGTTTCTCGCTTTTTTGCATGTTTTTTGGCATGCAAAAACATGCTGTTTGTTGTTTGGTTAAAAATATGTTAACAAAATGCTATCCCGAATATTGTTGAAAAAAAATCAATATTTCTCCGTCTTTTAATATTTCTCCACTTTGCTCCACCGCCAGTGGTTGGTCTTTTTTGAATTATTTCTTTGTTTTTGTTTTGTTGATTGTGTTGAAAAAAAATCAATAAAATATATCGGTTGCTCGTGTGTTTTGACGCAATATATAGTGTTAATGCCGTGATTAAACCCTATATATTCGGTTAGATAGGTGGTGGGCCAGGTTGCTTGTCGACATTCGGGCTCTTGGCCTATTGACACTCGGTGGGTTTGGAGATTATCATTGTAGGTGTCAAGTGGAGTAAAGTGGAGTGAAGGGGGTGCCGGATGTTTTCAGGGCAGAGTAATCATACTCTTGATGAAAAAGGTCGTTTGATCATTCCTTCGCGCTACAGAACTTCACTTGGCGAGAGATTTTATCTGCTTAGAAGTATTCAGGCTGACGACTGCGTTTGGATAATGCCTGAGGAAGAGTTTAATAACCTGACAAAAGAGCTTGCCGATAAAATTCAGAAAACGGATATACAGGGACAAAGGTGGCTTAAAAGAATTTTGGCGTCTTCGTTTTTGTGTGAAGAGGAGAAACAGGGGAGGGTTCTTGTTCCTCAGGTTCTGCGCGATTTGATCGGTTTGAGTGACGGAAAAGTAACTTTGGTTGGCGTTATGAACCACATAGAGCTGTGGGATAGCAATAAGTGGCAGGAAATTGACGGATATGACTTCCAGGAAGATACGGTATTTGTTAATTCCAGATACGGTGTCTGAGCCGGCCCGCATCTTTAGTTTTTTAAGAAATTTGCTTTATACGGGAATCTTTATGACTATTTTGATAACAGATGTAAGACAGGTTGTATTATTTTTATGATGTGCCCTGATTATCATATACCTGTAATGGTCAGAGAGGTTCTCGATTATCTCCGCCCTTTTGCCGGCGGGGTTTATGTAGATTGCACTTTGGGGGGAGGTGGTCACACAAAAAGAATCCTGGAAGTTTTGGGAACAAATGGTACGGTGATCGGTATCGACCAGGATGAAGAGGCATTAAAAGAATCGCTTGACGTGTTTCGTGAAAATAAAAATTTGCGGCTGATTAAGGGTAACTTTGGAAACCTTGAGGAGCTTCTGGAAAACGAAAACATTAAAGCTATAGACGGATGCCTTTTTGATCTTGGAGTCTCGTCTCATCAATTGGACAGCGGAAGCAGGGGATTTAGCTTTCGTTCACAGGCCAGACTTGATATGAGGATGGATGTGTCTTCTGAAACGACGGCTTATGATTTGGTAAACGGTCTGCCGGCTGTGGAACTGGGAAAAATCTTCAGGGATTATGGTGACGAAAGGTTTGCCGGCAGGATTGCCAGGCGTATCGAGTCTGTCCGGCGCGGTAAACCGATAGAAACAACCTTGGAACTGGCATCCTGTATCGAGCAGTGTGTGCCAAGATCTAAGGCGGGAACAGCCATACATCCTGCAACAAGAGTCTTTATGGCTTTAAGGATAGCAGTGAACCGCGAAATGCAAAACCTTGAAGAAGGACTTGAGAAGGCGATTAAGATGACTAAACCTGGAGGGAGAATAGTAGTCATCTCCTATCACTCAATTGAAGATCGGATTGTAAAGCAAAGGTTCCGGAATGTTTCCAGAAAAATCGATCCGGTATATGGTTCGGAAATAATTGATGAAAATCAAAAACGGTTTTTACTTCTTACAAAAAAGCCTCAGCTTCCTAAGGAAGAAGAGGTTAGGGATAATCCGAGAGCACGTTCGGCAAAAATGAGAGCAATAGAAATTGTCTCTTAAGGAGGTATTTTAAGTAAATTGTTAGCTGTCTCTAGAAAAAATAAAACGAATAGAGTTAAATCATCAATAGGTCGCAGGGGCGTCAATAAAGTGTCCCCATTTTCGGTGGCACTGTGCGCCGTAGCCCTGATTGGTGTGGCTTCAATGATAATTATATATCTTTGCCTCTGTGCTCAGTTAATAAGTTGTCAGTATCAGGTCTGCCGTATGAAGGAAACAAAAGCAACTTTAGAACGGTCACGCCTGACGATGAAACTGGAAGTAAACAGACTTAGTTCTCTTGAACGTATCGAAACCATTGCCAGGAAAGAGCTGGGAATGTCTCACCCGCCGAACAGGCTTATCCTTGATATGAGACGTCCATCTGTTCTGCAAGCTTCTTTGGAGGATGTTGTTGCGATTGAAACATACAGGAAAACCGACTCCAGATAGTTGGACTTTGGATTGAAACTTATGGTTAAGCTGGGCCGTTTGACCACAAAGGATTCGATCCGGAAAAAGAAAACCATTGAATTGGTGCTTTTTGAGAAAAAATTACTTTAAGGCCGTTGATTATTCCGGGGGGCGGACCGTTCTGCCTCCCCGGCCTTGGGTGAAAATTGGTATAGGGTGATATGTCACCCTTGTTTGCGTTCATGCGGGTTTTTAAAATTTAAACCGATGAGGTGCATTTTTTTATGTTGGGATGGAAAAAAACAGTAAGGCAGAGGTTGGTTAACCTTTTTTATATCACCTTACTTTTATTTATTATATTAAGTTACCGTTTAGTTAGCCTGCAGGCTTTCCAGCAGGACAAATATAAAGACAAAGCCGATGGTCAGCATAAAGGTACTATATCGCTTCCGGCTTTGCGCGGCAGTATTCTTGACCGTAAATATGTTGTTCTTGCCAACAGCATGGCTTTGTCGTCTATTGCCGCCGATCCCACAAAAATAAGGGATCGGCAGAAAACCTCGGCGCTGATAGCAAAGGCTCTTGGCGTCGATGCTAATATTATTGAAAATAAACTTTCCGTGGCTTCGACATTTGTATGGGTCGAAAGAAAAATAGATGATGAAACTGCTAAAAAAATAGCGGATCTGAAGCTTGACGGAGTTTTTCTTTTGAAAGAGTCTACCGGCAAAAGGTTTTATCCGAAGGGAAATCTCGGGGCCCATATTCTCGGCTGTACCGGTATTGATGATCAGGGGCTTGACGGCATAGAGTCCACAATGGAGAAGTATCTTAAAGGCAAGCCGGGGGAAATGAGCGCCGAGATGGATCGTGACGGGCGTGTTATTCCGGGCGGACTGTCCTCTATGGTTCCGGCCGTTCAGGGATACAGTGTCGTTCTTACTATCGACGAGAGTATACAGTATATTGTTGAAAACTATCTTGAAAAGGCCGTTAAAAAAATTGGCGCCGAGAGCGGTTCGGTAATTATTATGGACGCAAAAACCGGAGAAATTCTGGCGATGTCCACAAAGCCTGATTTTAAATCCACAGATCCCAAGTCTCCCCAATACATGCAGGTCACAAGGAATTCATGTGTTTGTGATGCCTATGAGCCGGGCTCAACATTTAAGGTGCTTCTCGCCGCTGCGGCACTCGACAGCGGTAAGGTAAAGCTTGATGATATGATCCAGTGCGGCAATACGATCAATGTCGGCGGCTGGACTCTTCACAATGCCAATGACGGTTTCGGCGGTAATCCTACCGAGAAAATAACCGATATCATTGCCTATTCTTTTAACACCGGTTCGGTTGCCATCGGTCTGAAGATGGGCTCTAAAACTTATTTTAAATATCTCGATACTTTCGGTATGGGCAAGCTCACGGGAATTGAGCTTCCCGGAGAGACCGAGGGTCTTTTGCTGCCTCTAAGCGAATGGAGCGATATCAGTCTGGCAACGATTGCTTTTGGTCAGGGAGTCGCGATAACCCCGATACAGCTTGTATCCGCAGTTCAAGGTGTTGTTAACAATGGTGAGCAGATGAAGCCCCATATTGTCAAACAGATTCTTGACTCGGAGGGAAATATTGTGCACGATTTCAAACCGACGCTGCAGGCCCGTAGTATCTCAAGTGAAACATCTTATAAGATGGTAGCCATGCTTAGAAACGTCGTTGAGAACGGAACCGGAGGCAAGGCAAAAATTCCGGGCTATCTTTGCGGCGGGAAAACGGGAACGGCTAATGTCGTTGAAAACGGAGTCTATGCTCAGGGCAAATATATTGCGTCATTTGTAGGATTTGTGCCGGCTGAGGATCCTAAATTCGTAATGCTCGTCAAGATTAAAAATCCTAAAGGCGTTATCTGGGGCGGCAGTGTCGCGGCTCCCGTCTTTTCGGAAATTGCCAGAGAAGCTCTTTGGAGACTCGGCATTCCCCCGAGTTTCCCAAATGAAATAAACGCTCTGGGCAGCAATCCTCCGCCCAATGAATCATCCCATTAAGGAGCCTTCTATGAGATTGTCTCAGCTTCTGCGCAGACTTCCCGGTTTTAGGATCGAGGGCAGCGAAAATATTGATATAAAATTTGTGTCCTGTGATTCAAAATCAGTGATTCCGCAGACACTTTTTTGCTGTATTGAGGGTTTTAAAACCGATGGTCATGACTATATTGAATCTGCAGTTGCCGCCGGGGCTGCGGCGGTTTGCGTGTCAAAAAAAGCGGTGGTTCCGGCGGGCATAACTGTCGTGACCGTTGATGATATGAGAAAGGCCCTGGCGCTTTTTGCCGATGAGTTCTACGGACGCCCGTCTGAAAAAATGAAAGTTGTCGGTGTTACCGGGACGAACGGAAAAACGACAACGACTTTTATGATTGATTTTCTACTGAATTCGCTTGGTGTAAATACCGGTTTAATGGGGACTCTCTATACTAAGATCGGTGACAGGAGGATTTCCTCAAGCGTCACGACTCCCGACGCTGTTTTTTTGCAGAAAACATTGGCGGAAATGCTGGATGAAAATATGAAGGCTGTTGTTTTTGAGGTTTCTTCGCATGCGCTTTCACTGGATAGGGTTTACTCCTGCCGTTTTGACAGGGCCGTATTTACAAACCTTACTCAGGATCATCTTGATTTTCATGCGGATTTTGAAGATTATTTCAGTGCCAAGCTAAAGCTTTTTGAGAGCCTTAACAACGGCAGTAATGACGCCGTTGCCATACTCAATGCCGACGATCCCTGGAGCGGTAAGATTGTCTCGGAGCTCAAAGTTCCGTTTCTGCGTTATTCGGTGAAGTCCGATGCTGATTTCAGAGCGCTTAACTGTGATGTCCGTCCCGATGGAATTACCTATACTCTTTTGCATAATTCCAATGAATACGAGATTTCACTTGGCGTATCGGGATTTTTTAATATCTACAATTCTCTTGCTGCGATAGCAACAATTTCATCATTCGGATTTTCTATTGCGGAAATCGCTCGTTGTTTTACTGACTTTAAAGGTGTGAAAGGACGTTTTGAGCTTGTGGAATGCGGTCAGGATTTTTCCGTAGTTGTCGACTATGCCCATACGCCCGACGGACTTTTGAATGTTTTGGATACAGCGAGAAAAATGACCCGCGGCCGTTTAATTTCAGTGTTCGGCTGCGGCGGTGACAGAGATCGTCTTAAGCGGCCTCTGATGGCTGAAATTGCCTGTCGTAACAGTGACTTTGTCGTTATAACTTCGGACAACCCGCGGACTGAGGATCCGGAGAAGATAATTGATGATATAAAGAAGGGTCTGCCTTCTTCTTTTAACGATTACAGATGTGAGAGCGACAGGAAAAAAGCAATTTTTACGGCTCTCGAATCGGCACGGCCGTCTGATACGGTTGTTATTGCCGGAAAAGGACATGAGGATTATCAGATTCTCAGAGATCGGACGATTCATTTTGACGACTCTGAGATTGTGCGGGAGTTTTTTCAAGTATAGCCACTGCCTGAAGGCAAGGAGACGGTAATAGATTGCAGCCAGTAAAACTTTCCGAAATATATGATATTTTTAACTTAAAGCCGCAGGCCGATGCGGATGTCGGCAATATTTCCACAGATTCGCGGACCATTTCCCTGAATGATTTTTTTGTTCCTGTGAAAGGCGAGAATTTTGACGGACATAATTTTATCGCGGCGGCCTTTGATAAAGGCGCATGCGCTTCGCTTTGCAATATGGAGCATGACTGCGGTTTCGACCGTATCATAAGAGTGCCCGATACTTTGCTTGCCTATCATAAAATTGCGGCTAATTACAGAAGCAGGTTCAATATCCCCGTCATTGCCGTGACCGGAAGCAACGGTAAAACCACGACGAAAGACATGCTCTGCTCCGTAATGTCCTGTAAATACAAAACTGTAAGCACCCCGGCAAACCATAATAATGAAATAGGGGTGCCGCAGACACTGTTTATGATTGATTCATCGTCGCAGGCTGCCGTTGTGGAACTGGGTATGAGGGGAAAAGGCCAGATCAAGCAGCTTCGGGACATTGTGCAGCCTACTATGGGTATCATAACGATGATCGGCGAGTCTCATTTTGAACTTCTCGGTTCTGCGAAAGCAATTGCCGATGCAAAATCGGAAATTGCCGACGGGTTTGCCGCTGATGATATCCTTATTCTGAATGCCGATGATAATTGGACGGATTATATTGCTTCAAATGTAAAATGCAAAATTTTTACGTTCGGACAAAAGGAAAATTCCTCTTTGCGACTGATATCTTTTGCTCCGGAAGTTCCGTCGGGATTCATATGCGTTTTTGAGTTTTCCGGAAAGATATACGAAGTTCCAATTCTTTTTCCCGGCGTGCACAATGTGTATAATTCAATGGCTTCCATATTGGCCGGTGTTTTGAACGGTATTCCGTTTGGAGACTGTATTTCGGCTTTGAACTCATCTTTGCTTACCGGTAAGAGAATGGAGATTTTGAAATGTTCCGGTGGAGTTTCTCTGATAAACGATTGCTATAATGCCAGTCCTTCTTCGATGAAATCGGCTCTTTTGACTCTTGAAAACATGGTTTCTTCCGGCAGAAAGATTGCCGTTTTGGGGGATATGAGGGAACTTGGCGGAATCTCTGAGCAATCACACAGAGATATCGGAGTTCTTGCCGCTTCAATGAATATTTCCCATCTTTTTGCGATCGGTAAGGACAGCCGTTTTATGGCGGAGGAGGCTATTAAGTCGGGAATGGATTCGCAGCGCATCCATATCTTTGAGGATGCCGTTTCTGCTGCCGGTGCCGTTTCTGCCCTGATTAACTCGGAAGACCTGGTATTGGTAAAGGCTTCACGCGCTATGACTTTGGAAAATATTACGGAAAAGATTCTGGAAAAATACCCGCTTGAGGAGAACTTATGAACTTTGCAGTAATTCCCGCCCATTTTAAATTTGTTATGCCTTTTTGGTTTATCGGTTTTGTTATCAGCCTGATGATTTTTCCGTTTTACATAAAGAAATTGAAACAACTGCAGTGGGGACAGCAGATACGTGAGGAAGGGCCTCAGGACCATTTGAGCAAAAAAGGAACTCCGACGATGGGCGGACTTGTGACTTTGCTGACATTTTTTATTGCCTCTGTTTTGCTTTATGCCTTTTCTTCATTAATACCCAGAGAAGAAGCTGCCGTTACCTATGATTATCTCGTTTTTGCGATTGTAATTTTTGCCAACGGAGCTCTTGGCTTTGTTGACGATTTTATGAAAATAAAGAAGAGCCGTTCATTGGGACTTCGTGCCAGGGATAAGCTGCTTGCACATACTGTTTTGGGACTGCTTATGGCATGGTACATGATTTCTTTCTCTTCAATAGGGGCTAAGGTTTTTATACCTTTTTACGGACAGGTAGATTTCGGATGGTGGCTTTATCCGTTCTGCGTGCTTGTTGTTTCAGGATGTGTAAATGCCGTTAATCTTACCGACGGTCTTGACGGACTTGCCGGCGGCAGTGTGATTATTTCACTTTGCGCGTACTGCCTAATCCTGCTTTACGGCGGGAAGTTTGATCTTTTTGTCGGTTGTATTTTTATTGTCGGTTCACTGATGGCTTTTCTGGCTTTTAATGCTTTCCCGGCAAGAATATTTATGGGTGATACCGGTTCTTTGGGTTTGGGCGGTGCTCTTGCGGCATTGTCCATTCTCACAGGAACGGAGTTTATACTTGCCGTTGTCGGCGGGATCTATGTTATGGAAGCCCTGTCGGTTATGATTCAGGTTGCCTGGTTTAAAAAGACAGGTGGAAAAAGAATTTTTCGTATGAGCCCGATTCACCATCACTTTGCATTGGGCGGTCTTCATGAGGTTCAGGTTACAACGCGTTTCTGGCTTGCCGGTTTTTGCTTTTCGATAATCGGCCTTTTAATTTATTTTTCTTGATTTTGGGTGGCATTATGGATTTTAACGGAAAAAAAATATCTGTAGTCGGTCTGGGAAAGAGCGGCAGAAGTATTGTCAGAATTTTACTTGCCTGCGGGGCGGAAGTCTTTGTAAGTGATTCAATGCCTGAGCAGGAACTTCTTGCTTGCCTGTCCGGTCTTGATATGGAAAAAATTTCTTATGAGTCGGACGGCAACACATCTAAAATATATGAGGGCACTGATTTGATTGTTTTAAGTCCGGGAGTCCCGGTCGGCCATCCGCAGATTGCCGCCGCAAAAAATAACGGTGTCTCTGTTATCGGGGAGATAGAGCTTGCTTACTATTTTTCCCGGGCGCCGATAATCGGCGTTACCGGAACGAACGGTAAATCAACTACTGTTAGTTTGATTCATAAAGTTTTTTCGGACAACGGCGTTAGCTCACTGCTGGCCGGCAATATCGGCACGCCTCTTTCAGGAGAGGTTATAGAGCATCAGGACGTGTCCTGGATTGTCGCAGAAATCAGCAGTTTTCAACTTGAGACGATAGAAAAATTCAGGCCCAAAATAGGTGTTGTGACCCATATAACTCCTGATCATATGGATCGGCATGGAAGCATGCAAAGTTATGTGAGCGCAAAGGCCAGACTTTTTGAAAATCAGTCTGCCGGTGACTATGCCGTTTTCAATTTTGACTGCAGTTATTGCCGTGAAATAGCTTCTTCGGTAAAGTCTGAAGTTTATTATTTCAGTACCGTTTCCGAGGTTCCGCGGGGATACTTCGTCAGAGACGGTTTTGTTTTCAGAAAAAACGCTGCCGTTGCCGAAAAATGTTTTCCGTTGGAGCGGATTGCCCTGAAGGGGGTTCATAATCTGCAGAACGTTCTGGCGCTTCTGAACGTTGCGGAACTTGCCGGGGTGAATTGTCATGATGTGATGATTTCCGTGGATACTTTCACGGCACTTCATCACAGGATGGAATTTTCCGGCAGGGTCGGATCGGTTTCGTTCTATGACGATTCAAAAGGAACGAATCCGGGAGCGGTTATTGCCGCCATGAACAGTATTTCACAGCCGTTTGTGATGATAGCCGGAGGTAAGGACAAAAACAGTGATTTTTCTGAAATGTGCCGGGTTATGGCTTTAAGGGCAAAATCGGTTGTTCTCATTGGTGAATCTTCCGAAAAAATAGCTGTGGAAATCAGGAAACACGGTTTTGAAAATATACATTTTTGCGGATATGATTTTGAATTGGCAATGAAAACCGCTTATGAAGCCTGCCTGCCTGCCGGAAATGTGCTTTTATCTCCGGCCTGCGCAAGCTTTGATATGTTCAAATCGGCTGAACACCGGGGTGATGAGTTTAAGAGAATTGTTTCTGGAATGGAGAGAGTGGGCAAATGAAAAAAAATCCGGATCTGATGCTAATTTTTTTGACTGCAATTCTTGTCCTTACCGGGATTGTGATGGTATTCAGTTCCAGTTCGGCAACCTGCGCGATGCTGGAAGACTGTAACAATGATCCCTACTATTATTTTAAGCGTCAGCTTATATATTCATGTATCGGCAGTGTTTTTTTTATTTTGGCATACAAGGCGGATCTGCTGAAACTTGGGCGGTTTAGCTTTGTCGGCCTGCTGGGATGTTTTATTTTGCTGGTGCTGGTTTTGATACCCGGAATCGGTGTGGCGACGATGGGCGCCCGGCGCTGGCTTGGATACGGTTCGTTTACCTTCCAGCCTGCGGAAATGGCAAAAGTTTTCTGTGTTCTCTATCTTGCGGACTACCTTTCCAGGCGTGGTGAGAGAATCAGGGAATTGTGGAAATTTGCTTTTATTGTTGTGCTTATCGGCCTTGTTATGGGCATTATTGAAGCGGAACCTGATTTGGGTACGGCACTTTCAATTTTTGCGACTCTGGTAATTATGCTTTACGTTTCCGGGGCCAGATGGCAGTATCTGGCGACTGTTTTTGGCGGATCGGCAGGTTTGATTATTTTTAAGCTGTTTACGGGGCATTCTTACCGCATGGAACGAATGAGGGCTTTCATCAACCCATGGAAGGATTCGCAGGGAAGCGGATATCACGTCTGCCAGTCGCTGATAGCGGTTGGTTCCGGAGGAATAACGGGTCTTGGAATAGGGCAGAGCCGTCAGAAGTTTTTCTATCTGCCAGAACAGTATACTGATTTTATATTCGCAATTATCGGTGAAGAACTTGGACTGATAGGCACTATCTGTATCGTCGCTGTTTTTATTATGTTCCTTTACCGCGGGCTGAAAATAGCTTCGCAAACCAGTAATCTGTTTATGCGCCTGCTGGCGGTGGGCTGTACGTTTATGATTGCTTTTCAGGCTTTCATGAATATGGGTGTTGTGGTCGGCATTGTTCCCTGTACCGGAATTCCTTTGCCGTTTATCAGCTACGGAGGTTCGGCGCTGATAGCATGTATGACGATGGCCGGTCTGCTGCTCAACGTATCAAGGCATTGTTCGCGGAGAAGCAATAACTGGCAGTGGGGCGACGATATTGAGGAAATTGATGAATCGCAGCAGGAAGCGGGCGAGTCTGCTGAAAAAGCGAAAGCTTAGTTGGTTATCGGTTGGCAGCTGTCGATTTGCCGGCTGAAAACCGGAAACTAAAAATTGAAAGGTTTTTAATTTTATGAAAATTCTTTTTACCGGCGGAGGGACCGGCGGGCATCTGTATCCCGCCCTTGCCGTTGCTAAAAAGATCCGTGAAACATATTCCGGAGCCGGAATTGTTTTTGCCGGCAATAAGCTTGGTATGGAAGCAAACCTCGTACCTCAGGAAGGGTTTGACATTGAATTTATTTCTTCGGCCCCGTTTTCATCAAATCCGTTGAAACTTGTAAAGTCTTTTTTCCGGCTTTCTCTGGGAACGTTACAGGCCCTGAAACTGATCTCAAGATTGAGGCCGTCGGTTGTTGTCGGCTCTGGAGGTTACGTAAGCGCTCCGGTTACTTTTGCGGCTTTTCTGAAAAAAGTACCGGTTGTTCTACTTGAACAGAATACTTTTCCCGGGAAGACAAACCGTTTTGTCGGGCGTCTTGCCGATAAAATATGTATAAGTTTTGAAGAGTCGTCTAAGTATTTTTCAGGGGCAAAAACGGTGCTGACCGGCAATCCCGTACGTCAGGAAGTGCTGGCGGCTGAGAGAAGTGAAGCCAGAAAAAGTCTTGATATTCCCGAAGGCCGCAAGTGTCTGCTTATAACCGGCGCCAGTCAGGGTGCAAAAAGTATTAACGATGCCGTGCTGTCTTCTTTGCCGCTTTGGAAAGATAAGGACTGGTCGGTTATACATATTGCCGGCGAAAAACATTATCAATCGATTTCCTTACAGTCGGCGCCGATTCTTGAAGGTTCATTACTTGATTACAGATGTGTGCCGTTTATGAAAAATATTTATGATGCTTATGCGGCCTGCGATCTTGTCGTTTGCAGGGCCGGTGCAACAACTCTTGCCGAAATTACGGCAAGGGGAATAGCATCGTTGATGATTCCTTATCCTTTTGCCGCCGAAGCCCATCAGGAAAAAAATGCCAGATGGCTGGAAAAAAATAATGCGTCGCTGATGATTCCCGATGCCGATGTTGCGGATAAGCTGCCTGCTATGGTTGCGGAATTGATGGAAAATAAAGAAAAGACGGCGCAAATGGAAGTCAACAGTAAAAAATTAGGTAAACCTGAAGCGTTGGCAAATATATTGAAGGTGTTGGAGTGTTTTTTGTCGAATAAATAGCCCCTAATTTTGGGAATAATCATGCACTGCATCCGTAGTGCGTATGAATGGATATATTCATTGGGATGTTCGTCATTGTTGTAAGATATAGCAATTACAGGTAACTTTTGAGAGGAGTTTTATATGAAGCACGTTCATTTTATCGGAATTGGTGGTATTGGAATGAGTGGGATCGCTCAGATTTTAATTTCTAAGGGGTATACCGTTTCCGGTTCCGATTTGAAACGTTCACATATTACCGACAGGCTTGCCCTGGCAGGAGCCTCCGTCTATGTGGGACACAGTGCGGCAAATGTTTTTGGTGCCGACACGGTCGTAATCTCTTCGGCTATATCGGAGAAAAATCCGGAACTTGCGTTTGCAAGGGAAAATGGACTTGAAGTTATGCAAAGAGCGCAGGTGCTGGGCTTTCTTATGCAGACTCAAAAGGGAATCGCCGTTGCCGGAACACATGGCAAAACCACGACTACTTCGATGATTTCATCTGTTATGCGTTACAATAAACTTGATCCGACGGTTGTTGTCGGCGGAGAGTTGGCTTCAATAAGCTCAAATGCATCTATCGGCAGCGGTTCATACCTTGTTGCCGAGGCTGATGAGAGTGATGCTTCCTTTTTACATCTTTCGCCGATGCATGCCATAATTACAAATATTGATTCGGACGTAAACCTGAATGTTGAGCCGTATGCTTCCTGCCATAATGATTATGAGCAGGTTATGAAGACGATATCAAGGGTTTTTCTGGAGTTTACGGACAGGGTTTGTGACGGCGGAGCAATTGTTCTTTGCAGTGACAGCGAGTATGTCAGAAAAATTTTACCGTCCATTTCCAGGCCATATATTACTTATGGAATCAAACATGATGCAGATTTCAGAGCTGAAGATATTGTTTTGTCTGATTACTGCTCGGTAAGCCGTATTTATTGTAAGTCTTCATTTCTTGGTGAGCTGAAACTTAGAGTTCCCGGAAGGCACAATGTTCAAAATGCCCTTGCCTGCATAGCCATTTGTATGGAGATTGGCCTTGATTTTGATGCAATTGCCGCGGCTCTTGAAGTTTTTGGCGGACTTAAAAGGCGTTTTGATGTTTTGGGAAACATGAACGGCATAATGGTAGTAGATGACTATGCGCATAATCCGTCAAAGCTTCGCGCGGCGGTCCACGCGGCGAAAACAGGCAATGCAAAACGTGTTATTGCCGTGTTCCAGCCCCACAGGTATTCGCGAACGAGATTCCTGATGAACGAGCTGTCGGAAGCGTTTTATGAAGCTGATATTCTTGTTGTTGCCGATATATACAGTGCCGGAGAAAAAGTTGATCCTGAAATAAACAGCTCTGATCTGGCTTCTCTTATAAAGAAAAAGTCTCCTAATGTTGATGTACATTATATTCCCGAACGTAAGGATATACTGCACTGGCTTTTGGCAAATGCGGAAAAAGGTGATGTCGTTATCACTCTTGGAGCAGGTGATATTTGCAATGTATCGGAAATGTTTTACAGTAAATTATCTTCTCAGCCTTCATATTCCCCGTTATTGTCTATAAATGAATCCTTGTTTGCTTCTCCTGTTGAGTAGGTTTTTAAGGTTTTGGGTTTTGGATATATGTATTGAATGGGAGTTTAGCCTTTTATTATGAAAAGAAAGTCTGATACTGTTAAGTTTAAGCTCCCTGTTGTAAGCGGTAACCCGAGAAAGGTTTTTGTGCTGCTGCTTTTTTTGCTTGCACAGCTTGTTTTTATTACTTCGGATTCATTCCGTTTGAAAAATGTTGAAATAACAGGGATGGAACATCTGAAAGGGGAAGATGTTGTTGCCTCATGTTCTTTACCGTGGGGAAAGTTTCTGTGGCAGATCGATTCAAAGTCGCTGCACGATCGTCTGGCGGCCATCTCCTGGATAAAAAGTTTTAAAATTAAAAAAAAATTCCCCGGAACGCTGAAAATAGAACTCTCGGAAAGAAACCCTGTTGTAGCAATATCGGCAGCTGATAAACTTCATCAATGGTTCGGGGTTGATATTGACGGACGTGTACTTTTGCCTCTTACGGCTAAAGAGGCTGAGTCTTATCCTAAGCTTATTGTCGACGATAAGATTGTCGTCGATTCGCTTACTGATAAGGAGAAGATCCGTTCGATAATGTCTTTTTCGGATTTGCTTCCTTTGAATGTAAGGAAGAATGTATTGTTCTACGCCATTGACATAGGGGGGTATCTTTCATTTCGTTATAATGTC
Source organism: Candidatus Xenobia bacterium (assembly GCA_031551355.1). GTDB lineage: Bacteria > Vulcanimicrobiota > CADAWZ01 > CADAWZ01 > CADAWZ01 > JAVBNT01. Next base: position 66,012 of record JAVBNT010000004.1, on the reverse strand, counting down.
GGGAAGAAAGACTTTGAGATTCGTTTCGGTAGTATTGAAGAGCTGCTTAGAAATCCGCAAGATACTTCAATAAATGATAAAACGGCAATTCTTGCGGAAATGATGAAGCAAATGAAAGATAAACTTTCGCTGGTAGAATATATAGACTTGCGTTATAGCGAGCCGGTTGTTAAGTTTATTGTTCCTCCGTCTCCTAAAAAAGATAAGGATACTGAAGAAAACCTTCAGGCGGCAGTGCCGGACGGCGTATAAATGAAAACACCCGTTACAGATCTGTTTTACTTTTTCTAAAGCGGTTGTTTTTTGTTATTTTAATTTGTTTGAAATATGCAGGTTTTTAGTTTTTTATGAAAAATCAGAAACGTCAGGCTCAGTCAAAAAAAGAGAAACCAAAGAACAGTTGGCAGACTTATATTGCTCTGGCCTCCATGATTCTTGGAATTATAATGACGCTCCAGTTTAGAACCCAGGCGCAGGCCGGATTTCCTATGTTCAGCCAGCGCAGTGATATGATAAAGATGGTTCATGAGCTTGAGGCGCAGCGTGACAAGATGGAGCGCGATCTGGCGGATAAGAAAAAATCCCTTGAGGAGTTCGAGCGCAGTGCCGGAAGCAGTGAAGATGTGCTTAAAGCTATGCGCAATCAACTGGAGGTAATGAGGACTGAAGCAGGATATACCGAGGTTGCCGGCCCGGGAATAGTGGTTGAAATGGCGGACTCTCCGAAAAGGCCTTCGCCTAAGGATGACCCTTTCTATTTTATAGTGCATGATGTTGATCTTTCGACTCTTGTTAATGAACTGTGGGCATCGGGAGCGGAAGCAATTTCCATAAATGATCAGAGAATTGTGACAACCACCTCGATAAGGTGTGTCGGGCCGACTGTGCTGATTAATTCGGTCAGGATGGCTTCGCCTTACAAAGTTAACGCGATTGGTCCGGCCAAAGATATGGATGGAGCTCTGAGAACGCCGGGAGGATTTATGGACTATATGGCTCCGGCTTTACAGCAGGGAGTGAAGGTGAAAATCAGCCGGTTTGATTCTATAGAAGTCCCTTCCTTTAAGGGCAGTATGATTCAGAGATATGCAAAACCGCGGGAGAATCCGCAAAATTAAGATTTATTATTATATAAAAGTATAAAAGACAGGTTTGAACTGACGGTTTTTGCTCTTGCCGGTTCACCTGACTTCGAGTATTTGCTGATAAAATTTGGCGGAAAAGCGGAAAATAATTTTTTAAAGAAAGGAAATGCGGAAAGCCTGGGGCCGTAATGAAAGCTATTTTTCTGGACTTTTATTAAAGCCTGTATTATTCCGGAATCTTTGTTATGTGGATTGTAATGGGCCTGTGCATAGGTATCGTAATCGGTTTTATCCTGCCGGCGAAATTTGCGCCGCCGATGGTATATTCGACATATATTTCAATATCATTTCTGGCCGGACTCGACTCTGTAGTCGGGGCTATAAGAGGAGGTATTGAAGGTAAGTTTGATTTGTCGCTTTTTGTTTCCGGTTTTCTGACCAATGTGCTTATGGCTGCTTTTATAACCTGGATGGGCGACAGGCTGGGTGTGGACCTTTATATGGCGGCAATCATTACATTTGGTGTCCGTCTTTTCAATAATTTAGGATTTATCAGGCGCGATATTGTCTCTGTTTTTACTTCTACAAATGAAAATTCCGCTTCGCAAAATAAGCATTCCGAGCAGGAAATTCAAAAGGACATTGAGACCGCCGTATAGAAATTTTAGCCTTTCCGGAGGTGTATTTTTTAATGCCAAAACACGAGATTGTAGCGGGAGTTGATCTTGGATCGAAATCAATGCAATGCGTCATTGCTGAAATTGCCGATGACTATTCCATTGAAATTCTTGGTGTTGGCAGCGCTCCTTCCAAAGGCATAAAAAAGGGACTTATTGTTAATATACAGGAAGCTGCTATGGCGATAGAATCAGCCGTTTCAGAGGCGGAAAAATCTGCCGGTTTCGAGATTAGCAGCGTTTATGTTGGACTTGGCGGAGACTTCCTCCATTCTATGCTTAGAAGAGGTGAGGTTACGATTGCCAGCCCCGACAGAGTAATTACCGAGAATGATGTCAGGCGTGTTATTGATGCCGCCAGGCTGCTGGGACTGACAACTGAACGTGAAATTGTTCATGTTCTTCCCAGAAACTACATTGTCGACGGTATGCCGGGTGTGAAAAATCCCGTCGGAATGTCGGGAATGCGTCTTGAAGTTGACGCCAACCTCGTTACGGCCCTTAAAACTTCAATTGCCAATGTTACCAGAGCGGTTGAAGAGGCCGGCCTTGAAATAGAAGAGGACGGGCTGGTTCTCGGAAGTTTTTGTACCGGACTTTCTTCTCTGACTCAGGATATGATTGATCTCGGATCGGTAGTGATTGATATCGGTTTTGACACGACGAATATTGCCGTTTTTAAAAACGGCAGCCTTATTTCCAGTTTTATTGTCGGTGCCGGCGGTTATAACATAACGTACGATATTGCCCTTTGCTTTGGAATTCCTCCGATGGAGGCCGAAAGGATAAAAAATTCCAAGGGTGCGGCAATGATTGATTTGATCACCGAGGATGAAGAACTCAGTGTCAATTCAATCAGCTCCGTAAGCCAGGCAACGGTTTCAAGAGCGTCTCTGGCAGAAGTGATTGAAAGCCGGCTTGTTGACATATTTGAAAAATCTAAAGTAGAAATAGATAAACTGGCAAAAAGAGGTATTGCTTTGGGAGCCATATTGCTTACAGGAGGTACTTCGGCTATTGACGGAATCGGCCAACTTGCCGAGAATGTGTTTGAATATCCTGTGAAAATAGGCAACGTGGTAAATCCTCCCGAGCTTCCGTCCGAATTTGCCGATCAGTCGTATGCAATGGCATTGGGATTGATTCTTTATGGTTCGAAAAAACGCAGCAGAAGTATTGAAAAGCCCCCGTCATCTTCGAAGATGGGTGACTTTTTTAACAAGGTAATTCAGTGGCTTCATGAGATTTTCTAGAGACGTTATTTATGTTAGGAGGATGAAATCTTGAACTCATCTAAAAGTGATAATAAACAGCCTGCCGTCGGTTTGGAAAAATTGGCGCAGACAATAAACAGAGTGCAGACGGCACCGAGAAGCCAATCGGAAAAAGGGTCTTCTTTGGAGCGTTTTGCCGGCATCAAGGTTGTTGGAGTCGGCGGTGCCGGCTGTAATGCCGTGAACCGTATGATACAGGTAGGACTTAACGGCGTTGATTTTATAAATATTAATACTGATGCTCAGGCACTTTTTCTCTGCAACGAAGCTGCTAAGCGCATACATATCGGCGGCAACGTAACCAGAGGGCTTGGCGCCGGAGCTAACCCGGAAATCGGCCGAAAAGCGATTGAAGAAAGCCGCGGTGAGATATTGGCCGCCATTGACGGGGCCGATATGGTTTTCATTACGGCCGGTATGGGCGGCGGAACGGGAACCGGAGCAGCGCCTGTTGTTGCCGAATTGGCGAAGGAAGCCGGGGCGCTTTCCGTGGCGGTAATTACCAAACCTTTTTCCTTTGAAGGCAGGATGAGGATGATGATTGCCGAGCGCGGCATCCAGGAGCTTACCGACAAGGTTGATACGCTGATTACGATTCCTAATGATAATCTGTTGAAGGTAATTGACAAGAAGACGTCGCTTATGGATTCATTCAGGGTCGCGGATGATGTTCTTCGTCACGGAGTCCAGGGCATCTCCGATATTATTACGATTCCCGGACTTATAAACGTTGATTTTGCCGATATCCAGACGATTATGCTCAACTCCGGTTCGGCATTGATGGGAATAGGACTTGCATCAGGCGACCGCCGTGCCGCTATGGCTGCTGAGGATGCCACAAGAAGCCTGCTGCTTGATTCTTCAATAGACGGCGCTAAGGGTGTATTGTTCAATATCACCGGCGGACCTTCTCTTTCACTGCTTGAGGTCAATGAAGCCGCTTCGATCATTGCTCAGGCTGTTGACCCGGATGCCAGAGTCATTTTCGGAGCCGTTATCAACGACTCTTATCAGGATGAAGTTAAGGTTACGGTTCTGGCGACAGGCTTTGCCGCCTCCAGGATGGATGAAAATGCCAATGAGCTGTTTGCCTCAATTGCTTCTGCCGGTACGGAACAAAATGATTTCCTTTCGAAATCATCCGGAGAGGAAATGGACGATCTTCCGTTCAAACTTCGTGAGAAGCTGCTGCAGAGACGCAGAACGCAGTAAAAACAGCTTAAATTTAATTTTTGTTTGTCTTTTTAGAGGGGAGCTGTTGCGGCACCCCTCATTTACTTTTTATGCTTTGTTAATTCTAATGTCATTAAGTTAGTATAAACTATTTTTGAACGTGATAAAAATCACATGATTAATTTGCTCTGCCTGTCATTGTTATGAAAACATAACAATGACAGGCATCCTGACAGATGTTTTCATTTATAGTTGTGCGGCTACGCCGCATGGAAGATTGCGAGCCTGTAAGGCGTGGCAATCCAGACATTTGTTTTTCGGGATTGCTTTGTCGGTAATTCCTTGCAATGACAAAAATGGCAAAAACTGAGATTTAAAACCTTAACCTAATGACATCGGGTTCATTCCGGGGGGTATTACCGGATTTTATTTTAATTTGCCGGAGACTGTCTTATGAAATGTCCTTTTTGTTTTTTCAAGGAAAGCAGGGTTGTCGACTCCCGTGTGGCCGAGGATTTTTCGGCGGTCAGGCGTAGAAGGGAATGCCTGAAATGCAAAAGCCGCTTTACGACTTCGGAGCGTGAAGAGCCGCGTCCGCTGTTTGTCGTCAAAAAGGACTCAACCAGAGAACGTTTTGATCGCAATAAACTGATGTCCGGTTTTTTGAAGGCCTGTGAGAAGCGTCCGGTGAGTATGGAAACAATTGAGACGGCACTTTTGAAAATAGAGCGTGAGCTCAGAGCCGCCAATGACAGGGAAGTTCTCAGCGGTAATATCGGTGCCAAGGTTATGGAATCACTGCGGGAAATGGATGCCGTTGCGTATATACGCTTTGCCTCCGTATACATGGAGTTTGAGGATGTCAGCGGGTTTAAAAAAATTATTGAAACGCTGCCGGAGACGGTAAAGGAAGAATCTTTAAATGAATAACTATTATGCGGATTTACATATTCATCTCGGAGCTTCGTCCACCGGCCGTCCGGTAAAAATAACCGCCTCCCGCAAACTTGTGTTTGATGCGGTTATTGAAGAATGTCTTTTAAGAAAAGGTATTGATATTGCGGGAATCGTTGACTGTGCGGCTCCATCCGTTATTGCCGATATTGAAAAACTGATCTCATGCGGATTTTTATATGAGCTTCCGGACGGAGGTTTTTTGCATAAAGACAGACTGCTTGTCATTCTCGGGAGCGAAGTTGAGACTGTTGAAAAAAGCGGACGTGTAGCGCACCATCTTGCTTACTTCCCTTTTTTTAGGCAAATAAAGGAGTTCAGCCGTATTATAGGCCGTCATATAAAAAATATTGAACTGTCATCACAGTCTTCAGGATTATCATGCAGCGAGCTTTCCTCACTGATTTCGTCCTGCGGCGGAGTTCATGTCCCTGCCCATGTATTTACTCCGCATAAAAGCATTTACGGCAGAGTGACGTCCAGTGTCTATAATATCTTTACTCCCCGGCAGATTGATTCAATGCCGGCAATAGAACTGGGACTTTCGGCTGATACTTCAATTGCCGATCGCCTTTCCGAGCTTGCTGTCTTTTCATTCCTTTCGTCTTCTGACGCTCATTCGCTGCCTAAAATAGCCAGAGAGTATACTATTTTTGAGCTGGAGAGACCGAGCTTCAAAGAAATTATGCTGGCACTGCGGCAGAGTGACGGCCGCCGCATTTGTGCTAATTTTGGCATGGATCCGCATCTCGGGCGTTATCATCGCAGTTACTGCAAATCATGCAACCTTGTTTCCGAGCAGTCTCCGCCGGTCCTTTCATGTGAAAAATGCGGCCGCGAAGACGGCGATTTTACTCTCGGCGTTTTTGACCGTGTCTGCTGTATCGCCGATAGAACAGAACCTGTGAGTCCGGAAACAAGGCCGCCGTATTACTACCAGATTCCGCTTGAATTTGTAAAAGGTCTTTCAAAAGCTATGATCTCCAGACTTATTGACGTTTTCGGCAGTGAAATGGCCGTTCTCCATAATACTTCTAAAGAAGATTTGCTCAGTGTTGTAAAACCTTCGCTTGCCGCCGATATTATAAAGGCCAGAGAAGGCCGCCTTGCGTTCGCTAGCGGAGGCGGCGGTAAGTATGGCAGAGTGGTTGAGAAAAACAAAGGCCAAATGCTCTTCCAATTTTAAATCAGGTGAAAATGGGCAATCTGCGTCGTCTAAAAAAAATGCTCGCTACACGTAAAGTTGATAACGCTCCGCTTGTCGCATTTTTTAGCCTTAGCATCCACCGCCATTTCCCTGATTTATTTTTTAAAGGAAGGAAGAGAAATTTCATTTATCTTCGCATCCCCACCGGTTTGAATTGATTTATATTTTAATAAATTCCCCTCCTTTGGAGGGGTGCCTCAAAGCGGCGGGGTGGTTTTCCGCTAAGTCAGCAGACTTTATAAAAGTGTCACGACTATAAAATATAGACATAACAAAGAGAGGTATTGGTGTTATGGATGAACTGAAAATTAAATTGTACTCATTCACGCTGGATTGTAAAGACCCGTATGAATTAGCGAAATTTTATGCGGCGCTGCTTAAATGGGAAGTCGTGTTTTTTAATGAAGAATATGCCTGTGTAGGTGTTCCGGGAATGCAGCATGGAGCATATCCCGGTATAACATTTCAGCGAAACCCTGAGTATAAACCGCCCGTGTGGCCGGATGTCCATGAAATGCAACAGCAAATGGCACATTTGGACTTTGCCGTTAATGATCTGGAAAAAGCTGTTCAACACGCAATTCATTGTGGGGCAACAATCGCGGATGAGCAATTTTCTGATGATTGGAAAGTTTTGTTTGACCCCGCCGGACACCCTTTTTGCCTATGTCAAATGAAATCCGTTATCGAGAGTGCCCATTTTGCGCTGTTATAGAAAAGACGCCGGGCTGTTTTATATTTCTTAAACCATGATAAACCACTCGTTCTTTAAAATCAGGGATAAATTACCTTATTTTTTGCTGTTTATTTTTTAAAGGATAAATTACTTTTTTAAGGAAAATTGAATTATGGAGATTTTTTGTTTTTTTCCGTTTTTGCGGATGTATACCTGTTGAAAAAAACGGAAAATCAAAGATATCCGCTATGTATTTTAATGGAATTCATTTTTATCAGGCAGTTCTGCCCGAACATTCGGAGTAGTTGTGTGTGCCTGGAAACTTTACCCACGGAGGACGTAATGCAACTAAACAGGGCCCTTATAGTAGTTATGGATAGTATGGGCTGCGGAGCAATGGATGATGCCCATCTTTACGGGGACGCAGGATGCGATACCATCGGCCATATTTCACAGGAGGTTGGCGGGCTGAAAGTTCCTAATCTCCAGTCCATGGGATTAGGTAACATTCATCAGATAAAAGGCGTTGAGCCGGCCGTAAATCCCAAGGCTTTTTATTCCCGTCTAAGGGAAAAATCAAACGGCAAGGATACGACAACCGGACACTGGGAAATAGCCGGAATTATTACGGAGAAGGCTTTCCCGACGTACCCGAACGGATTTCCAACTGAAATAATGGAACCTTTTGAGAAGCAGACCGGAAAACAGACGATCGGCAATTATCCGGCTTCGGGAACGAAGATTATTGATGATCTTGGTGAGGAACATGTCAAAACCGGTAAACTGATTGTTTATACTTCGGCGGACAGCGTATTCCAGATTGCGGCGCATGAAGAAGTTGTGCCGATTGATGAATTGTACCGCTACTGTGAAATTGCCAGAGAAATACTTGTAGGGGAGCATCCTGTAAGCCGTGTTATCGCCAGGCCGTTTTTGGGCACTCCAGGCAATTTTTACCGGACTGAGCACCGCAAGGATTTTGCACTTTCGCCTCCGGGTGATACAATGCTCGATCTTATAAGCAGAGCGGGCATGCAGTCGACCGGAATCGGGAAGATAGAAGATATTTTCTGCCATATGGGTCTGACAAACTCCTATCATACGACAAATAATCACGACGGCATGGAGTGTATTGAACGTGTCCTTAAAGAGGATACCCGTAAAGGCCTCATATTTGCCAACCTTGTAGATTTTGATATGCTTTACGGACATCGTCGGGATCCCAGAGGCTATGCCGATGCCATAGAAGCCTTTGACGCATTTCTTCCCCGCATCACGGCGGCAATGCAGCAGGGAGACTCCCTGATTATAACGGCTGATCATGGATGCGATCCCACCTTTAAAGGTTCCGATCATACAAGGGAGCATGTTCCGCTTCTGTGGTATATGAAAGGAACTGCCGGCGGGCATCTGGGAACAAGAAATTCTTTTGCCGATATTTCCGCCACAATTTTAGATATGTTTGCCATTCCTTCAAATCTCGCAGGGGACAGTTTTTCAGAAAAAATTAAGATAACACTATAGAGAGGTGCGCTTAAATACTATGTTGAGTTTAAGAGAAAAAGTAAAAGAGAGTGCGGATTATATAAAATCAAAAATATCTGTTAAACCGGAAATAGGTCTTGTTCTCGGTTCCGGACTGGGAGTTATTGCCGAAGATATCGAGTCTGGCGTTACTGTGGAATACAAGGATATCCCGCATTTCCCGCTTTCAACCGTAGTCGGACATTCCGGCTCGCTTGTGATCGGAATGCTTGGTTCGAAACCTGTTATTGTCCAGAAAGGCCGCAGTCATTTTTATGAAGGCTACACCATGGAAGAGGTTACATTTTGTGTGCGTGTGATGCGTGAACTGGGTGTTAAAAGCCTTATTGTAACGAATGCTGCCGGCGGTATAAATCCTTACTTTTTCCCCGGTGAACTGATGCTTATTTCAGACCATATAAATTTTATGGGCACGAACCCGCTGATCGGACCAAACGATGAATATTTCGGCACGAGGTTTCCTGATTTATCTGCGGCTTATCCGCTTGACTACAGAGAACTGGCGAAAGAGTGTGCGTCGAAATTAGGGATTCAGCTTCGTGAAGGCGTCTATATTGCTCTGACCGGACCAAGCTATGAAACTCCTGCCGAGCTGCGTATGTTTCAGAGACTCGGCGGCGATGCCGTTGGTATGTCGACTGTTCCCGAGGTGATTGTTGCCTCGCATGCCGGTATGAAGGTTCTCGGTATTTCGTGTATTACAAACATCTTTATTCCCGGAAAAGCCGCTGACCATGAAGAAGTTCTTGAGGCTGCGGAGAAAGTAAAACCTTTCTTTAAAAAACTTGTTAAAAATATTGTTGTGGAAATGTAGGAGGCACTTATTATGAAGCCTTATGATGTTATTATCAAAAAGCGTGACGGCTTGCGCCTTAGTAAAAAGGAAATTGAATATATGGTTTTGGGATATGCTTCAGGTGATATTCCGGACTATCTTATGAGTGCATTTTTAATGGCTGTTTTTATAAAGGGTATGGACGATGAGGAAACAAAGGATATTACGATGGCAATGACCAACTCCGGCCATAAGGTAGACCTATCCTCAATAAAAGGAGTCAAGGTTGACAAACACAGCACCGGCGGAGTAGGCGATACGACTACGCTTTTAATTGGGCCTATTGTTGCCGCTGCCGGTATTCCTTTTGCAAAAATGTCGGGGCGCGGACTTGCACATACAGGTGGAACCCTTGATAAACTTGAAGCCATTCCCGGTTACCGTATTAATCTCTCGGAAGAAGAGTTTATACAGCAGGTAAAAAATATCGGTATTGCGGTAATTAGTCCTACAGGCGATTTGGCTCCTGCCGATAAAAAAATGTATGCCCTCAGGGATGTTACTGCTACCGTAGACAGTATACCGCTGATTGCCGGTTCGGTTATGTCCAAAAAGCTGGCCGCCGGTTCCGACGTTATTTTGCTTGACGTCAAGGTGGGCGGCGGAGCATTCATGAAAACTATTGAAGAAGCCCGTGAGCTTGCCAAAGCCCTTGTCGGTATCGGTAAACTTGCCGGTAAGGATACAAGAGCTGTTATCACCGATATGGGACAGCCTTTAAATTCGCATATCGGCAATGCCCTTGAGGTGCGTGAAGTTTTTGAGATCCTTAAGGGGCAGCGTAAAGATTCGGCGCTCCGTGAAGTATCTGTTGTTTTATCCGGCCACCTTATTCAAATGTCGGGACTGGAGAAAGATCTTGATAAAGCGATTGCGATGGCTGAGGAAATGATCACGAGCGGTAGGGCTCTTGAGAAAATGAGGCAGCTTCTCGAAGCCCAGGCCTCTTCATCGAAGGCTCTTGACGATCTTTCTTTGCTATCCCCGGCCAAAGTAGTGAAGGAAGTCATCTGCGGTGATGAAGGATATCTTAATTCCATAGATGTATTGGAACTTGGTATAATTGCAAGAGATCTTGGCGCAGGAAGAGTCCGCAAGGAAGACGATATTGATTATTCGGTCGGACTTGTGATGTACAAACGTGTCGGTGACCGTATCAAAAAGGGAGAGAAAGTTGCCGATATTCATGCTTCTTCGGCAGCTTCCGCAGAAGAAGCTTCCGTGCGTTTGCTTAAAAGCTTTGAGATTAAACAGTCGGAAGTCAGGATTCAGCCGCTGATTTTGGATGTGGTAAACTGATTTTATGAAGGAAACAATTATTTTCAGGGATGAAGTTCCCGGAGACGGTCTGTGGATCGTTAAATTGATTATTGCCGCGTCCTTTGCTGAGACTGTAAAAGAAGCCAGACAGCTTATTTCCAGAGGTTTTGTGATGGTAAACGGTCAGCGTGTAAAACCTGATATGTATTTCAAACAGTCGGAAATACCTGTCGTTATTGAGTGTGAAGGCAGGGAGAGCGTCAAATTCGCCTTAAGCAGTTAAAAAATGCGGCGCCTCGTTTTCAGAGACGCCGCATTTTTTATTATCCTGCCATGCGGTCAATTATCTGCTCCTTAGACATCCCCCTAAACCCCAGCTTTTCAAGAGTTCTGCCGTTTGTCAGAAAATCGTTGTTCAGCACGACTGATGACAGTGAGATTATCGAATCAAGAACCGGTATCTTTATTCCTGCGAGCTCAGCCATATAATGCGCCGGTACCAGCGTATTGGATACGTCTTCGAAGATATACCTGTTCTCGAGAGTATCCGGAGAGATACTGCTTTTATAGTTGGGTACGTTTAGTAACGTATCGTAAAGAGATTCTTTAAGACAGCAATAATACTTGTCAAGCATCTCTCTTAAGCTTATCAGGCTTGTTCCATATGCTTTGGCAATCAGATTGCGTTCCTTTTCTACCGCTTCAAGAAGGGAGAATGTTTTTTGGGTGAAGCCTTCATAATAGAATAGAAATTTGTCTCCCCTGTCGACCGTATTCATATTGATCATCATTATCAGCGGATGGCTCATTGCTCCAAAATCGGAGAGACCGCGCTGCAGAAAGTTGTCTGCCGGCTGCAGAAAGGGGAAGAATTTCTTTATGATATGACCATGCCTAATTGTGTTTGTATATGAGTCGCATGAATAAAGATTCCACTTTTTAAATCCTTTTATATGTATGGTATTTTCATTTTTTATTCTGCAGGCAAAGATTGCGTCCGTTTCTATGACGGGAATATTCCTTTTGCCGGCTCTTTTTATTAGTGTCGAAACTTCGCAGACTCCGCCGAGTTTGCTGGAGAAAAGTATTATATTGTGGCTTTCGGATACAAATGGGAGTAGTCTTTTTATCACGTCGGGATACGCCGTCGTTACTGTAGCAATAAATATTGTTGATACGGATTCCATAAAATCCTTTGTGTCGTATTTAACCGAATTGAGCGTGAAGGCTCCTTCTATCTTATCTTCAGCATTGATGGTTTTGGGTATTTGCGCGGCTTTTTGCTCCCCTCTGACGAGCATATCGACTTTATGACCCATGCCTGTCAGATAGCATGACAGAGCCCATGCCGAATTGCTTGAACCAATAATCCCTACATTTTTTTCTGCAGTCATTTTATTCTCCTTGATGTTTTGAGACCAGGTATCAATATTGTATTAAAAAAATCTATGCTTTGCAATCGCCGCATATGCCGTAAATTTTAAAAATATTGTATTGATGTTCAAAATTGTTTTTTATGCACAGTTCTTCGGCTGTTTTTTCTGAAAAATTATCTTCAATTTCTATTATTTTGTCGCATTTAAGGCAGACCAGGTGATGATGTTTTTTGTGTTCGTATATATGCTCGTAGTGGGCCCGTTTCTTTTGGTCAAATATTTGGGCAATCATTCCGGCGTCGATCAACAGGGTAAGCGTTCTGAATAGGGTTGCTCTGGAAATGTCATTCTGAGCGGACCAGTCAAGAAGCTCTTCAAGGGAAATGTGATCGTGACGTTTGAAAAGCATTTTCAGTATTTTATTGCGCGATGGAGTCAAGCGCTGATTTTTTAAATGCAGGTATTGATTAAATTTTTGTATAGGGGTCATTGTTCTTAAAGTCACAATCTTCACATTATTGAATTACAAGGCCTGTCTTGTTTTTTTATGATATTAACACATTCAACCATTCCGGGATTATTTTGAGACTTGCTATCAATTTTGATAATTATATTTCAATTCATTTTAAATGTCAATAAGCTTTCATAAAGGCAAAAATAATGTTGACAAAAGCCTGGCTTTAATTTATTATTGACACTAAGTGTCAATAATGGGAATGGAAAATATGACGGTAGCGACAGTTAAAAACAAGGAATCACTGAATAGAATGGCCGCGTTTTGGACCATATTAGCACTGCTTGCCGCTTCGATTGAGCCGATAATTGTAAAAATAGGGTATCAGGTCTCGATAACGCCGTATCAGCTTTTAATTATGAAAACACTTGTGGCTGCTGTCCTGATCTTGCCCATCACCAGAAAATTCAAATGGGTTGGCTGGAGCGGAATAAAAAGTGTTGCCGGCGTCAGCGTGCTTCTGTTGCTCAATAACCTTTTCACGCTGCTGGCTCTTGGACGTGTATCTGTAGTTGTTTTTCTAACGCTCATAACGACAGTGCCCTCGATAATAGCGCTTATAAATATGTTCAGAGGCCGGGAAAAGATAGGACTCAAATTTTGGCTGGGGTTTGTGCTTTGTTTTGCCGGGGTGCTGCTGAGTTTAAATATCGGTAGTTTCGGGTTTCAAGACACCGATCTCACCGGTATTTTGTTCGTTCTTGCCAGCATGGCCTGTACGGTGGTATACAGGATCAGAATGGAAAGCGTGACGGAAACATTCACGCCGGTAATAGTTTCGCTGTATATTTTCTGGATCAACGCGGTTGTGGTTGCCGCTTTTTTTGTTCCGTGGTCACCGCCTATACCGGCTGCAGCATGGAAGATCGGTGCATGGATAGGTTTTGCCGCTGCGGTGGCTAATGTGGCTTTTTTGGCGGCGCTGCATATACTCGGTTCCACCAGGGTATCAATCTTTAATATGCTGCAAAGACCAATGGTGATGGTGGCGGCGGCGCTTATATTGCATGAGCCGATGACTTTACTGCAAATTATAGGGATTGTCATGGTAATGGTTGGGGTTAATTATGCCAAGGTTGAGAGGGTGGGGAAGGCCTAGGCAATTTGCTTTGAGTATGCGGCTTTTTATTAGTGGCTGCATTTTGCTTTTTTTAACCCGGTCAAACAGGTCGTTCATTAGTTTTTCCACAATATTTGCAGACATCCCACTTCCTTTGCGTCTGAACCGCATAGATTTGGCTGCCTGTCCGGTAAAATAAAAAACTGCCTGAAAACTTTAGTTTGTCAAGGCAGTTTTTTATTTTACCGGGCTTTAACTGTTATACAAGTATACCTTTTTTGTTGAATGTTCTCAGGCATCTTGTGCAAATTTTTACGCTTTTTGTAACTCCGGAGCTAAGCTGAAGAGTAACTTTCTGGAGATTTGGAAGCCATCTGCGTCTTGTTTTTCTGTTTGAGTGGCTTACGTTATTTCCGCTTAACGGTCCTTTGCCGCAGTTTTCACATATAACCGACATATCTATTCCTCCTCAATTCCACCTGTCAGGGCAGTTTGATAACTTAATATAAAGCTCCAACATTATAGCACAAAGCTAATTCCTCTGCAATAGTCATTTTTTAAATTTGTTGAAAACTGCGGTGATACGCCGTCGGCTCGATTGTCACATCTCGCACGCGTAGTATTTCTACGCTTAGCTCAATGCGCCATCGTCTGCCATCGTCTGACCTTGTTTTGAACAAATTTAATTTTTTGTAAGGAAAACTGCGGTGATACGCTGTCGGATCGATTGATGTCTTTCGCACGCGTAGTATTTCTACGCTTAGCTCAAGGCACAATCGTCCGCCGCCGTCTGACCTTGTTTTGAACAAATTTAATTTTATAAGGAAACTGCGGTGATATGTCATCTGGCTCTCCGGTTCTCGCTCCGCATTGAGAGAAGACTATGCTCCGCTCGTCTTGCCTGACCTTGTTTTTCGATGACAACCGGAATAAAGTATGATGATATGTTGCTTCGCGAGAATTTATTCCCCTGTTCTCAGCTTATTCTTTGTTGGGAATACTTTTGTGCAGGTCATTTTTATCACATGCCGTATTTATTATTTTGACGTTACGATGTCTAAATAATATAATACCGGGTGTATGTTTAAATATTTTTACAGAACTGTTTTCTTTTATATTTTTATGTTTGCCTTAACGGCAATCTTTTTTAATTTGGGCATTTACCATTACTCATCCAAGAGTCCGGCTTTTTATAAATGGATTCCTCATGGCACAACCGTATGGATAAAACCTAAATTCGGGCGTCAGATAATGCCGGACAAAAAACTCGAGAAGTTGTCTTCGAAAAATTTTTTTTTATTCAGTAATTCACCTGAAAGTTTCTCTGAAGAAAAGCTGCCTTGCTATGTTTTCAGAGCTTATACCGGCGGTTATTTCCGTATTTTGCTCCACCATCAGAATATGCTTGGCATAAATGCCGATATGAATATCATTTTTGTAAATAACAATAACCGGCCCGTATATATAAGCAGTTTGAGAACGTCTACGCTTGAATTCAGGCCGGACGGCAGGATTGTACCATCTTTAGAGACTATGTCAAGCGATCCGGCTGTGGCCGGGAGAAATGCTTTTATAAGATGGCTGTTGCCGCAGAGTTACGGTGAAGGAACTTTTAAAATAGATCCGGGTGAAAAATTTGTTTTACCGCTTCCTTTTAATAACGGTGAGACATTAAGTTTTATGAGCGATTTCCTGTCTGCCTGCGAAGATGGGACGCCTGCTGACGTAACTGTGGTCGTGGCCGTCTCAGCCGGAAAGGAGCGTTTTGTTGCCGGTGATGATATTTTATCGGTTCCGCTTGCCGTAGATCCGCTTTTGCATGAATCGTCGGAAACGATTCAAAGAGTCAGAGGCTATTTCGACTATACGGAGCTGAGGGGCGAGTTTTCATACCGGCTGTCGGAGATTTCCTATGCTGAAATAGCCAGTGCCACTCAGGGTATATATTCGTCATGTAACCCAGGTGAATATTATGACAGTTTGCCGTCTCCCGGTCTTTACATACAAAAAGCCGTCGGCAATTTTGGCGTTGTTTACTTTCTGGATCTATGTATTATCAATGATACAGGGCATGATGAATCGGTTGTTTTAATGGCATCGGCCGCAGGAGGCCGTTCCCTGGCTGTTTTAAAAGAGGTTCCCAGAGATTTGTCGGTAAGCGGTGATGTCGCGGCTATTTATAGTTTATTCGCAAAAATAATGTTTCCTGATGAGATTATGCTGTCTTCACAGGAAGCACACCGTGCATGGATTTTCGAAAATGAACGTGTCCCCAGGAACCATTCTCTGTTTAAATCTTATATATTCAGCCTGCCTTGCGGGTGTAACGGGCCGATAAGGTTCTATGCCGTTCCGCTGTCGAAAATTGATGATATTTTGATGTATTAGTTTTTATTCTTTTACGAATCCGCTGCCGCATTCGCTGCAGTAGAAGTCATGAATTGATATTATGCCGCCGCATTTGGGGCATATCCATTTTTCACGCTGTGACTCCATAAATTTTTCAATCCCATGCTCTTTAACGGTGATGCTGTTTTCTATTATACTTTCGTCGTATCTTTCGTTATAGCTGTTCTCCATGCGCGCCAGTATTTTGCATGGAAAATCTTTGCATTCGTAACAATATTTAAGTTTTTTTTCTTTTGCGCAATTTTTGATATCGCATTCGTGACATACCGTCAGTTTCCCTGAATCGAAGCTTATTCCCTGTGGTTCATCAAAGCATCCGCGGCACGGTTTACCGTAATTCCTTGCCGCGATGTGTTTATAGCAGGCAATACAGTTCATTCCACAGGTAGCAAACATGGTTTCTTCAATAATATCAGGCATTTTCATAAAAATGTGCCCTCTTTTCCCCCGGTTTGTATTGAAGGTATATTTTGTCGGCTAAAATTCCGATGAATAGATGATATTTTTATTAATTCTTTTTATACCAATCTCAAACCTTCAATACCGGGTAAAAATGCCCTGAATTTATGGGACTTGACAAATTATTTTTTGCCGGAGTGTTCTGATTCTCATAAAGATCGGGCTGCCTTCCAGAAATCATTTTCATTTATTATCCTGATTTTAGTGCCTTTTTTCCGCAGTTCCATTGCTTTTTCTATTTTTCTGCCGTAACATGAAAATGCCCAGCAGGGATTTCCTTCATTACCGACAACGAGATAATCTATTTCTTTGGAGATGAAGTTTTTGCATATACCCCCGAGCCTTGTTACCTGCCGCTCCATTTCATCCCTGTAGGCAATAATAGATTCTCCCGTAAAGCAGAACATCTTGCCGCGGAATTTTATTTGCGGCTCTATTGCACAGATACCGACTTTTTTTATCTGTTGTTTTAACTCATCCAGTTCCTGGGGGTCTGCAGTTACAGTCGGAATAATTTCGCTGAACTGTGCAAAGTAGAGTTTCAGGAAATTTTCTTCCTGTCTGGTTACTTTTCTGTCTTTGATTACACCCGAAACGATGGCATAAATTTCGTCATATGGATATGTGCTTGCCAGATGCTTATTTTGCTCCAGCCACTCAATCAGTCCGTCAAGTTCCTGATGAGTTATTTTGTCGTCAAGCAGAATGCCGCTCAGTATCCCATGCAGCCTTTGAATGTCTGATACAACAAGATTATAGAATTTATTTTTTCCGGTTAGATTTTTGCAGACCCAGATAATGTCTTCTTTTTCTTCTTCACTTAAGTTTTTGCCGTATATTGACGATTCCAGTTTGGGAATCAGCTCGTTGAAAGGGTGTCTGTTGGACAGTTTTCTGTTTTCATTGAGCCAGGCATTTATATTTTCAATCTCCGTTTCACTTAGTTCATCGTCGATGCTGATGCCGTTAAGCATCCCTTCAAGTGTATGTATGGATTTTTCGGTGATGCTTTTGATATTTAAAAGGATGAGCAGCCTGTCGGATTCTATCACGGAATTTCCTCGCTATACTTTAAATATTGTTATATTGCTCTATTTTTCCGCATTTTTGTATTTTCCTTTTAAATAAAATAGAATAAACCTGAACACGGTGTCTGTGATGTGTTCAGGTTTATTCTATTAAGTGGAGCTGGACGGGCTCGAACCGACGACTTCCTACGTGCAAGGCAGGCGCTCTCCCAGCTGAGCTACAGCCCCAATCTATATTAAAGGACCTTTGGTCCTGGAGTGATGGGCCTTTGTGGACTCGAACCACAGACCTCACCCTTATCAGGGGTGCGCTCTAACCACCTGAGCTAAAGGCCCGTCAACTTCAGGTATTTTATCATAGCTTAAGATGACTGTCAATATATATTTTTAAAAAAATGAGGATTTTTTTATTTTAATCTCTTGACATGGCGACTTTAAAATGTAATACTAATACATTGTTGTTAAAACGATGTGTTTCAGCAATGTATTTTACCCTTTTCTTAAGTTTTTACAGTGCGGCCCTTGCCGCCTTGACTTTATATTAAGGGGGCGTAACCAAATCCTTTGCGGCTTTGTTTACGGTTATTTTTTTAGGAGTTTTTTTATGGTAAATCTTATTAGAATCAGAAATTTCGGCATTATTGCTCATATTGATGCTGGCAAAACAACGGTGTCCGAGCGTATACTTTTTTATACCGGTTTTTTAAGGAAAGTCGGTGAAGTTCATAATGGACAGGCGACGATGGACTTTATGAAACAGGAACAGGAGCGGGGAATTACAATTGCCTCGGCAGCAGTTTGCAGCCACTGGAACGATCACACCTTAAATCTTATTGATACACCCGGTCACGTCGATTTTATGCTTGAAGTCGAAAGATCGCTCAGGGTTCTTGACGGAGTTGTTTCCGTCTTTTGTGCCGTCGGCGGTGTTCAGCCGCAGTCGGAAACAGTCTGGAATCAGGCGCACAGGTTCGGTATTCCGCGCATAGCATTTATAAATAAAATGGATCTTGAGGGTGCTGATTTTGACCGTTGTATCTCAATGATGGATGAACGTCTGGAGGCAAATCCGATCCGTTATCAGATTCCCTGGTATGGCCAAGATGAGCTCAAAGGTGTTGTTGACCTTGTATCCATGAAGCTTTTGACTTTTGATAAAGGGGTATCGTCGACTGCTGATATTCCGTCGGAAAAACTTGACGAAGCTCGGAAATACAGGGCTTTGCTGATTGAAAAAATCGCCGAGTTTGATGATGAGCTATTGACTCTCTTTCTTGAGGAAAAAGAAATCTCCGAAGAACTGATACACCGTGTGACGCGTGACTGTGTGTTGCGTTCGCTGATTACGCCGGTATTTTGTGGGGCTGCTTATAGAAATATTGGTATCCAACCGTTGCTTGACGCCGTGGTTGCGTATCTTCCGTCACCGAAGGATAAAGGCGAAATAATCGGCTTTAATCCCGATGACCGTGAAAAAACACAGGCCCGTCAGCCTTCGGTTTCGTCTCCGTTTTCGGCTCTGGCTTTTAAAATCATTCATGATCCGTATGTAGGCCAGCAGACCTTTACGCGTATTTATTCGGGTTCGATTAAATCCGGTGATATGGTCTGGAATCCCGGCAAACAGAAAAAAGAACGTATAGGACGTATTTTAAGAATTTTTGCCAAGGACAGGGAAGAAGTCGAAGAAGCTTTTGCGGGAGAGATTGTAGCACTTATCGGTATGAAGTATACGACAACCGGAGATACTATCTGTGATCCCGACAATCCGGTTATTTTGGAAAATATTCAGATTCCGCCGTCGGTAATAAGCATCAAGGCCACAGTCGGCAGCCGTCAGGAAAGGGATAAACTTGTTATTGCCCTTAAAAAGCTGCTGCTTGAGGATCCGTCGTTTACATTCCATTTTGACGATGAGACCGAAGAGGCGATTATTTCCGGAATGGGCGAGCTTCATCTGGAAATAATTATCGACCGTTTGAAAACTGATTTCGGTATCACCGTCCAGCCGGGCGAACCTTCCATTGCCTACAGGGAAACAATTACTACCGAAGGTAATGCTAATACCAGATATGTCAAACAGTCCGGAGGCAAGGGACACTTTGCCCATTGCGTAATCAGGATTGAACCGAATCCCGGCAAGGGCTTTGAGTTTGTGGAAATGATTAAAGGCGGTGTTATTCCCAGGGAATATATACCGGCAATTGAAAAAGGTGTTGTTGATGCGATGGAAAAGGGTGTGCTGGCCAAGTATCCTGTTGTCGATGTAAAGGTCGTATTGCTTGACGGTTCGGCACATACTGTAGATTCCTCGGAAATGGCTTTCAGGACTGCAGGCTCAATGTCATTTAAGGAAGCTTTTAAATCCGCGGCTCCGATTCTTCTGGAACCGGTGATGAAACTGGAAATAAACTCGCCTGACGATTATCTTGGTGATGTAATCGCCGACGTCAATAAAAGACGCGGAAAAATCAGCAACATGCGCCGCTTCAGAAAAGGTTCGCAAAAGATAAACGGAACGGTTCCTCTTAAGGAAATGTTTGGTTATGCAACGTCTTTAAGAAGCCTAAGCAGCGGCCGGGCTAATTTTTCCATGGAGTTCCATCAGTATGAACCTCTTCCGGGTGAAATGCAGGAAGAAGTTCTGAAGGCACTTAAAGCCAAAGAACTAGCCGCAAAATAAGCTGCAGTTACGGCGTTGAAATCGATGAATTACCGTTGCCAAACATTATTTTGCTCGCGCCACGTAGGAAAGACTACGCTCTGCTCGTCGCAATAATGTTTGTCTTAGGTTCTCCATCAATTTGAACGCCGTTTGTTTAATGTAATATATCAGTAAGCTTACACAATTGACTGCATCTCGGATAAAATTGAAGGGCCGTCCTCATTAAAAATAAGATGGCTCTTTTTCATTATCAAAAATGGTATAGTAACATCAAAAAATCCGTAATGATTCAATTGCTATAAGGATGTCATACAGGTCCCCGTTTTCACGAGGATAAACTCCGGCGGGTATCCATAATTAAAGCTGAAATGATCATTATTTTTGATGTTACTATAATTATTTGAACTGAATGTTGGAGTGGTTTACTATATAATCCTAAAAGGCTTTCTGCCTCTGAGCTGGAATAAAATATTTTACTTGTTTTGTGTTCGGTAAATTTGTGTCATCTATGTTTATGAGGTTATTGTATGCGAGTTGTTGCCTTTACCCCCAATCCGGCTATTGACTGTTATATGAAGGTTCCCGGTTTTAAGGAAAATACCGTTGCCGAGTCTTCGGAGGACTTTATTTCCTCAGGCGGTAAGGGCATTAACATCGCCAGAATATTGCGCCGCTTTAAATTTCCTTCCACGGCGCTTTTTACCCAATCGGGCCTTTCGGGAAAACTTCTTCATGAGCTCTTGCGTGGGGAAGCCGTTTCTTTCAGTTCTTTCAGGATGTCGGGAGAAACGAGGCGCAATTATTTGCTCGAGGATTCCTGCGGGCGGCGTTTCAAGATTAACAATCCCGGACCGCCGTTGCCGGAAAATGTAACCTCTGGGGAGCTTGCCGATTGGGTGCTGCTTCATTGCCATAAAGGCGATCTTCTTTATATCGGCGGTTCTTTGCCTGCCGGTCTTGATAGCGGATTTTATTCATACATTGCCGGAAAAACCGCTGCCAAAGGCGTCAAACTGGCGCTGGATGTGTCCGCAAAATATATGAAAACCGTTTCCGAACTGCCTTATTCTTTTCTTAAGGCTAATTTAAAAGAGTTTTCCGGAATTTCTGCGGAGCCTATTAATTCACTGGAGCAGCTTGAAGAGCATGTGTCCCTTCCTGAAGGCGCGGAACTTCTTGTTTCCGCAGGTGCGAGCGGAGTAAAACTTTTCACTGCCGGAAAAACGTTCAAGGCTGTCAGTTCAAAGATTTTTCCCGGACTTTGCGTTTGTTGCGGGGATTCGCTTTTTGCCGGTTATATAATGTCGCGTCTGAATGGCAGGGATTTGCAGTCTTCTTTGACAACTGCCGTAGCCTTTTCCCTGTCCTGTGCCTTTGCGCCGGTCTACAGTCTTGTAAATCCCGATGATGTGGATACTTTTTCACCTTTTATAAATATTACTGAGTTTTAGTGCAATTTGTAATTAAACTGCTATAAAACCATCCCGCAGCATTATATCAAAAAACGAAATACGGTGAATTTATTCCGGGCGAAATTTTGTTTTGTAGTAGACGCAAGACTATTTTTGCGATGACAGCAACAGAACTTCATGGTATAATTTCTGCTGAATGGAGATGCCCAAGTCTATACTGATTTCGACAAGCGAAGCGCAGTCTGAACTCAATGTCATTAAGTTAAGAGAAGCTATTCTTGGATTTGTGACAGAAATCACGAAATTAATTCGCTCCACGCGTCATTGCGAGCCTGTAAGGCGCGGCAATCCAGGCATTTGTTTTTCTGGATTGCTTCGTCGGTGCCTCCCCGCAATGACGAAAATGGCAAAAACGGAGATTTAAAACCTTAACTTAATGACATTGAGTCTGAGCTACGCCGAGAGAGCGAATATTCAAGTTGACCTGGCGGAAAACCACCCCGCCGCTTTGCAGCACCCCCCCAGAGGAGGGGAATTTATAAAAATACAAATCAATTCAAACCGGTGAAGATGTGAAGGCAAACCGTATTGCCGACAAGCGAAGCGTAGTCGTGTCTACGTTTATCATAAAATAATAAATCAACTCAAATGAATGGAGGGCTAAGTCAAAGTTGATTTCGACGAGCGAGGCGTAGTCTGATCTACGTCGAGCGAGCGAATATCGGCTTTGACGACGAAGATCCGTTCATTTCAGTTGATTGGAGGTTTTTTGTTGTGAAGGAAAATTACTATCATGCCGTCACCGAGCTTTATAACTATGTCAATACTTTTTTACCGCAGTATGACGGCAACCCGTGTGTTGACTGTAATATGTGCTGCGGGCGTATCGATACGCTTGGCGTCAGTGAACTGGAATTTGATTATATTGAGCATGCGCTGACTGAAAGCGGCGGCGATTTGTCCCGCTTCAGGAGGTTTAAAGATTTTATCCTCAGTCTTGCGGGAGAGCGGACGGAGCAGGTATGCCCGTTTTTCGACCGGGAAATTGCCGGCTGTGCCATACATACGATACGCCCGTTATCCTGCCGGACTTTCGGATGTTTTATCGGTCGCTCAATGATGAATATGATACCGGATGTCTGTCTTTTGAAGAATGATGTAGTCGTTTATGACGAGGCTAACTTCTTTGAGATTATGCCGTTTATTCACCCGTTTTACAGTCTTATTGAAAAATACCGGCAGCTTTCTGAGGAGAAGAGTTGATGAATTTTGGTTATCTCATATTGGAGATGGTGTTATAGAGCGGCATGAATACTCCGAGCATCACAAAACCGATGATTATGCCTGTTATTACGATCAGCACCGGCTCAATTATAACGCCGATGGCTCCAAGAGCGTTGTCGACGTCGACTTCATAAAGATTATTGAGTTTTTCCGTCATATCAGGCAGCGAGCCTGACTCTTCGCCGATTGCAAACATACTGGCAAATATTTTTCCGTAAAGATCCTGATTTCTGAGTAAAAAGTCAGATAACGGCACCCCGTCATTCAGTAGCTTTGAGGCTTCTTTACAACTGGCTTCGAAAACCGCGTTTCCGCTTGCCTCTCCGGCAAGCTCGACCGCTTTGGTAAGAGAAATGCCGTTATTGATTAATGTCGTTAAACTATTGGTTATATTTGTATAGGCTATTTTTTTTAGTATGACGCCGATAACAGGGATTCTCAGCAGGGCCATGTGGAATGCGTATCTCCCGTAAGGCATATTTGTGTAGCTTTTAAACATTGTGACGGCAAGGAAACAGAGGACGAGAACAATCGGCAGCGTCCAGGGATATGAAACTATCTGGGTTATCGCTATCAGTATCTGTGTCGGCAGCGGCAACGAGCCGCCGTTTGAGGTCAGAAACTCTATCAGGTTTGGCAGCAGGTACTTGAAGGTTATATATGTAAAAGCCAG
The DNA here is from genome assembly GCA_031551355.1 of Candidatus Xenobia bacterium. Taxonomy (GTDB): domain Bacteria; phylum Vulcanimicrobiota; class CADAWZ01; order CADAWZ01; family CADAWZ01; genus JAVBNT01. Next base: position 42,446 of record JAVBNT010000004.1, on the reverse strand, counting down.
GCAGACGGTCATTGCAATAGACGGATAAATAAGTGCCATGCTTACTTTCCTTCTCATATCTATTTCTTTTTCGAGAAGGTGCTCGAGATTTTCCAGAGATTTAGGTATATCGCCGTTATACTCTCCGGCCCTTATACTACCCAGATAAACACGGTCAAAAAGCCAGGGGTATTCGGCCATTGACTGAGAAAGATTGGAACCTTTGTTTATTTTTACAACAATATTGGTAATAATCCCATTCATCTCTTTTTTTTGCGTCTGCTGAGACATGAGTATTAATGCGGAATTTATATCAAGCCCGGACTCCAAGACGGTTTTAAGCTCTCGCGTAAACATTAGCAGGTCCAGTTTGTTTACTTTTGAGAATAAGCGCTTGGGCTGGGTTTTAGGGATAAATTTCGGGGGCGTGGGTTCTTTGCTTATCGAATCAATGTTAATCATTAAACTTTAAGGAAAATCAGGTTTTAAGATGATTTTCCGTTACTTTTCCCTTTTCCCATGTATTACTTTTTTATTATTTTACATTTTAATGTTCATTACGTAACGTAAAAAATCCTCTGTTTCATGCCCTGACGCCATGTTAACAATTTTTTTTCTTTATGTTAATTTTTGCGCATTTATTGTGGCTGTCAGATTTGTTTTTTTGAATGTTTTGGGGAATATTTTTTAATGTAAGGTGAAAATACAAGTAGCGGTAGATTGAATCTGCACGGCTATACAATTATGTTCGGGCTGTCATGTATGATATTTATAAATAGTGAGGGATTGTATTTTATTTTATCCAATGTTATCCCTGCTTATTGCTGTTTACGATGAATCTTCTCTTTTATTATATAAATCGGACGGTGCTTGGATTCTAAATAGTTTTTTGCTAAATATTGTCCCATTATCCCTGTGCAAACAAGCTGAACCCCGCTTGAGAAGACAATGACGCAAATGGTGGAAGTCCAGCCGGCCACATGATCGCCTAATAGCATCCACCTAACGATTATGAATATAAGCCACAAAAAGGAGAGAAAACAAAACAGCATGCCCATTACAGACGCAACTGCAAGAGGAGCATCTGAAAATCCGATAATGCCGTCTATTGCATACAAAAATAATTTCCAAAAATTCCATTTTGTGGCTCCTGCGGCGCGTGGAAAGTTTTCATATGATATATATTTTGTCTTAAATCCAATCCATTCAAATATTCCTTTTGAAAAACGATGATATTCCTTTAAGCTTAAAATAGCATCCACTACTTGTCTGGTCATCATCCTGTAATCACGGGCACCCTCAACGATTTTAGTTTTTGATATTTTGTTGATTAAGTAATAAAAGACTTTTGCAAAAAAAGAGCGAATCGGGGGTTCGCCTTTACGCGTATCTCTGCGTGTTGCAATGCAGTCAAAGCCTTCTTTTATAATGGCCTCGTACATTTTAGGCAATAATTCCGGCGGATCTTGCAAGTCAACATCCATCACGGCGACAAAGTCTCCTGCCGCAGCTTCCAAACCTGCCAGCATAGCAGCTTCTTTGCCGAAATTGCGGGAGAATGAAATATAGCGCATATTAGAATGGCTTTCAACAAGTTTTCGTAAAACAGACAGTGTTGCGTCACCGGAGCCGTCATCAATAAATAACAACTCATAATCAACGCTTTCCATATTGGATAAGACAATCGTTATTTTATCTAAAAAAACAGGTATTGCATCTTCTTCATTGTAACAGGGAACAACGATAGACAGTAGTGGCAAGCAGGCATCTGGCATATATTTTTCTCGCTTTGTCAGCATAAATATTTTCAATTTTTTATTTTGCGATAAAAAAATAATTACAATCCAAGGAAGCAATATAGAGTGGTATCTTTATCAGGGAGGCCACTCTATTCCTTTTCAAGATGTAGACCTGGAATATTTTTCTTTGGCAAAATAATCTGCTATGTCTGATTTATAATCTGAGATTATACGTAAAAGTGTGATTTTGAAATAAGAGTAGCCATAACCTAATTCTTTTTGCGGGTCTGTCTCTCCTGTCTCCTATAGTAACATCAAAAAATCCGCATTGACTCAACTACTGTAAAAGTAAAGAACTGTCGGCGCAGATCTCTGCCTGCGCGTGGAGAAACCCAGCATAACGGCCAAAGAGTTATGATTATAAATTTTGTCTTTTTGATGATTGCCTTGAGAATAAGAAATGAAAATACATTTATTTTTTGAGTGTTTAACCGTAAATTCTGTATCTTCACATTTTTCCTGGGATATTTTTAACTTAGCACCCAATAAGGAGTCTCCATGTTATTGTAATTTTATAACCCTTTACATTACTTCATAATATCATATCGTTATATGATAATTAGGGCGTTTGTTTATAATTCTTTATTTTTGAAAGATGTTGCACATTATGAATATAATACGTAGATATTGCTTAACGATTGTTAAAGAATACGGGGTTTCTGCTGACGTTCATATTGTCTTTTTCTATAATTGATGCGATGTTTTATTCTTTAAATAAAGCAATCGCATTTTGGAAGAAGCGAATAAAATGGAACCATCAAAGATTTGGTTCTCAAAGAGATAACAGGACAGGGAGGCATGGAGCTTACCTGTTTTTTTAATATGTTACATATTTTTAACAAGTTTATATAAATATTCTTCTTTGCATATCTTGCCATGTGTAAATAATAAGATGTATACTGTTAATGGGGAAACTTATTTTTTGATGGAGGTTGTTCTTTATGGATATCAACCCTTTTAACACTGGTATAGGAAGTGGTGTTGGAAGTTCTTTCCCTTTTAGAAAAAGTGTAAAATCTCTTCCTTCTCAGGATGAGCTCCATAAAAAGCGGGAGGCCGAGCTACAGCATTTACGTAATGAAAAACGTCAGGAACTTTTGGAAAGCCGCCGTCATATTCTATCTAAAGATGAAAATGTAGATACGTTTTCAAAATCCGAACAACCCTGTTTGCCAATATTTTCATCCTCACAAATGATTAATACTCCGCAAATAACTCAACAGACTCCTATTGAAATTGGCAAGATATACACGACTGAAGAACTTCAGACTTCGGTAAGCAAATTGGGGAATTTGACGGTTGCATCTGTAGAAAAGGGTATAATAACCAATCCGAAACAACTGCAGGAACAAGCTGTAAAATGCGGTTTAAGCATAGCTTCCTCATTTGTAGGCGGACCGGTTGGAATGCTTGTAAGGTATACAACTGATATACATGGACATCTTTTTGATACTTCTCAAAAGCCGACAAAACCAACAGACTTTTATAAAGCAGTGAATTTGATAAATAATTCTGAGCCTTGGCCTAATAAGGCTAATTTCTTTTTTGATGTGGGCGATAGTGTTCAGGGAACTTATCCTGAAGGGTATGGGCTTTATGGACACCAGTTAGGTTTTATGGAAAAGGCTCTCGGTGTAGATGCAACGGTGATAGGTAACCATGACCGTAATTTGAATAAGTCCGTCAGGGGTGAATTTAATAACTTGTCTAAGATGAAAGTTCTTGGCAAGGACGGCGTTAATTCTGTAATTATTGAAAAACCCATTTTAAATAAAGATAATACTCCTGTAAAGACCAGAGTGGCTATTATCGGATTGCCATGTGTTAGTGATTTTTGGCCTAAAAATGAGGAGAGCTTTATTGAGGAAGTCAAACAGCAGGCCGCTGAGTATAAAAAGCTAAAAGCCGCCGGATTAATTGATTCTATTTTTGTTCTGTCTCATAACGGCGGGGAGAATTTTAAAAAAAGTAATGAAAAAGATAAGCTTAGCATCAATGAACAATTGGCACAGCAGGATCTCGGTATTGATGTTATCTTCGGCGGGCATGATCATTGGAGTTCAGGTGCCTTAAGTGCGAGCAAGCCTGAAACTCCTGTTAAGATTGGGGATACGTATATTGTCAATGCCGGTGCTAATGCTGATACGATCCATAAATTGAATTTGACAGTGGAAAATGGCCACATTACAGGAGTTTCTGACTCTTTGGAGTGGCTTGGTTCCGGAGGTAAAATGCCTTATGAGCGATTGAAAGGTAAATTCAATCCTAACATGGCTCCTATTTTGCAAAATAAAAAGGATGAATTTGAAGAGTTTTATGCTGCAATACCAGGCTTTGCCAAAGAATTACCCAAAGATCAGGTGGGAGCTTTGCTGGTAGATAAAATGAGAACTTCTATGGTAAGTCAGGATAAACCTACAGTAGCCTTTTTGCATAGTGAAAACCTTGATACAAATGGACTAAAGGCTTATACCACAGGGCAAAAATCCCAGATAACAAGATTTAAAGAAGTTTATCAATCTGTTCCCTCTGAACATAAAGTAGTTTCAATTGAGGTTGATAAGAAAGATTATAAGTCAATGCGCGCTCAGATGAAGAGCTGGAATTCTAAGGTATATATTGCTAAACCTAAAGAAAAATTAGGAAAAGAGCCTAATACTAAAGTTATTGTCATTGCCGATGAATTTATTGCATCTGTCTTAAAAGATTTTACATCGAAAACTCAGGTAATTATGTCTGGACAGCCGCCTGTAAAGCAAACATTGCCATATTTTCTGAAAGATACCATTAGTGCTGATAAAGAGCCTTTAAAGAACTTGCACGGTAGAGTTTCCAGCCTGAGCAATAGTGGAAAAGAAATATTTAAAGATGACAAATTTATTTCTAAATCTAAAAAATAATCTTTCGTCTGTCTGATTGGAGCTGTCTCTGTTGGCCATCCGCCGTTTTCCTAGAGATAGAATTATACCCGTCCTGATGTATTTTTTGCATCAACTGTGAAATGACCGGCTTTTCAAGTCTTTTTCCGACATTGGCTGCAGTCCCATTCTTAAAATGGTTGATTTTGATAAAGAAGTCATAGCTTTAATAAAGAAAATGATATACTATTTGTATGAGTCCAACCATTTTGTTTTGTTAGCCGCGCGGGGTTTGGTACCTGGCAGGATGTACGGGCAAAACCAGGAAAGAAACTGTTATCCAGTTATTTTCAGGATAGAACGAATTGATTTGGAGGATTGCTTCATGAATATTGCGCTTGTTTGGTCTAGCCCAAACATGGATGGATTGACTGCCGCCGCGAAAGATAATTTTATTTCAGGAATTAAAAGAGTAGATGGAAATGTTGAGGAAATACATCTGAACAAAGAAAACCTCGGGCATTGCCGTGCCTGTGGAGATGGCTGGGGAATTTGCCGCTCTCAGGGACATTGTGTAATAAAAGATGATTTTGAAGTGATTTATCAAAAGCTGGTAAAAGCGGATGGCATAGTTTTTGTTTCCGCTGTATATTGGCATGATATAACAGAATGTATGAAAGCGTTTATTGATCGGCTCCGCAGATGTGAAACAACTCATAATGGTTATTTGGCGGGAAAACGCTGTTTTCTGGTTGCTTGCGCTGGGGGAACGGGACTGGGAGCGATTGAATGTTTGCATAAAATGGAAGAAGCGTTAAAACATATGGGAATGAGGGCATATGACCGAATCCCCGTAGTTCGCTTTAATAAGGATTACATGCTTGCGGCATTGGTACAGGCAGGTGAAATCTACAGCATAAGGCTTAAAGAAGGATTTGACATGCAATATTAGCCTGCTCTGTCGGACTGATGCAAAAGGCCGTTGTCAGATGCCTTCTAAATAATTGGCATCCTGATGTTAAATTTTGTATGAATTCCGCGAGTTGAACGTGGCGGCCTTGACAATGCAGTCTGTGGACAATGGCGGCCCGGTACTGAGCAAATGGTACCGGGCCGGGTTTGCGGTTGAGTTCATCCTGCGGCTCTCACCGCGAGAGCTTTCGGCTATGTACCCGCCGAAAGCGAAAAGTGTTGGTTTTACTTCACGGCGGCTTTGTCCAACTTGGTTTCATAGCCGTCTCGTTGCACCTTTTGCGCTTTTTCATAGCTTTCCATGAGGGGGCGTATTCTTGGTACAATGTATTCAGCCATAATTCCGGCAAAGTCCATGGCGTCTGGTCTGTTCCAGGTGCTCATAATTTCACCCACCACAGCGAAGGTGTCTATCGGCATTGCGCCGGCCTGTGTAATGCGGGCGATTGTCAAATCTGTGGCCATTTTGCTCCAGTTCCCGGAAGCGTCCACCGCGCAAAAAACCCTGTATCCGGCTTCAACTGCACTTAAGGCCGGGAAAGCCATGCACACACTGGTCAGTGTTCCGGCGATAATAAGGGTCTTACGGTTTGTCTTCTCTATGGCCTCCACCCATGCCGGGTTATCCCAGGCGTTGATCTGCCCTGTGCGGGGTATATATACGGCGTCCGGGTTGACCTCATGAATTTCAGGAATCAGCGGCCCGTTGGGACCATCCGGAACGGACGCTGTCGTGAAGGTGGGAATTTTGGCCAAATGCGACACTTTGGCCAAAGCAACGGCGTTATTCCGCAGCTCATATTGCTCCATGTCGCGCACGAGTTGGAATAGACCGCTTTGGTGGTCTATAAGCAGCATTACGGCATCGTCAGGATCGATCATCCACTTGTTCTTATCCACTTTTTCTTTGTCAAACATTTTCATACTCCTTTTCTTTTTTGTAAGCTTTTTGTGTCAAATATTTTTATACTCCTCTCATCATAGTTAAAAAGCGAATTACGCGTAGGCGCAGCATAAGAAGATATGGTTGTTAGCCGGCATTCTCCGCTGTTATGAACGTTCCGCTGCGTAATTGCGCAAAAGCTTCATCCAGTTCTTTTTGCGTATTCATTACTATCGGTCCCATCCAGGCTATCGGCTCGCGGAGCGGGAGGGCGCAAAATACCATGAAACGTACCCCGGCATTGCCGGACTGTACAGCCAGCGCTTCGCCTTCACTGAAGAACACGGCGGTTCGCTTGACTACCGTTTTAGGAGAGCGCGAGCCGAAAACGGCCTCGCCGTTCATAACGTAAATGAACATATTTTCCTCGGGGTTGGAGGGTAAGATCAGTTTCTGATCAGGGCGCAGTAAAACATCCAGAATTGTCGCCTTTATATTACTCGGTTCCACTCCTTTCACCCCGTTGAATTCTCCTGAAAGCACTCGGACTTCACCCTCAGGAATCATAGACGCTTTAATCATGTCTTTGCCAATGTCAAAGTAAACGGGAGCGGTCATTTTATCACTGGCGGGAAGGTTCAGCCAAATTTGCAGCCCGAACATTTTAGGTGACGGCTGAGGCATTTCCTCGTGCATAATGCCCCGCCCCGCCGTCATCCACTGCGCTTCTCCGGAATGAATGACGCCGCCGTTGCCAAGGCTGTCCTTATGCTTGATAGTACCGTCGATTAAATAGGTGATGGTTTCAATGCCTCGATGCGGATGCATGGGAAACCCCGCAATATAGTCTGATGGATTCTCGGAATCAAAAGCATCCAGCATCAGGAAAGGGTCGATCTCCCTAGTGTCGGCATGCCCCAGCACCCGGATCAGGTGGACTCCGGCACCGTCCATTGTCTTTCGGCCTTGGGTCGTCCGTGTGATTTCTCTCATGTTCATAAAGTGCCTCCTGCAGATTCTTATTTAATAAGTTTCTTAAGTAATCGTGTTACAATTTGTTTTTCCTCATCAGACAGGGGAGAGAAAACGTTCCTGACTACTTCCAGATAGCTAGGAAATAGCTCCTGTAAGATATTAGCTCCTTGATCTGTAAGGAAAACAAGGCGCGCCCGGCGGTCTATCGGATGTTGGCGGCAGTCGATCAGGCCGTTCCGCTCCAGGTTCTGGATAACAACCGTCATATTGCCGGCGGTTGAAAGAATTTTCTCGGTGATTTCCCCAATTTTCATCGGGCCCTTGTGATAGAGGGCTTCCAGGACGCCAAACTGCGCTATGGTAAGTCCATACTTTCGGAAAACCTCCAGGGCCGCTCTGTTATGGAGATTGATGGACCTGCTCAATGCTATGACTGTCTTGAGATCCTGAACGTGCTCTGCTTCATAGAGTTCTTGCTTAAGTTTTTTCATATCTTCACATTAATTCCTAATTAGTAATATATTGTGTAAAATAAACAGATTTTTTGCCGGGGCGAAACATCTCTTAAAATTGGTATATCTTAAAAACAACTCAGTTAGGTTTTGTATGTGGTATTATAGTGTTTGTGAAATATAGTGTTGTAGTAGTTGTTGATATAGTATTTATAATAGCAACTAATTAGTGGTATGTCAAGTGCTTTAAGTTTTTTGCCGAGCCCAAAAGCACGCATTGCTATTTGCTAAATGGCTTGCAACAGCGTTTCCATTATGGCCGTTGGCTGAAAGCCAAAATAAAAAAAGCCCTTAGACGCTTTGTCTAAAGGCTTTCATGCAAGAGCCGGGGAAGGGAATTGAACCCACGACCTGCTCATTACGAGTGAGCTGCTCTACCCCTGAGCTACCCCGGCAAAATCAAGCGGGTAGATTATAACATACTTTTTTTGAAAAGTATAGTCTTAATTTTGCGTTATTCTACTTTTTGAAACGGTGATTCGCTGAAAATACGGAAGAACGAACTGAATTCACCTTCATCAAACCAGAGTCCGCTGCATTTATTACAATAATCCACATATAAATCTTTGAGAGATTCCGGCATGTTTTCCCATTTTGTCAGGGCAACATGGCATTTTGGGCAATAGCCTTCCGCCGGTTTTATACCTTCGTCGGAGCTGTGAATTTCCTTATCTGCTTTGCCGCTGACCTTGAATGATTTTACGTCTCCCAACATATTGTCGAGTTGTCCGTCGGCGACCCAGACTCCAAGGCATTTTTTGCACTTTGTGACATTCATATCAAGTATTTCGCCTTCAGACGCATCCTGCTCTGAATTGCATCTGGGACAGTCAAACTTTGTATCAGTGCATCCTTCCATAAGATCCAGATCTTCGCCAAAACTGCCGACGGCTACGGCTTCTCTCATTGCCATATCAAAAATTTCCTTTAGTTCGCCTTTGTCGAACCATATGCCGCCGCATCCGGAGCATTGATCCAAATGTACAGTGTCACCGATCAATTCAAAATTGAGCGGAGTCGATTCAAATTTTCCGTCACATACGGGACAGGATTCCAGAAGCTCTTTATGCGAGTCGTCGGAAAGTTCTTCCTTACCGAGCTTATTTGCTTCTTTTTTGGTGATAGCTTCTGTCAGAAGCTGTTCCGAACCGCTGAAGTCTGCAATGAAGCCGCCGCATTTACTGCATCCTTTCACGGGCATTCCCATTACTTCTATTAAATCTGTCTTCATATTTGATTTACATCTTGGGCAAATATCATGCATAATTTATATTCCTCCTGATAAACATTGGTAGGATGTTGTGAGATTATCGTTTTTTCTATTTTTATACAATTGTTATATATTTTTCGTGCAGTTTTTTAGGTTTCCTTTAAACTTTTACGGTTTAGCTCCATTATTAATTTTTCGGCTTGTTTTAATTGTATATCATCTGCTTTTCCGACTTTTCTGGGCTCCATTTTTTTCAGGTAATCAGGCACTATGCCTCTTTTGTTAATCAGAGTTGCGTTGGGCGACATGAAGTAGCCGACTGTCATTTTTATTGCCGAGCCGTCGGTTCTTTCGAACAATTGCTGGACTGAGCCTTTGCCGAATGTTTTCTCGCCCAGCAGGATAGCTGCATGGTTGTCTTTTAAAGCTCCAGCCATGATTTCTGATGCGGAAGCAGAAAAACGGTTTACTAAAACGACTATCTGTTTCGCAGGTAGTTTTTTTGATGATCCGCCGAGAAAATTACTTATGAAATTGCCCCGTTCCATTTTTTTCATTACGATACTGTTGGGAGGCAGAAATTCACTGGAAAGGCTGACTCCTGCGTCAAGCAGTCCGCCGCCGTTATTTCTTAAGTCGACAATGAGTCCGTTGAGTTCCGGTTCCTTATCACCTGACTTGGGCAGTGAATACATCAATTTTCTTAACGCTTCATCGAACTCTGATACCGTACTTGTTGCGAATTGTCTTACTCTTATGTAGCCTATTTGATTGGGCAGCATTTTATGTGATATTGAGGTTGTTTTGATATCGTCTCTTACGATATTGAATTCTAATACTTCCTTACCTCTTTTGATTTCCAGTTTTACATGTGTGCCTTTTTTCCCGCGCATTCTTGACATGGATATCGATATGTCGACATTCCTTGTCGGCTTTCCGTCTATTTTTGTGATCACATCTCCCGGATGCAAGCCGGCTTTATATGCAGGCGTCCCTTCAAGCGGTTCAACAATAGTCAGCATGTTATCGTTTTCCGTGTTCATTTCTATTACGATGCCAATTCCGCCGAATGTTTTATCCTGAAGGCGCTCCATCATATCGGAAAGGCTTTTCGAACCGAGTACAAATGAATAAGGATCGTCTATGCCCCTGAAAAGGCCTATTATTGTTGCATATGCCAAGACTCTTTGATCTACTTGTTGTCCGTATCTTGCAATTAAGTCATTGAGAAAATTTTTGTTTATATCCAACCCGCTGAGATCCGGTATGAATTTTTTGCCAGCCTGCGGATTCTTTTCCGGCTGTAGACTTTCTTCCGCCTCTGCGGTTTCCTTATTATTTACGGCTGTCTTTTTATTTTTGTCTGCCTGCGGATTCTTTTCCGGCTGCAGGCTTTCTTCCGCCTCTGCGGTTTCCTTGTTATTTGCGTCTATTTTCCTGTTATTTTCGCTTCGGAGTTTCTCCGCTTCACCGAACATCCTTGTAAGTTCTGATTTTATGCTTGCTATCAGAACAGGCTCGGGGACGTTTCTTATAAATTGTTTTTTTATCAGCTTAAGGGAATCGTCAAAATACTTCTGGTCTATCGCGACGTCAATTGATTCCGGTTTTTTCAGAAATTCTTCATAGAAAGGCACGTCTTCCAGCAAGTCGTCGGTCATTGATTTATACAGCAGCGGATTTTTTACGAGTGTATGCCAGTCAATTGGATCCCATGGAAGTATTATGGTTTGTACCGTAGCTACCGTCTGGTAACGTTGTTTCTTTGAATGCATTAAAGTAAACGCCAGAAATAAAACCAGCATAACAGTGACGAACGCCACTGCATAAATCAGAATATTTATTTTTGATTTATTTTTTACTTCGTCGCGGTAAAAGGTCTCATTTGGGCGCTCCGGAGCCTGATGTTGTGTTTCGTTTATCTGTTCTTCGTTATCCATAAAATAAATGCTTTCTTTTGTGAATTGATTTTCCTCGGAGACCTTACCGTTTGGCCTTTAAATATGGAGTCGTTTTTACCCGGTGTGCTGCCTGTGTTGTTTCGCAGACGCGTGGTATCCGTTTGATTATGATAAATAATATTCTATGAAACAAGGATTTTAACCTGTTTCAGTTAACTTATAATATTGTAATCTTTGTCAAGAATATGTTTTAAAGGATATAGGAATATATTAATATGAAAAAAATATTTATTTATTTGTCACTGTTTTTCTTTATGTCACTGTCTTGTGCAAATGCTGTACTGGTAGATCCCAGCCGTAATGTTTACGGCGCCTGGTTTTCTACTGACTGGATTCTTCCGGGCGGACATAGATATAGTGAAGAACAGGTCAGAAAAATAGTTAAGACCAATATGAAGATATTGAGTGAGCAGGGAATTAACACGCTTTTTCTTGAGACCTATCTAAGAGGGTATTCGATTGCCGATGTTTCCGGCGCGGACGTTGATTACCCTATGTATGGACATCTAAAGTGGAACTTCCGCAAAGACGGGCGTTTCGGTATCGATACGCTGCATATTTTTATTGAAGAGGCCAATAAATATGATATAGAAGTGCATGCCTGGGTTCATGTCTGCTACTGGAAAATGGACAACACGGAAATTGTTCTTCCATGGCATTTCGGCAATACTTCATGGAATGATTTGCTTGTTGCTTACCTGGACCGTGAGTATTCCCGGCTGCAGTATAGTGCCGATAAAAATGTTTTGTCGGCAATTTCTGAGGCCAGGGATCTTTTTAAAGAAAGCTATGATGATTTTAAATTGAAAAAAATTCTTGATAATTACGGTTTTAAAGGGACAAACAGGCCTTTGGGCGCACTCGTAAGTTCTATCAGCGGCAGTGGCGGCAGTTTGCCTGATTTTCTTCTTGTTGCCGGCGGCAGGGAGCCTTTTCCGCCTGCGTTCGGAAAGCAGTTGTGTTCTATTTATTTGAATCCCGAGCACCCTGAAGTTAAAAAAAGGATTGTAGGGTATGTTCAGGCACTGATAAAAACTCACCCCGGATTGTCGGGAATACACCTTGATCATATACGTTATACAACCGATTATCAGGGATTCCCGGAAAAATTCCAAAAGCCCCAGTGGGACACGATTTACTTTAACGCAGATAACCCGGATATGATGAAAGATTATTCCGCTTATATGTCAATATTGACCAAAAGGCGCGCAACGATAACCGATATTGTTAATGCGGTTGCCGATGTGGCGGGCAAAAGGATGGCCGTTTCTGCGGCAGTATTGCCGGCGTTTCCGATGATAGAGGACAGGCTTTATATTAATAAAAATGATGTTGCCGCTCAGGATTGGTACCATTGGAAAGTTGATTTCGTTTCACCGATGATGTACGGTTATGAAGCCTGGAGAATACGAAATATGATGCGAAAATGGAGGATGAATCTCGATAATATGGCCGGAGGCCCTTCTTCGATAGAAATTTATCCTGGCGTAAGTCATCTGCAAAAAACTTTAATCGGCCGGATAGACAGCGACAACTGGCTGTTCTTTAATTTGAGTCTTTCAAGGGATCTGCGTTTTCAGAAAATACAGTCCGATGATCAGATAAAAATAGAAGATTGAGTTTTTTATTGATTTTGACTTTTCACGGGACACAATCCTTTGCGGAGGTATCCCGTTTTTTATTTGTCTGACAAATTGTGCAGAGTAAGAATGGTGGGGGGGGCTTGGCTCGCGGTAAATTCTGTATGCGTGTTACAGAGAAGCGGAGATCACGGAGATAATCACCTGTTTTTTCGTTCACAACATTTTTTTCTCTGTTCTTTCTGTGAAACACTTTTCCGGCGTTATAAAAATGGGGCTTTTCGTTTTTTCTCACGAGTCAGCCCCATAATCGTTGTGATTGTATCATTTACATTAGGCGCCAAACTGATTGACAAATTTTCTGACCTCGGGAACTCTTCTATCGGATGGATCTGTATCTATGAATTTTTTTAGATAAGTTGCAGCTTCCTTATTTTTATTCATTTTGATTTTGACCTGACCCATATTAAAAAGCCCTTCCTTGTCGTTAGGCCTTTTTTTTAGGAAGGCCCCGAAATGTTTCTCGGCGGCCGGCAATAGGTTTGATCTTTTTTCCGATTGGGCAAGGTTAAAAAGTGAGCCGGCGTCTTCCGGAGACAGTTCAACTGCTTTTGACAGGTATTTTATCGCCTGGGTGTTATTTTCGTTGTTGAAATACAGCGTGCCGAGCAGAAAATACGCCTTAAAAGCTTTTGGATCGAGGGAGATTGCTTTGTTGTAGGATTCTTCGGCATTTTTCAGCCTGCCGTCTTTTTCCAGGAGCTGTCCCTGCAGATTGTAGGCGTCGGGATCTTTGGGGTTGAGTTTGATTGCCTTACTGCAATACTCTCCGGCATCTTTGTATTTTTCAAGATCAAAGTATATGAAGGCAGTGTTTAAAACCGGATGAAACAGCGTCGGATCAAGAGAAATTGCCTTTTTATAATATGCCAGTGCCTTTTCTTTGTCGCCTTTTTTATCAACAAGCATGCCGATGTTATTATAAGGGTTTGCATACGTTGGGTCTGTTTTTATTGATTCCATATAGAGTTTGAGCGCTTTTTTATCGTCTCCGGCAACCATCGCCGCATTACCCTGATCTTTTAGCTTGACGGCTTTTTCTCTGTTTCCCTGCGAACAAAAAGCAAGACCGGTTAATGTCAAAAAAAGCAATAGAATAAACGCCGTTTTTTTCATACAATTAAATCCTTTCGTTTTCCGTTAGGTTCTGTTGACACAATTGGCCCTTCGGAGCTTGTGTGAAAATGATGTAAAGTTTTTATTTCTATGTTTTCCGCTTCCATTATAATTATACAGATTTTACGCTATAACTTCAACATAAAAGGGCGGACGTGTTACAGGCATGAGCGGACAGTGTCCTCAAAACGGCTAAAAGGCCTGATTGCGGCCCCCCGAAGCCGCAATCAGGCCTTTTGTCGTTTTAATGCTGTTGGTGTGCCGCTTATGTTGTTAAAGCACAACATAAGCAAATATCCGCCGCTTGACGGCAATATTTAGGCTGTTTTCTAGCCGCATTTGGAATATCCGCATGTCCTGCAGCTGTAACATCTGCCCTCAACCTCTATTGCGTTGCCGCATTCGGGACATCTGAACGGCATTAGCGTACTGTCGCTCTCGCCATTACCTTGGGGAGTGCAGTCATGCTCACAACACTTGTCTGGCTCAGTGACTTCAGCCTTTTTTTTGCCGCTAAGCGATTTTTCCATCACTCTTGATATTGCGTCCGGGCATGACAGTACTTTTAGATTTTGCCTTCTGGTGCAGGATACGCACCTTATTCCTTTTAGCTGATGAATTATGGATGCCGGGTCAATATCCGCTCTTAACGCCAGCGATACAAGACGTCCTACCGCTTCGGACTGTGACGGACATCCTCCGCCTTTGCCGGTTTGCGTAAACACCTCGCAAATGTTTATGTCGTCGGAATTGACGGTCACATACAGGTTGCCGCAGCCGATGGTTACTTTTTCCGTTGTTCCTTCGGTAACCGAGGGCCTGGGCCTTGGTTTTATTTTGCGCTCTTCCGAGAGCATTGTCGAGATCTTTTGCTTGACATTTTCATCGCCGTTCTGAATGTTCAGCACCTGAGCTTCGCGGCTGCCGTATCTGTATACGGTAATTCCTTTACAACCTTCTTTATATGCGCCGATAAAGGCCTCTCTGATATCGTCTCTGCTTGCTTCCATCGGGAAATTTACGGTTTTGGAAACGGCATTGTCTGTGTATTTTTGAAATGCCGCCTGCATCATCACGTGCCATTTTGGTTTTATGCTGTGTGAGATTACAAATACATCCCTGACTTCCGACGGTATGCTTTCTATTGACGAGAGTGAACCTTTTTTGACTATTTGGGCCATTATGTCTTTGGTGTCGAGGCCCAGTCCGCTGATCGTTTCCTCAAGTTCGGGATAAATTTCCACAAGCTTTTCGCCGTCGAGAATTTCCCTTACGAATGAAAGCGCGAACAAGGGTTCTATACCGCTGGAACAGCCTGCTATTATGCTGATGCTTCCGGTTGGAGCGATCGTCGTTAAAGTCGCATTTCTTAATTTTTTTGCTCCGGGAACATCATATACGCTGCCGGCAAAATTGGGAAATTCGCCTCTTTCTACGGCCAGTTCTTCGGAAGTGATAGTCGCCTGGTTCTTTATGAACTTCATAATTTTTTCCGCATTATCAAGCGCTTCCTGACTGTCATACGGGATTTTCAATTGTATAAGAAGGTCTGCAAATCCCATCACTCCAAGGCCGATTTTTCTGTTGCCCCGGGACATTTTTTCTATTTCTTCGATTGGATATCTGTTGGCGTCGATCACATCATCAAGGAATCTTATTCCCATACGAACCGTTTTTTCCAGTTTTTCCCAGTCGATGACTTTTTTCCGGTTTTCCGTTTTTACCATCTTGGCAAGGTTAATACTGCCGAGATTGCATGACTCATAGGGCAGAAGCGGCTGCTCACCGCATGGGTTAGTGCTTTCAATAAGCCCCAGATGCGGAGTCGGGTTGCCGGCATTTATCCGGTCTATAAATATTATACCGGGTTCACCGCTGCGCCAGGCCATTTCGACGATCAGATCGAAAATTTCTTTTGCTTTCTCTTTTCGTACGACTTTTTTATTGCGCGGATTATATAATGAGTAAGATCTGTTTTCTTCGAGAGCGTTCATGAACTCATCTGTAAGCGCTACCGACAGATTGAAGTTTGTAAGAGCTCCCTTATCGTCCTTTGCGGTTATGAATTCCAGTATATCCGGGTGATCTACCCTGAGGATACCCATATTGGCTCCGCGTCTCGTTCCTCCTTGCTTTACAACATCTGTTGCGGAGTTAAACACCTTCATAAATGAAAGCGGTCCGCTGGCCACTCCGCCGGTGGTCGCCACAGGGTCTCTCGAAGGACGAAGGTTGCTGAAGGAAAATCCTGTTCCGCCGCCTGTTTTGTGGATTATCGCCGTTTGTTTTATGGCCTCAAAAATTGAATCCATGGAATCTTTTATCGGCAATACGAAACATGCAGCCAACTGCTGTAATTCCCTGCCGGCGTTCATTAATGTCGGCGAGTTGGGAAGAAATTCAAGGTTGCACATCATTTTATAAAAAGATACGGCTGTCTCGGTAATTTCTTTTTCCGTTTTTCCGTATTTTTTCTCGATTTCGGCAATATTTTGTGCGACGCGCCAGAACATATCCTCAGCTTCTTCTATTTTTGCGCCTTGTTCATTTTTTTTGAGGTATCTTTTTTCGAGAACAATTTTGGAACTTTCAGAAACTTGGAAGGAAGCTTCTTTTTTATAATCTATTCTCCGGGACTTTTTATCTGAGTCTGACATAAATATCTCCTAGGGTTTGATTTTAATTTTTCTGCAATAAAACCGTAGTTTTTATATACAAATGATAATGCCTGTGCATTTTTTAGGGGTAATTTTAAATTTTAGCTTATAGCTATTTCGCATCCGCAGTTTTTTCCCTCCATAGTTTTTGTTTATTTGGGGATATCATTTCAAGGTTATTTTTGGTAAAATATAGAATGACAATAGGTTATGGTTTTTAATCGGCTTGACAGGAAAGTGAGGTTGTATCGTATGCTGAAAAAATTGCTTTATGCCGAAACGAGAGCTTCTATTAAAAAGGAAATTGAAAATTTTGTAAAGACACACGATGTGGAAGCGATAGAAGTCCCTACGTCACAGGATCTTCTTGTTAAAGCTGTCGAGTGGTTTCCTGACTGCATACTTACCGGTCATACGCCTCCGTTTATAAATGCTTTTGATATTTGTGCATATAAAATGGCTGATCCGATATTAAGCCTTATCCCGATAATCGTCACTATTCCGCCGGAAGATAAAGCGACGGCCAAGAAGCTAAGGTTTGATCCTCATGTCAAAATTGTTGACAGAAGGGGAGTTGCGGGTGCTCTGGAGGAACTGACGCATAACGATGATTTTGCGGTTCTTCAAACTCTTATGATCGAGCCCAGCCTCCAGCCGGAGGACAGAGTGATGTCAAAAGCGCTGGAAGCTGCCGGACGCCATTTTGAGGCGGATGCTGTATGGGGCAACCTTTCGGATATGCATTTGAATTGCGAAAACTTTGATGAAAGCCTTGATTTATGTTACAAAAACCTCACTAACATGTTTGAAATATATGCCCTGATTTTTTGCTTTTCAATGCCTCAGGGCATTACGACTTTTATAAAAACTTCCAGGCCTGCCCTGCCGGAACATATCGCCATGCTGAGAAGAAGACTTGAGGATATTATCCCGAGAGAATGTTCTTTTTCGCCTGATGACGACTGTTCCGAACGCGTGTTCATGCCTCCGGGAGACGTGAAGACTTTCGATACTTCATCACTTGTTTTTCATTGTGAAAAAATTGAGTCTCCTTCAGGATTCCGTGGTTGTGTGGCTATTGTTGCCAATGAACAGGAACTCTCCACTTTTGTTGAAACGAGAGGGGACTTTCTGAAACGTATTCTAGTTGGTTCTTTCCTGGCCCTTGAACATTCACTTTTGAGGAAAAATATCGACATTCTTTATACAATAGACGCTATCACCGGAGTCAAGAACAGAAAGAAAATAATTGAAATTCTTAAAAAAGAGTATTTGCGTGCCAGGCGTTACGGCGTCAGTCTGACGATTTGCCTGATTGATATAGATGATTTCAGCAGAATAAATTCTTTTTACGGTTATCAGGCAGGTGATGTGGTTCTGAGGGATTTAGCTGATATTGCCAGAGCTTCTTTGAGGACGATCGACGATGTCGGACGCTATGCCGAAGACAAGTATCTGATAATATTGCCACAGACGCTTCCCCAGGATTCTTCAGTTGTGGTTTCAAGAATAAAGAATAATATTTTGCAGCATAAATTTACAGGAATAGCAAAGGATATTGATATCAGCGTCAGTGTCGGTGTAACCGGATGCGACTCGCAAAAGGATGTCGACATCAGCGCTGTTTTGCATAGAGTGGAGGATGCGCTGGATAAAGCAAAACAGCAAGGTAAGGACTCCATATTTATTACATAATTTGAGGTGTTTCGAATGTCATTTAGATTTGCGTTCTCACTGTTTTTTTTGATGATTGTTTTAACCTTCCGGGCTTTTTGTGCCGACGGACTTACACAGGCGGTGAATGACTTGAAAAGCCAGAGCGGTTCCGTTAGGCAAAATGCTGTTATGGTTATCGGCAGCTCTAAAAATACGGCTGCGGCTTCCCATCTGGCACCATTGGTATATGATAAGGACCCCGGAGTGAGAACCGTCGTTTGCTGGGCCTTGGCGCAGCTTAAACCGCCGGGCGCTTCACGTATGGTGCTTTCCTTGCTGTCCGACAGGGATAATGAGGTCAGGCGCAGTGCCGCTGCGGCTTTGGGAACGATAGGAGATGTTTCTGTCGCGGAAAACCTCCTTAGATTGACTTATGATGCCGACCCTGGCGTTAAAAAAGCGGCGATAGACTCTCTTGGCTTATTGCGCTACAAGTCCGCCGGCCCCCGTTTTTCTTCCTTGCTTTCCGACTCCAATGCTGAAATCAGGACTGCCGCTGCTCTTGCTCTTAAGCAAATAGATTTTACGCCGCCGTCTTCAATAATGGGTGCCAGCCTTACGGACAGTGATTCCAGAGTCAGAGCTGCCGCTGCCTCTGAAATAGGCGGCAGTGCGACACGTTTTGATGCTCCGGCACTTATAAACGCCCTGAAAGATCCTAACAGCGAAGTCAGAAAAAATGCTGCCATGTCTCTTGGTAAAACCGGTAATCCCCAGGCCGTAAAATATTTAATTTCCGCTCTTTATGACGGTTCTGCCGATGTTTCGCTAGCCGCTGCCAGATCTTTGGGACTGCTCGGCTTGCCGGCGTTTGAACCTTTGAAAAATGAACTTCCCTCAGCGGAGCTGAAGGTAAAAAAGAATATTGTTACGGCTCTTTCCCTTATAGGAACTCCGGCTGTGTCCGAGTTGGCTTTGCTTGCCAAGCAGGATGAGTTAAGACCCGATGTTATTTCCTCCCTGGGTGATACAGCCTCCGAGGAAGCCGTTCCCATTGTGGTGAATGCCTTTAATGATAAAAGTGAAGATATTCAAAGGCGTGCCGTGACTTCAGCGTCCAAGCTGGGAATAAAAGCATTGCCGCGTTTGAAGGCGGCTTCATCCTCACAGAAAAAACAGGTGCGTGATAACACTGCCAAAGCCCTTGGTGCGCTTGCAACTCCGCAGAGTATTGACATACTCGTTTCAATGCTAAAGGATATGGAGGAGTCTGTTGTTATCACTGCTTCGGTTTCGCTTGGGAAAATTGGTGAGAAAGCCCGGCCTGCGCTTTTGAAGGCCTTAAATTCCGAAGATGATATGCAAAGGGCAGGGGCGATAAACGCTCTTTCACTGATGGGTAAATCGTCATACCAGACACTTCTGAATTCATTGGCGGATAGAAGTTCCAAGGTTCGTGCCGGAGCGGCAATGGGTCTTGGACAGATGGATGCCGTTCAGGCTCTTGACTCTATTGTTGATTTGATGCAGAAGGATCAGGACCCTTCTGTAAAGAGGGCATGCGCCTGGACTTTGGGCCGTATCGGAAATTCATCGTTGGTGGATATGCTTGTTATGGAAAAAACCAGAGCTGCCGGCAAGAATCAGCCGGATCTGCAAAGGACGATTGAAAATACCATAAATATTCTTCAGAGCAGATAGATGATGGAAAGACTGTCATTTTCAGTAAGACTTGCAGACTGTTTCATAAAAAGTTTTCTTACCCTGCTTGAGATGCCTGTTGTCAGCAATTACCCGCTTATGACCGGCAAGCGCAGGGAGGAAATTCTTGCAATGGTAAAGCCGGGAGACATTATCCTTGAAACTCATAACAGCTACCCCGGCTGGCAACTGCTTGAGAAAATTACCGGCAACAGTGACTTTACACATATGTCGATTTACGAAGGCGGCGGAAAGCTGATTGAGGCCGTAACCGGACATCCCAGTGGTATGGGTGTCGCCAGAACGGAGCTTGCCGAATATTTGCGGGGCCGGATTGCTATTAAAGTTATACGTCCCCTGTATGCTTCGGAAGAAGATATAGCTTCTGCGCTTTCATATGCCGTGTCGCAAATCGGTAAACCTTACGACGGTGCCTTTGATTTTGATGATAATTCCTGTGTCTATTGCAGCGAACTGATCGCTAAAGCTCTTTCTTCCATGCCTAACGCCGTTAAAGTTGAAATGCATGAACTGTTCGGCAGAAAATTTTTACTTCCCGATCATTTTCTTTCAATTGAAAATCTGCAGATAATTTATGATGACGGCTCCAATTTCTGGAAAAATCAGTTGTCTCATTATCCGGCTTTGCTTGGCGGCCTGGCAGTTTCTTTGCTTTTTGTGAAATCCGGCCCTGCCGCGATGTTGCTGTCTTTTCTCTGCGGCACGCTGGTGACTGCTTTTACGGGCGGACGCCTGCAATGGAATGCTTTCGAAAAATACAGGCGGAAATCAATTTAAACAGGATTTGCGGCTGTATTTAAACGGTTTATATCGTAATGTTAACAAAATTTTAATTGTTACCGGGCCGTCATGAGGATATACTTTATTATGTAGGGCTGTATATCATTTTTATCAGTATTTTTTATAGTTCTTAATGAGGGTACAAAATTATGGAAATAACCAATTCTCGATCTTTTGCAGCTTCCGCTCCCGCCCTAAAGACTCCCTTAAAGGTAAAGGAAGATGTCTCCGTTGCTGAACCAAGTGACAGGTTTGTTAAAGCAGATCCGGAAGAAACGCGTTCGTTCGGCGGAAAAATTAAGGGACTGGCGGTTAAAGCTCTGCTCGGTTTTCTGGATTTGCCGGCTCTGAGTACGACCTCAGAGATTTCTAAAGAAAATAAGCAAAAGATATTGGACTCTATAAAACCGGGCGACATTATTCTGGAAACCGACAACAATTATCCCGGTTGGCAGGTTATGGAAAAAATTGCCGGCAACAGCGATTTTACGCATGCTGCGATTTATGAGGGTGACGGTAAGTTTATAGAGGCTACTACAGGACATCCGAGCGGTATGGGAGTGGCAAAAACCGAACTGGCAGAATATCTTAAAGGACGCGTTGCCATTCAAATTGTAAGACCTCCGTATAAGAGTGAAGAAGATATAAAGGCAGCTCTTAATTACGCTAATTCGCAGATCGGCAAGCCTTATGACGGTGCCTTTAACTATGAAGACAGCAGTGAGCAGTACTGTGCGGAGCTGGTTGCTAAGGCTCTTGATGCGATGCCTAATAAAATAGAAACCCCCTCTTTTGAAGTTTTGGGAAGAAAAGTCGTTTTGCCTAATTCTTTCCAAAAAATAGAAGGGGCCGAGGTTGTGTATGATGACGGTTCGGATTTTTGGAAAAATCAGCTTTCGCACTCTCCGGCGTTTATTGGCGGAGCAGTCGCTGCAGGAGCCGCAGCTTTGGCTCTTGGACCGGTAGGCGTAATCGGCGCTTTCCTTGGCGGGACATTACTGACTTCCGTAACGGGCGGTTTTATTCAGATTAGTGATAGAATATCTGCCAGGACTCATTGACGGATATAAACTCAGCGGATAGTATCTTATTCTTTTTTCAGGAGTTTGGTTATGCAAATAAATAATTTAAACGCAAACAATCAGGTGTTAAATCTTTCGACGCCCAATGGCTTGTCCAAGACGGATGTTGAGAAAACAAGCTTTAATGTGGCGGACAATTTTGAAAAAAGCGTTCCTGAAGAAGAGAATCCCTCTTTTTGGGGCAAATTACAAAAGAAGGTGCTGGGCGGCGTTATCAGTACTTTAAACTTCCCTGCTTTGTCGGTAGCTCCGATGGTGTCCGATGAACGCAGAGAAAAGATTCTCTCACTTGTTCAGCCCGGTGACATTATTCTTGAAACGAATGCCAATTATCCTACATGGCAGATAATGGAAAAAATTGCCGGCGGCAGTGATTATACTCATGCTGCTATTTACGAGGGTGACGGTAAGTTTTTAGAAGCTACGACAGGGCATGAGAGCGGTTTTGGCGTTGGCAGGACTGACCTTAGAGAGTATCTTCAGGGCAGACTTGACATACAGATCCTCAGACCGCCTTACAAATCAAAGGAAGATATAGATGCGGCGTTGGATTATGCAAGATCGCAAATAGGAAAACCATATGACAGTGCGTTCGATTACTCGGAAGATGAAAAGCAGTACTGTGCGGAATACGTTGCCAAAGCCCTTAAGGCGATGCCGAATCCTATTGATACGCCTACGTTTCAGTTCTTAGGCCGTGAAGTCGTTTTGCCTAATGATTTTAAGAGCATTAAGGGTGTTGAGAGTATTTATGATGACGGTGCCAGTATCTGGAAAACCCAATTGCAGATGGCGCCTGCATTGGCCGGCGGTGTCGCTTTGGGAGCCGCCGGGGGAATGCTGCTTGGACCGGTAGGGGCTGTCGTCGGATTCGTGGCCGGAACGATTGCTACGACTGTCGTTGGCGGCAAACTACAGGAAAAAGAGCTTGATGAATTAATTGCAAGTAATAAGCAGGCCTGGCAGACGAAACAGGCATAGTTTTACGGAGATTGTAAATGCACATAAATAGTTTAGGCAATAATGTTTGTGATGCTAAAAATATAAATACGTTGAAAACGGATGTGAATTCATCCGACAAGCCTATGCCTTCAGAAGGCTTGTCGGATGAATTTGTTTTTTCATCGTCCGATTCCGCTGTTCCGTCCCAAAAGAATTTTGCCGACAAATTATTGGGACTGCTTGATTTTCCCGCTTTTGTTGCTTCTAAGGTAATGTCTGAGGGACGCCGCCAGCAGATTATGGATGTTCTGAAGCCGGGAGATATCATTCTTGAAACAAACGATAACCGTCCGGCGGCAAAATTATTGGAAAAAGCGGCTGTAGGCAGCGACTACACCCATGCCTCCTTTTATGAGGGCGGCGGTAAGTTTATTGAAGCCAATATTGATCATAACAGCGGTTATGGAGTTGACAGACTTGAGCTTTTTGAACGGTTAAAAGGAAGACTGTCCGTAAAAATTATCAGGCCTCCGTATAAATCTCAGGAAGATGTCAATGCGGCGCTTGATTATGCAAGGAATCAAATCGGTAAACCGTATGATTTTATGCTTGATAATTCTACGGATGACAGGCTTTACTGCTCTGAACTTATTGCCAAATCTCTTAAGGCGATGCCTAATAAGGTTTATACACCTGTGGCCAGGGTTTTTGGTCAGGAGCTTATTGTCCCTGAAGACTTTGGTAAAATTGACGGTGCCGAAGTTGTTTATGATGACAAATCCAGTTTCTGGAAAGGTCAGTTGCGTATGACCCCGGCGTTTGCCGGAGGTGCAGCCGTCGCTGTGGGGGCCGGACTTCTTTTTGGTCCGCTCGGAGCTGTGCTTGGTTTTGTCGCGGGAACTGCGGCAACAACAATAATTGGCGGTAAAATTCAGGAAAAATCGATCAATAAAGATTATCAGGCCCGTACGGCAGAAAGAGCGCGGGAATAATATAAAATAAATAATTGATCAGTAAAAAGCCGGTAAAACGGCTTTTTTGCTTAGAGTAGAAGTCCGTATGGAAATTTATAAAAATCCCAATTGTAAAAAAATAAGAGGCAGTCATATTTTGGCCGTCAGTTGTGCTTACTGTAAATTCTTCATTGCCAATTACCAGAAGGTGGGCGAGAGCAATTTTGTAAAAATGTATAATGATAGAATAATCAAAGGCACGATTGATTTTTCACTCTACCATGGAGCTTTATTTTGTCCCAATTGCGGCAAACAGATTGCGACGAGATACATTACAAAAATGGATAAAAAAGAAGCTTACCGGTTTGTGCCGTCTGCGTTTAATAAGAGAAAAGTGTGATATTAAGAGACAAAACAGTCCCTCACAGAGAGGGTGCAGAGACCACGGAGATAAATGACTGTGATCGATTGAATTAACAAAGAAAGTTTTTTTATAGGCTCAAATTATTTGCGAAAACCCGGTAAAATCAAACTTTAGACTTCTTGGCACCACGGGAAAAATTAGTTATCAGTTATTAGTCCAGAGAAGAATAAAATAGTGGATCCCCGCATTCGCGAGGATGACAGAGGAATTCGTTGCCAGTTATCAGTCTCAAGAAGAATAAAATACCACATATCACCCAGCCTTATCTTCGCCAGTCTGCTGATTTTTTCTTATTTGTGCCTCACAGTTAACACCCAACTTCAGACGTCTTGGCACCACGGGCAAGCGAACAATCCAGGGAAAACGCACCGGAAGAGTGGTAGATGTCTGAAGTCTCACAGGCTGAGTCAGACTTTTGACACAGTCTGGAATTATAGCCCCCTTAATAACCTCTCCTTGGAATTCCCGTTAAATAAACGCTTTACGATATTTATAATGTTTACAGGTGGAACTCATAAAATAAAATTCTGGATTGCCACGCCTTTCAGGCTCGCAACGACAAAAAAAGTGCTGATGAGTTCGCTATAACCCTTGAAACCACAGTTTTACATCTCCTCAAGCACCCCTATGCCCAGCAGTGAAAGCCCTGTTTTCATCACCGAAGCATAGAAGCCAACGATCAAAATTCTCTGTCCCATTGAGATTTTGTCTTCACTCATTACTTTTACATTATTATAAAAGGAACTGAATTCCTGAGCCAGTTCAAAAAGATATGTCGAAATTATATGCGGATAAAACTGTTTTCCGGCAGATTCAACCGTTTCCGGGAATAAAGCCAGTTTTTTTATCAGTTTTATTTCATCCTTGCAGTATTTATAGGCATTATTATTTTGCGGCTGGTTTTCTATGCCGGATTTTCGGATAATGCTTTTTGCCCTTGAATAGCTGTACTGCAGGTAAGGACTTGAATTTCCGTCAAGTGCCAGCATTTTTTCCCAGTCAAATGTTACCGTTTTTTTACGATTTTGTGAAAGATCGTGGTATTTAACAGCACCAATGCCCACGGCTGCGGATATTTCCTCTTTTGCTTTTTCGCTAAGCTCCCGGTCGGCAATAAGTTCCGAGACTCTTTTTTGTGCTTCTTCAAGCACATCTTCAAGGAATATTACGTTGCCTTTTCTTGTCGAGACCTTGCCTTCCGGCAGAACCATAAGGCCGAATTGAATATGTTCGCATGGCGTTTCTATACCCAGCATTTCCTTTACCTTGAACAGTTGTTTGAAATAAAGTTGTTGTTCTTCTCCTACAACATACAGAATCATTGACGGATCCCATCTGTCTTTACGGTATATAATTCCCGCCAGATCCCTTGTGGCATAAAGACTGGCCCCGTCTTTTTTTTGTATCAGAAGAGGCGTGGATATACCGTGATCTTCAAGGCGTATGAGCTGTGTTCCCGAAGGATCGGTGCTGAGAATATTTTTATCGGCCGCCAGTTTTTTTACAATCTCCATTTTGTCATTGTAAAAACTTTCTCCGAGATACTCTTCAAAAGAAACCTGCAGTTTGTCATAAACCCTCTGAAAATCCTTTAGGCTGATATCTTTTATCCATTTCCAGAGCTGCACAATTTCTTCTTCCCCGTCTTCAAGCTGTTTAAAATATTTGCGTGCTTCTTCTTCGAGCGGATTTACTTCTTCATCGCTTTCCGGCTGCTCATCACCTTTTAATCCGGCCTCATCATGAAATTTTACATACAGTTTAAGAAGCTCTTTGATCGGATCTTTCTCGATTTCTTCCCTGGAACCCCATTTTTTGTAGGCATATATAAGCTTGCCGAACTGAGTGCCCCAATCTCCCAGATGGTTGTCGCCGATGACGTCATATCCGGAGAAAAGCAGGATGTTTTTGAGCGCGGCACCGATATTTGTAGAGCGCAGATGCCCTATTGAGAATGGTTTGGCGATGTTGGGCGATGAATAATCAATAATTATTTTTTTTGCTGCGCCGATGTTATTGCGCCCATATTTATTACTGTTTAGCAGAAAGTCATTGATAACTTCACGGCAAAAAACATCACTGTTAATATAGAAATTTATATAGCCGCCGGCTGCTTCTGCTTTTTTTATTATTTCATTATCGTCAAAGGCAATCCTGGCGGCTGCTTCGCTGCTTATAGCCGCCGGATTCTTTTTTAGTGCTTTTGCCAGCGGAAAACAGGGAAACGCTATGTCTCCGGGTATGTCTTCCGGGGCATAGCGGAGTCCGTTGGTATCGGTTTCTTTCCCAATACTGGAAATAAGTTTGTTTTTGGCGCAATTCAGCGCTTTTTCCATTGCATAAACCGGCATAAACCCTCACTTGAATTGTTGTTATGTGATAGTTTTTTGCTTTTTTCTAAGCAAAAAAATCTGTAATAGAAATACTCCCTGTTCGGATGAAGAACCTTTATTTCCGATAAATCTCAGTGATTCTATTTAATTTTCGGTTATTGTTTTTTCTTAAAGGAATATGTATGCATCCGTAGAATCTTAAACAAGTTATTTAGACGTAATTTTCTTCGCATGGATGCCTTTTGGTGGATGTTTTGCTGTAACGGAAGATAATCTTCTATATATAGATACTACTTGTTTTGGAGGGTTTGTTTATGAAGGCCAAGATGATTCGTATGGTTGCGTGGCTTCAGCTTTTTTCTTTTTTGTTTGCAATGCTTTCGCCATCGGTTTTTGCGCTTGAGCGTGCGTCTGCTCAGACAGATTTTGAAGAGAATTTTGTTGCCGGAAGTGTTGTTGACGAAGCCGGCGGACAGGAGGTTAAGCCAATTGCTGAGCCGTCTCCTGAACCTGAACCAACTGTTCCTGTGCAGGAAAAAGAAAAGGCTTCCGAGCCTGTGAAAACAGATGATGATGATTCGCAGGACCCTTCAGAACCGGTGCAAAAAGAACCCGCTGCTGCTCCAGTCCCACAGAATGATAATGTTCCGGTGGTGCCTTCAGACTCTCAGCCGCCAGATTCGAAAGCATCCTCGCCTCAGGATGAGGAAATGGCCTCAAAGATCACGGCGATCGTCATTGAGGGAAATGTTTCCGTTCCTACAGATGAAATCATCAAGGTGCTTTCCATAAAAATAGGCGATCCTGTTGTCGAAACAAAGATACAGCGTGATATTCAGTCTATTTTTGATATGGGTTATTTTACCGATGTAAAGATTGATACCCGGTATTTTATCGGCGGCATCAAAGTAGTTTTTTCCGTGCTGGAAAATCCGACAGTGAAAAATATTGTTTTTGAAGGCAATTCCATCGTCTCGACCGATAAATTGACCGGACTTATGGAAACAAAAGTCGGCGTTATTCTAAACTCCAAGACTTTGTACGGTGATATGGGAACGATCAATCAATATTATGATGAGGAACTCGGTTATGTTTACCGGCCTACACACATTAAAGATTTGCAGTGGACCGACGACGGCGTACTGCATATCTCAATAATTGAAGGAATGGTTATCAAAGATATTGAGATGAGCGGCAACACGGTATTCCCTACGGATAAGCTGATGTCGTTTGTTTCGTTGCGCAAAGGTGAGCTTTTTAATCAGAAAATTGCCAAGGCCGATACTGACAAAATTGCCAAGCTCTACGAAAAAAATGACTATATACTTGATACAATAAGACCTAATGTAGAACCTGAAAAGGGACTGGTTTCGATAAGAATAATTGAAGCCGTTGTTGAGGAAATTAAAATTGAAGGCAACAAAAGAACCAAAGATTATGTAATTTTGAGAAATATGAATACCAGAGTCGGGCAGGTTCTCAAAAGGAAAAGGATTCAGAAAGATCTGGAACGTCTTAACAACATCGGTTATTTTTCCAGTGTAAATATTGAGCCTGAGGCCGGTTCGGAAGTTGGTAAGGTCGTCCTGCTGCTTAAAGTAAAAGAGCAAAAAACAGGTACAGCGACAATAGGTCTCGGTTATCTTGGCGGCGGTTCAAGTGCTGTTAAAAGCGGTATTGCCGGATCTGCTTCCGTTTCCGAAAGAAATCTCGGCGGAACTGGCTGGGGAGCCGCCATTCAGGGGCAGATTGGTGTAAATACACATTCGATGAGTCTGTCGGTTTTTAATCCGGCGATTAATTCGAGCCGTGACTCAATTGGGGCGTCTGTTTATACACAGAAATATATAGAATTGGCTCAGGCAGTACCTTATTCGGATCCGTTGCAATATGCATACTATGATGATGAGAGAACCGGTTTTACTATCAGCTACGGTCATCCTTTGAGTGAGTATCTGACAACATTCCTGACGCTGAAATCGGAAAATGTGACGCTGACAAGAAGCAGTATTTCCGATTATGAGCCGATTGGCCTGTTCTCCGGAAAAGCAAACAGCGCGACTATTTCTGCTGTTTATGATACGCGCGATGATATCTTCAATCCGATGTCGGGAACATTCATGAATGCATCATACCAGGCCGCCGGAGGTTTTCTCGGCGGAACCGACGACTTCTCTAAAACACAATTGGAAATACGCAAATATATCCCGTTCGGCAAATCGACGACGCTTGCGCTTAGAGCATGGGGCGGAGTTTTGAACGGACAGGGAGCTTATACGTCGGAGTTCTTCTATATGGGAGGAGCTGACACGCTCAGGGCTTATCGCGATAATATATTCCTTGGAGACCGTATGCTTCTGTTTAATGCCGAGCTGCGTTTCCCGATTGCCAAGCTAAAGGTTTTAAGCGGCGCCATTTTTGTTGATGCCGGTAATGCCTGGTTTGACGGCATAGGCACGTCAAAGCTTTATACCGATGCCGGTATCGGACTTAGGCTTACACTGCCGACTCTGGGGCTTGGTGTGATAAGATTTGATTACGCATTCGGACAGGATGGTTCACGTACCACGATCGGTTTCGGCCAGAGTTTCTAATTTCCGGAAATTGTTTACTTAAATTCAGGAGGGTTAAATTGAAAAACGTTACTTATAAAATTTTTGTTTGCTTTATTTTAGGACTTGCCGTATTTTGTGCGTCGTGCCAGCCTAAACCGCAGGAAGAGAAGAAACAGAATAGCGAAATAGGGGTCATTGATAAGTCGGCAATAATGAAAATGGCGGCGTTTAAGAAGGCCAATGAAAAAATAGCCGTGGCGATACAAGAGCTTGAAAAGTCTTATTCGCAGCAGATGAAGGGGGCTTCCCAGGAGCAGCAGCAGGAGCTTTACGCCCGCTTTCGTCAGGAATCCGAAATGGTAAGGAATAAAGACCTGAATGTTTTGATGGGACGCGTTCAGTCGGCAATTGAGATTGTTGCCAAAGAGAAAAATCTTAAGGTGGTTCTGGATAAAAGTATTGTCGTTACAGGTTCTGAAGACATAACTGAAGATGTTAAGGAAAAATTCAGAGCAGAAGGAGATCTGCCTGCCGCTCAGGGTAATATCGGTGATTCAAGTGTTGTAGGTTATTTTGATCAGGATGTTGTCAGGACTTTACAGATATTCCGTGACGGAGAGAAAAAAATGCAGGCTGAATTTGAAAATGCCCGTAAGGATGTGGCAAAACGTTCGGCTTCCCTGAGCAAGGAAAAACAGCAGGAACTTATAGCTTCCTATGACCGGCAGCTTGAGGCGAAAAGAGCTGCGATTATGTCGCCTCTTTTCGACAAAGTTACTTTTACCGTAAAATCCGTTGCCGAAAAGGAAAATATGGTTTTAATTCTTGACAAGCAGTACGTTATGTACGGCGGCAGGAATGTTACCGATAAAGTTGTCGAATCGCTTAACGGCTCTTCTGCAGGTTCTTCCAAATAACCCGAGGATAAGAGATTTATTTTATGAAATTGAAAATCAAAGTTATATTTTTCGTTTTTTCTTCGCTTTTATGCCTGTATTTATCGGGTTGCACAAAGTCAGAGCCTAAGTCAGAGCCTAAGCCGATGAAAATAGGCGTTATAGATCCGGCCAAAGTTCTTAAGGAGCACCGTGACTGGAAACGTCTTGAGGTTTTAGATAAGAAACTTGCCGATCTGCAGGCCAGAATGGCTCAGGCAAATCCTTCTCTGAATGAGTTGGGAATGAAGCAGGCAGAGAGAATGAAGCAGGCTCAGGCTCAGGCGGAAAAAGAGCTTAAAGCCCAGTTGCTTGAAGTGCAGGCTTCTCTGGAAAGACATAAAAGAGAGATTGCCTCTCAGTTGGAAAAAGAGGCCAGCAGTGCCCGTATGAAAATGAAAAAACTGGCGGCGTCGGGAGAGCCGGCTGCAAGGCCTTCTTCTCCGGAAAAAGCAAAATCGCTTACGAATGATCTTATCGTTTTGCGTGACCGGCAGGTTACGGCCAAACGGCTTGAGCTTCAGAAGACCGCCAAGGAGCGCATGGATGTAATGCGGACAAAGCTTGAGAACGAGCTCGCCGCATATGAGCGTCAGATATCAAAAGAAAATCAGCAACAGCGTCTGAACATCCAGTTAAAGCTTCAGTTGGATCCGCCGGAAGAAGAGAAGAAAGCTCTTACTGAAGAGCTTTCCGCCATAACGGAGGAAGAATCTGCATTGAAAGACAGAAAGAAGCAGGAAATAGGCAATCAGATAGAGCAGACGGGCGCAAAAGAACTTGCCGATATTGAGAAAGAGGTTGCGGCCTATAAGGATAAAATAGATAAAGACATTAAAAGGCAGATAGGATTTAATCCGTCCGGTTCAAACCAGGCTTCGGCTCCGAATCAATCGGAACTGGAGAAAAAGAGCCGTCAGATAGCTGGTGAATTTGCTCAGAAGCAAAGAGCATTGGAAGCTCAGTTAAGCGGTGCTACGGCTTCTTCACAGAGGATGCTTGAGAATAAACAGGCAGAGCTCCAGAAACGCCTGAAAGAGTTGCAGGCTGGGATGATGAAGGAGATGGAACAATCAAGAGAGCAGCTTGCGCGTTCTGATATGGAGAGACTTAACAAGCTGAAAACTGAGTTTGATGCTGTTGCTCAGCAGAGAGAAAAGCTATACAATGCGATGGCCGACGATCTGAAATCGGAGGTTGCCAAAATGGCCGATACCGATGGATATACGGCAATATTTCTGAGTTATATTGCTAATGTTAAAGCAACAGATCTTACGGAACAGGCGATAAAAGCTGTAAAGGCTGCTAATAGTTCGGCTTCGGAACCTGTTCGCGACTAATATGTTTAAGAGAATTTAAGGACCTGTTTAAGGAGGTTTGTTTTGAAAAAAATATTTGCAGTAATATTTGCATCGTTTACTATTTTTGTGTGCAGCGGTTGTCAGCAGGAAAAGACGCCGCCGGCACCGCCGCAGACGTTGACTGTTGGTTATATTGATACTGATCAGCTTTTTGTAAAATGGGACACATATAAAGACTTTGGCAATAAATACATCAAAGAGCGTCAGGAAATTGCCGCTGCAATGAAAAATAAGAAAGAGCCTTCACAGGAAGACACTGCCCGTATAAGAGAATTCGATGTAAAATGGAATGCGGAGAAGGAAGTGATCGTTGACAAAATAAGAGAAGCATCGGCATATGTTGCAAAAGAGAATCATATAACAATAGTAGTCGACAACTCTTCATCCTCCCCGGTAATAGAATATGGCGGCAGGGACATTACTGTTGACGTTTTAAACAGGCTAAGGTCTTCAGAGACGAAGTCCGGATCTTAAATTTATCTTTGATTTAAAGTATAAAAATATGGAGCTGGTATTATTTTATGAAGTTAAGTGAAATAGCAGATTTCCTTGGCGGAACGCTTGAGGGTTCCGATATTGATGTGACGGGTATTTCCGGAGCCGATGAGGCCGCCGATGATTTCCTTACTTTTATGGAGAGTGATAAGTACAGGCAGTCAGTCCTGTCTTCCAGGGCTTGCGCTGTAATTATACCTGCGCAGGCAAAAGCTTTTGAACAGAAACCGGTTGTCAGAGTTAAAAATCCGCGGCTTGCGTTTGCTCTTTTGTTGGCTGTTTTCCACAAAAGGCCGTCTAAACCGGCAGGAATACACCCGACGGCAGTCATCGGTTCAAACGTATCTATTGGTGACAATGTTACCATCGGTCCGTTTGCGGTATTGGAGGATAATGCCGTTATTGGCAGCGGCAGTGAGATTTCGGCCCATTGTTTTATCGGCGACGGCGCCAGGATCGGAACGGATTCGATTCTCCGCCATAGAGTTTCCATTATGCGCGAATGTGTTATCGGTGACAGGGTTTTGATTCATCCGGGAGCAGTCATCGGTGCGGATGGGTTCGGCTTTGTCAGGGACGGTGCCAGACAGATAAAAATACCCCAGGTTGGGATTGTTTTTATCGGTGACGATGTGGAAATAGGTGCTAATACGACAATAGATCGCGCCACAACAGGAAAAACGGTAATCGGCTGCGGTACAAAAATAGATAATCTGGTGCAAATAGGTCATAATACTTCGGTCGGCAGAGATTGTACTATCGTATCACAGTCAGGCATTGCCGGCAGTACAAAAATCGGTGACAGGGTTGTGGTTGCTGCTCAGGCCGGGATAAGGGATCATACAGAAATAGGTTCGGACAGTGTTATAGGAGGAAGGGCCGGTGTTACGAAACCGGTGAAAAGCGGAGCGATTGTTTCCGGTTATCCGGCAAGAGATCACCGTGAAGAACTTCGGATAGAAGCTGCGATAGCGAGGCTTCCGGAACTTGCAGTGCGTGTAGAGAATCTGTCTGAGAAGATAGCAATTTTGGAATCTGCATACTAGTCAATATCTTTCTCTGTTCACTACATTTAAACTATACGGACAAGTCCGTATAGTTTAAATATTTGATAGATGTTTTAAATATTTTGTTAGGATGTTGGGAAATGTTAAAAAAGTTTTTTTTGTTTTTTTGGGTTTTGATTTTTTCTTCTGTAGGGATTCATGCACAGGAACCGGCTTCGGTTTTGATTGACGGCAATGTCGTTATGCGGATTTATGATACGGATGACGAATCGGGAGACCTTACGGCAAAAGCCGCTTCGGATAAAATCAATGCTAAAATTGACGGCGGTGCGTCCGGCAAAGACCTGACTCTTAAAGATGTTCCTGAGGGGACGGCTATATACTGGAAGGATACTCTTATTATTGTTGTTACGAAAAAACAGGCTTTAAAACAAAATTCGGAATCAAAGGCACTGGCTACTTTATGGCTGAAAAATATTCTTGCTGTGGTGGGTGAGGATACACTTAAGGTTTCTAAGCGTCTCCTTAATATTGCTGTTGGTGAAGAGGAAACTATTTCTGTTGGCTCTTCGGGAGCTCTTAAACTAAAGTATGACTCTTCAAGATTGCGGGTCTCGGTTTCCGAAGAAGACAATTCTATTTCTTTTTCACCTCTGTCTACAGGAGATTTTTCAGTAATAATCCAGAGAGGCACTGCCAGGTGTATTGTTAAGGTTTTTGCCAAAGAGCGCGCCGGAGTTATTTCTCCTTCCATCGAGCAAACGGTTACCGGAAATCCGGCTGCTCAGGAATTAATACAGTCGGCTGTGATGATGCGGGTCTGGGATGCCGTTACGATTAATAAGGGTGCCGAATTGTATATAAAGGAGCCTCCGGTTATCCCTAAAGATCTGCGTCCCGGTGAAAAAATGACGGTCTCAGTTCCTGTTGTTATTGACGGTGAAAATTATTACCGTGCGGAAGGAACTGTCAGGGTTACTATTGTCAACAGTAATGTTCCCTGGATTCCAGCCAAGGAACTTTGGGTTTCCAACCGGCCTGAGACAGTGAAGGATGACGGGGTTTTATTTAAGGACGTAATTGCCAAAGATGAATCGGCCCGTATGCTGTATTCTCATAAGAACGGTTCTCCGGACAGACGTAAATTGATGATTACCGTCAAAAACAAAGGAAGGCAGAATATGCGCCTTTTGTTCCGCAAGGCGTCGGCCGGACCTGATAAATTTGAGATGTATGCCGGACATAAGGCTGCCGTAAGATATATATCTCTTTATTCATCCAAGTCGGGATTTATTTTGGATTTAGCCCCGGGCGCATTGGCGGAGGTTGAGAATACCGATATACCGAAGAATTTTCTTTTATCAGGATTTTGTGACTTTCAGGTGCTTGAGGGCACAGAGGCGGAAGTTAGAGTTCAAAATCATACTCTTCCGAGACGTGTGGAAATACTCCCTGATATAAATGAACCTTTTGATCCGTTTAAGATTCATCCCCATGGTGTTTTCCCGCAGGCAGAGATCGTGTTCGATCGTTCTTATAAACTGTCGTCGGGAGTAGTAGAGGAGATAGAAGTCGGAAAATGGCCATGGGTTATAGACTCGGAGACGGGGGAGCCTAATACCGGTAACTATGGCGTTATTTATAAACTGAATGTAAAATTAAAGAACGATACTAATTCCAGAGATTCGGTCAAGATATCGTTTGTGCCGCTGAACGGCACTTCCCAGGGGACTATTTTTATGAATGGTGAACTTTGTGAGACTCCTGTTGTAAGAAAAGAAGAGTTTTTTGAGCTAAAGCGAATTAGTCTTGAGCCGGGGGAGACTAAGGAACTGCAGATGATAACGATTCCTGAAGCTTCTTCCTGTTACCCGGTGAAATTTGTTTTTGATAGAGGTCTTTGATTTGAACCAGCAAACGATATCTTCTGCATTGGAGTTTACCGGTATAGGACTTCATACCGGCAAGGAATCGTGTATTAAGCTTGAACCTATGCCGCCGGACAGCGGTATTGTTTTCAGGAGGGCGGATTTACCGGATGCTCCGCCTCTGAAGGCGTTGGCCTCAAATGTTGTAAATACTCAGAGATGTACTGTTTTAGGCAACGGTTTTTTTAAGATATCTACGGTTGAACATTTGCTTTCCTCTTTGTATTCTATCGGTATTGATAATCTGATGATCACTGTTGATGCCGAAGAGATTCCTGCGATGGACGGAAGCTCAATTGAATATTTTAATGCCCTGACCGCATGCGGTTTAAAGACTCAGGCGGCTCCCAGAAAAGTGCTTAGTTTGCAGCAGCCGTGCTTTTCCGTTAAAAACGGCAGCATTATTATTGCTTTGCCTTCACAGGACAGAAGATTCACTGTTATGCTTGATTATGATCATCCGATGATTGGTACTCAGATTTGTGATTTTGATTTGCTGAAAGATTCCTATTGTGAAAAAATTGCGCCGGCAAGGACGTTTGGTTTTTTGCATGAGGTTCAGGCGCTTCTTGACAGAAATCTTGCCAGAGGCGGGGATATTTCAAACGCTCTTGTGATAATGCCGGATGGATTTTCAACTCCGCTGCGTTTGGAGAATGAGCCGGTTCATCATAAGTGTCTTGATCTTATTGGAGATATTTCTCTTTCGGGTTTGCTTGTTTTTGCACATATTATAGCTATAAAATCAGGTCATGCTCTTAATGTTGATTTTGCATTAAAGCTTGAACAAATGGGAGGTTTTAACTAATGAATATAGGTCAGATTCAGTCTATTATTCCCCACAGATATCCTTTTTTACTGATAGACAGGGTTGTTGAGATGGAGGGCTTCAAAGCGGTCGGATTGAAAAACGTTACGGTAAATGAGCCTTTTTTTCAGGGGCATTTTCCCGGACATCCGGTTATGCCGGGGGTTCTGATAACTGAGGCGATGGCTCAGTTGGGAGCGGTTTTGATTATGAACCAGGAAGAATTTTCAGACTGTACTCCTTATCTTGCGGCTTTGGATAAACTGAGGTTTAAGCGACCGGTTGTTCCGGGAGATCAGTTGCGTATTGAAGTTGAGATTACCAATGTAAAACGCAATGTCGGCAAAATGTCTGCCAGGGCGACTGTAGACGGTGTTTTAGCTGCTGAAGGTGAAATGATGTGTGCTATGGTCAAGCGTCAGACTGAAGAGTAAACTCGAAGGATTTTTTGCCGCCGATGTTGAATAGCAGTCATTTTATCGGGCTTTATTTTATAATTTGGGACCTGTGATTTTTGCTTGATGGCTGCTCTTTTAGCGGATATTTTTAATTAATTTTGGTTTGGAATTACCCTGAAAGGAAAAAAAGTTAATGAGTGCGCCTGTTCCTGTAGCTGTTATAGGTGTGGGGAGTATGGGAAAAAACCATGCACGTGTTTATTCGGAAATGCCGAATGTTACGCTTGTTGGTATTTCCGATCTTGATGAGGAACGAGGCCTGGATTATGCAAAGCAGTTTAATACCCAGTATTTTAAGGATTACAGGGAACTGTTTGACAGGGTTCAGGCTGTAAATGTAGCTGTTCCTACCAGCCTGCATCACAGAATGGCTATGGACTTTTTAAATAACGGAATTCATGTTTTGGTTGAAAAGCCTATAACACACAGTCTGAAAGAGGCAAAAGAGATCGTTGATCTTGCCAAGGCAAATGATCTGATTCTTCAGGTGGGTCACTTGGAGAGATTTAATCCTGCTGTTGCCCAACTGAAAAAGATAGTATCCAATCCTATATACACGGAGTCACACCGTATCGGCTATCCAAGTTCAAGAAATTTAGATGTCGGCGTTATATGGGATTTAATGATTCATGATTTTGATATACTTTTAAACATGGTAAAAAGTCCTGTTGAAGAGGTGAGTGCTTACGGACTTTCGCTGTATTCCGCACAGGAAGATATGGCTCTTGTACAGATTTTGTTTCAAAACGGTGCCATTGCCAGCCTGTTTGCCAGCCGTATCAGCGGTGAAAGACTGCGCCAGCTTAAGGTTATAGAGGCTGATAAGACCTGTCAGCTTGATTTTATGAATCAGACTTTGTCTGTAGTAAAGCTCCCTCAGGCCGGGCATACTAATCCTCCTGAGTTTGTTCCGATAAGGAGGAGTGAGCCTTTGCTGCTAGAGCTGGAGCATTTTATGGATTGTATTGTAGCCCATAAGACGCCTATGGTTACGGGCGAAGACGGCAAAAATGCCCTTCAGTTGGCGATAAGAGCCGTTGATAATATGAAAATAGTCAGTATGGCAGACAGTGCCATTGCTAAGAAGTTTTTGGAAATAGCCGATATGGGCTAAGTTAGGGGGTTTTAGATGTTTGTTCACCCGACTGCGATCATTGAAAAAGGGGCGCTTTTAGCGGAAAATGTCAGTGTCGGACCTTACAGTATCATAGGTCCTAACGTGAAAATTGGCCCCGGAACGGTTATAGACGCCCATGTTCGTATTGACGGTTTTACCGAGATTGGAGCTGACTGCAAAATATTCCATGGCGCCGTTCTTGGGAAAGAGCCTCAGGATTTGAAGTTTAAAGGTGAAGAGTCTTATCTTAAAATAGGCAAGGGCAATGTAATACGTGAATTTGTTACGATGCACAGAGCAACAGGAGAGGGTAAGGCAACGATTCTGGGCGACAACAATTTTATTATGGCTTACGTGCATGTCGGACATAATTGTCTTCTCGGTTCAAATATACTGGTTTCGAATGCAACTTCATTTGCGGGGCATATTCAGATAGAAGACAAGGCTGTTGTCGGCGGTATGTCCGGTGTTCATCAATTTGTAAGAATAGGCCGTCTGGCGATGGTCGGGGGATGTGCGAGGATAGTCAAGGATGTTCCCCCGTTCAGTATGGTTACGAGTTCTCCGGCAAGATTTTACGGATTGAATGTAATTGGCTTAAGGCGTAACGGGATTAATTCCGAAGTCAGAATAATGTTAAAAAGAGCTTATAACATTTTAAGCAGGAAATCGCGGACAGCGGCAATTGAAGAGATTTTATCGACGCTCACTCCCAGTGAAGAACTTAATCACCTTATAGAATTTATTCAGGCACCTTCTTCAAGAGGCATATCCTTTAGAACGGGAAGGGTCGAAAAGGAAGACAGCGTTTCTATCTAGGTTTCTTACGGCTGTGTCGGCCTATTATGGTTTTGTAAAAGGTTGCTTATATGCCTAAAAAAGTTTTTATTTTGGCAGGGGAAGCTTCTGCCGATCTTCAGGGTGCTTTTCTTGTCCGTGAGATAAAAAAAAATAAGACTGACGTTGTTTTTTCAGGAGTCGGCGGATGCCGGATGCGTGAAGAAGGGGTTAATATTTTTCAGGATACTTCTTCCATAGGAGTTATCGGCCCTTGGAATGCAATTCCCAAGATGCCGTTGATGATTAAAATGTTTAATCAGGTTAAGAGGGAATTAATTAGTTTTAAGCCGGACTTGACCATTTTAATAGATTCTCCGGCGGCGAATATGCGCATGGGCCGTTTTGCAAGAGAAAACGGGTTTAAGACACTTTACTATTTTCCGCCTTCCGCCTGGTACGCATGCACGGAGAGAGTTTGTAAAATTTCTCAGGTTGCCGATTACATAGTCCCGGTGTTTGAATATAATACCAGAACTTATACTAAGGCCGGTCTACCTTTTTATTACTTCGGTCACCCCCTGGTTGATATTGTTGCGGAGAAATTGGCATGTTCCGGTTCACGGAAAGACTGTTTTCCGCCGGACAAGATTAATATTGCATTCCTGCCCGGCAGCCGCCTGCAGGAGATCGACTCTCTTATGCCTGCTTTTGTCGGAACAATGAAGCTCATGGCTTCACAGAGAAATAACCTTCATTTTTTAATACCGGTGGCATTCCCGCATGTAAAGCAGCGTATTTCCAAATATCTTAAATCCGATCCGGGAATATCTTTTTCTCTTGTCGATGGCGGAGCTTATGAAGTTCTTAAGTATTCAAGGGCGGCGGTTATGGCTTCAGGAAGCGCTACGCTGGAAGCTTCCATTGCGGGAGTCCCTATGGTGGTTGTTTATAAACTTGCCTGGCCGGATTGGATTATCGGCAAGATGTTTATCAATGTTCCGTTTTTTGCCTTGCCTAATTTGGTAGTTCAAAAGAAAATAGTCCCGGAACTTCTTCAGACAGAGGTAAATCCCGAAAGGCTTGCAAAAGAGCTTTTTGAGATTACGGATGATACTGATAAGAGGACAAGAATGATTGCTGATTTGCAGGATGTCAGGCGCTCTCTCGGTGAAAGCGGGGTTATAAAGTCAGTATCTTCACTTATTTGTGATATTCTGGACAATAATATTTGATTTTTATTTTAGAAAAGAGTTGATATTTTGAAGAACTTAAAACACAGGTATAAAACAAAAATACACAGGGATCGGAGCGTTTCGGAAAAGCCTTCCCCTGTAAAGGTAAACAATGAGCTTTCTTCAATGAAGATCGCAACCGGCAGCATTTCCGCGGAGAAAAAGAACTTGCCTGAGAAGCAGCAGGAGAAGGCGGAAGTTCCTGAAGCAAAGGATTCCAAATTTTTTATGGTTGCTTCGTTTGCAGTTCTTGGATTTATTTTTTCCTTTCTGACCGGTTATGGTCATTTTGAGATTAACCTTGGCTTGCAATACGGCGCTTTCGGCGCACTGGGCGGCTTTGCGGTGGGAATGATTCCGTATCTAGTTGTGAAGTAAATGTCTGTTGATGTTGAATCCCTGTCTCTTTTTCATACCACCGATCTGCATGGTAATTATGAAACTATTGGCCGGTTTTCAGGGAAAACCGGAGATGCGTTGGTTTTTGACAGTGGCGATGCAATTAGGGGAAGCAATATTTTTTTTCATTTTGAAGAGCCGGTTTTTTCGGTAATGAACAGCGCCGGGTATGATGCAATGGCAGTAGGGAACAGGGAGTTCAGTTATTTTTTTAGAGTGTTTGAAAAACGCTTGGAGGCAATTCGTTTTCCTGTCGTCTCCGCTAACCTTGAGGATGTCAGAGGCAGGCTTTCCGACTGTCTTAAACCATATGTGATGATAGCGCACAGAGGGTTGAAAATAGCCGTCACCGGACTTAGCCCCATTCAGTATCCGGAGACATCGTTTCTTGCCCGGGCAACAGGACTTGTTTTTCATCCGTATGTTGATTCCATTAAAAGGATTTTTTCCAATAAAGAAGTTAGCGGGGCTGATCTTTTTATTCTTTTATCCCATGCGGGAATTGATGAGGATTTTGCAATAGCGTCCGTTTGTCCGGAAATAGACGTTATTTTGGGCGGACACAGCCACTTGTGTTTTCGCAGCCCTGTTGTCAAAAATGGTGTTTATATATGTCAAAGCGGTTCACATGGCCGGTTTTACTCGAAATATGTTTTTGATTATCTTTCCGGGGAAATATGCAATTTTTCGGTTAAACATGTTTGGAGATAGCTTTTACTTTTAGCTCTGCTTGTTTGGAGGTTTTCCGGTGAAGGGTATTTTTTTTGTCAGCAACGGATATGGAGAAGATTCTATCGCAGTCAGCCTCGTCAGTTCGATTTCCCGTAAATCGCCGGAAATCCCTATTCATGTCCTCCCTTTGGTCGGTGCCGGAAAAAGTTATGAATCTTTGCCCTGCACTATTGTCGGACCGAGAACGGTAATGCCTTCGGGCGGCGTTATTCCGGGTAATTTACCCAATCTTGTTAAAGATACGAAATCAGGGTTGATTTCTCTTACTTTCGAACAATTGAAGGTTATGGCTGAGTTTGCGGAAAAATCTTTTGTAACCGTCACGGTCGGTGACATTTATCCGACAATTCTCGGACTTTTGTCGGTTCCTCCGCCAAGAGTCATGGTGGCAACCGCTAAATCCAACTATGTTTCTCCCCATAATATTTTTGAAAGATTTTTGATGAAAACGGCCTGTAGGCAGGTTTTTGTAAGAGACGAACCTACCGCGGAAGATTTGCGGCGCAGCGGTGTCCGTGCTTTATGGGTAGGCAATGCAATGATGGATTGCCTTGCTCCCTCAGGGTTTGATTTCAATTTGGAGCCTTCGGTTTCTCTGGTTGCTATTTTTCCCGGCAGCCGCGAGTCTGCTTTTGCAGACATGCCGTTTATTGTTAACGCTGTTGAACTTATTGATCGTGATTGCACAGAGAAGCTTGCTTTTGCTGCAGGAATAGCTCCGTCCCTTGACGCCCGCAGGTTTGCCGAAAGCATGTCCGGGATGGGGTGGGCCTTTAAGCCTGGGAGCGATACTTCTTTTGGCAGATTTGATTATCTGGTAAAAGATAATATTTCAATAACTCTTTTAAAAGGTGCTATAGGGGATCTTTTATCCCATTGCAAAATTGTTATCGGTCAGGCAGGTACTGCCAATGAGCAGGCTGTGGGTTTGGGCAGGCCGGTTGTGACTTTTGACAGTTACGGTAAAAATGGAATGGGCTGGTATCGCAAGCGCCAAAAAGGCCTGTTGGGGGACTCCATTTCAGTTGTTGAAAAAGATTCTATTAAAATAGCCGGTGAAGTATGTTCTATTTTATCAGATGGCGAAAAATATAAAAAAATGGCTTCGATCGGTGTAGAGCGGATGGGGCCGTCAGGCGGGGCAGATAAAATGGCTGATTATATAATTTCTCTTTTACCGCAGGAATAGTCTTTTTGAGCGATATGTTTACATATTGTTTACACACTTTTCTTTACTTTGATTTTATATGTTTGGTATAATAAAACCATTAATTGATTCGCTTTTATTTATTTTTGCAAGCGTAAGCTTCAGGAGGTAATATATTACATTATGAGTATTAATTCCGTAAACCTCACACCGAATGATTATATAAGCAACGCGCAGCATGTGGGTCTGCAGCGTGACGCCATTAATAG
The DNA here is from genome assembly GCA_031551355.1 of Candidatus Xenobia bacterium. GTDB lineage: Bacteria > Vulcanimicrobiota > CADAWZ01 > CADAWZ01 > CADAWZ01 > JAVBNT01. The sequence goes on along the minus strand of JAVBNT010000004.1, from coordinate 769 downwards.
AACAAAAAATGAAGATGCTTCTCTGCATACGACAGATGATTCGGTTCAGTTGTCATTGACGGAAGGGCCTAAAGCGGGAGCCCAGACAGGTATGGCTCAGGATAAGGGCAAATCTGAATCTCTTGGGAAAACAAGTGAAGAAGGTTCCGTATCGGCACCGAAAAACGAAGCTGAGAATAAAAATACTCAGCTTGCTCTGACATCCGGTAATAACAATAGCGTTTCGTTTGATTCAGGAATGCCCGGAGCTAATATCGGCGGACCTTCATCTGCAGCACCAAAACCTGGCTGTGGCCCGGCCAACCCGGGAACTTTGCCGTCATCGGAAGACCTTGGTAAAATAGACGATTATGCAAAGAAACAGCAGGAGTTAATGCAGAAACAGCTGGAAATACAGCAGTCATGGGAGAAAGTTTTTATGCAGATGTTCAACTCCAGAATGAAACATATGGAAGAAATGAGAAAAATGATGAATGAGACATTTACTTCTATTCATGAGTCTCGTCAAATGACCATAGCAATGATGGCCAAGTCAAGAATGTCTATTATGAGCAAGTGGAGTGCGGTTATTGGCGGGTATGACAAATAACATATTATTATAGGTTTTAACTATTTGCATATTATATTGAGGGGCTGTCGTGCTAACGGCGGCCCCTTTAACATGGAATAAAAGATAACGGTCACCGGGCTAAGCCCGGCTTTAGCCTGTTGAAGGAGCCTAGCGACTGAAACGTGGTCCACCCGCTATGCGGGTGTGGGAATCTTGGTT
>JAVBNT010000042.1:0-7375 GCA_031551355.1 Candidatus Xenobia bacterium | reverse complement strand
AACCAAGATTCCCACACCCGCATAGCGGGTGGACCACGTTTCAGTCGCTAGGCTCCTTCAACAGGCTAAAGCCGGGCTTAGCCCGGTGACCGTTATCTTTTATTCCATGTTAAAGGGGCCGCCGTTAGCACGACAGCCCCTTTGCTTTAAATCAACAGTTTCTATTATTTGCTGGCAACTTTATGGAGCTCAGCTGCACTCGGCCACCAATCCCACATTTTCTGAGTTTTACCGTTCATCTCAAAGGAACTTACAAACCCTTTATGTTTCGTATTTATTGAAGTGATTCCAAGGGAAGCACAGCTCTTTACTTCACCGGCGTCAGCTTTGCCGTTGCCGTTTGCATCCTGCCATACGGAAAGTTTCTTCAGAATGTCACCGCTTACAATACCATTTTTGTCTGCATAAAGCGAGAGTTTTTCATAACCGTCATCATATCCGCCGGCCGTTCCGAAAAGGCAGCTCATATCTACTGTTCCGTCAGCTTTAGGCTCAACAAGCAGACCGTCGTTAGGGCCTACCCATTCCATCGCAATTTCAAAACCGTCGCCATAGAAGTCAGTTATTATTGTGCGTTCAAGGTCAATTGTCTGATGAGGAAGATGCTGGCCTTTTGATGCCTGAAGCTTGCCACTGCCACTCATATCGAGAACTAACGGAGAAGCATCCTTCACAACAGAGAGGTTATAGATGTCGACGTTCTCGCGGGTGATAACATCCTGTGTAAGTCTCGTCAAAACACCGTCTACATAACCGTAGGATTCCTGAGAAGCGATTGATTCATTAACAAAAGTGCTTTTATTATCATTGTAAAACTTGTCAACAGCCGCCTGATTGGATTCAACTTTATAATAAACGTCGTTATAATCGGTAATACGGATCAGGTCTATGCCCTGAGGAGTTTTTATGGAAAGATTTCTTCCGGGAACAATTGATGAATTTGTCGCAACATCTACAATGCTGTCCCAGTAAAGCAGCGTGAAAGCATCAAGATTATTAACTCCGCCATATCCCCAGCCCATTTCCCATCTACCGCCGCCGCCGTTATAAAGCTGTGTAAGTCCGCCGTCTCTCATCGCTTTAAAATAAGCTATAGCCATTTCATTAGATACGGCCGGGAGTAAATTAGTCATTCCCGGAAAGTTGGTATTCAGATAATTAAGCAGATCCGGTGTAAAAAGAATACTTGGAGAATATACATAATGAAGTTCCTGTACCTGTATATGATCGTTTACCTTGATTGACATATTATAAACTGAACTCGTATTCTGTTTTACAACGGCAGGCCCCTTGGTTGCCTCAACTCTCATACCGGTAGCGGCATCAGCCGAGGACACAAGTGCCATTGCAAAAAAACCTGCTGCTAAACCTGCTAATAATTTTTTCATATAGTTTACCTCCAAGATTATTAAAAATTTATGAAAACGTTTTTTGTGATATACTCATTATAAACTTCATTTGTTAACAAAATATTAACAATATGTTACATTTGTGTAATAATTGTTAATATTTTTAACAATTTGTTCATTTTTACAATATTTTATTAACAAATACCCCTAAAAAGACAACAATGCTCTAAATACATAAAAAGGTTTGTTAACATTTCGTCAACAAACCTTTAAGAAAACTACACCAAAATCTTTATCTTCCCAATGCACTACCCGTTAGATACAATATTTGCCTGCCGGCATATTTCTCCGGGACATACCCCGTCAATAGAACATGGCTTGCCGGAAAAAGCTTTTCTGATACGCTCGAAAGTATCGTCACTCATAACATGCTCTATCATACAGGCCTGCTCGGATGCCGCCGAACGCTCTACACCTACTTTTTCAAAGAGATCGGCAAAAAACAAGTGCTTCTCATAAATCTTACCGGCAACCTTTGAACCTTTTTCCGTAAGCAATATCTGCTTCTCATCACCAAATGAAATCAATCCGTCATCCACCAGCAAGCCCATGGCTTTACTGACGCTCGGTTTGGAAAAACTCAAATATTCAGCGACATCAATGGAACGGACTGTTCCCCTCTCCTTTGTCAAGATCAGAATAGCCTCTAGATAATCTTCCATTGAACGGCCCTTCCTCACAAAATCACATCCTTCCAAGACGGCAAGCCGATAATCCATTAATTTAATTTATATCACAAAAGTAAGTTTTAATCAATCAACAGATATGGAAGACATTCTCAATACTATATTAGCGCATAAGAAACTGCTTTTGCACCAAAATCCCTGCATCTCTTCAAATCAATCCCTTCCGGAGCCTCATTCACACTCAGACTATCGACAAGCAGTATCCCCCCGTTCCTGCGAGTACGCTCGCCCCAGCGCCGCATCCATTCACCGTCCCCCCATCCGTATGAACCGAATAACCCAAGTTTTTTTCCGGAAATGTTGGGTTCCAGCAAAGAAATATAAGGCTCAAACTCACTCTCCTCCAGAACCTCGTCCCCCATAGAAGGACATCCCAACAACAGCACGTCACATGCTTCAGCATCAGCCAATGTCGCTTCAGACACTTTCATCACTTTAACCTCAGCCCCCTCTCTCAAAGCTCCCTCGGCTATCAGATGGGCCATTTGCTCCGTATTTCCAGTACCGCTCCAATAAACAATATTTATCTTCATAACGATCTCCTTTAAAATTTAAAAATACTATCACGAAGCCACGCCAGCGCATGGCATACTTCCAATCCCGACAGCAGCAATAACGCCGCAAACCTGCGCGCTCCGGCAATCCTGCACATAAGCCTTCTGGCTTCAAACGGCTCGGAATAAACCTTCCAATAACCACAGAAACAGCAAGCCTTGCTACCGTCAACAAAAGCCTCCACGTCACGCCTAGGGTAACCCAGAAACAAACCTATTTCATGAGGGAAGCTCCCTTGCCGACGAAAACGGTATGACAAAATATCCAATATAGCCTGTAAGTCCGCACATTCAGGATACCCGCATTTCAAAAGCAAGGGGTGTCCGCAAAAAGCTGAAAGCGTATCAGAAAGCATGCTTTCGCAATAAAAAAACAATAAAACCGCATCACCATTTTCACGGAGTTCTCTGCAGGAAATTCCCAAATCACGGCAAATCGCAGCCCGACAATTTTTCCAGGTATCCAAACAACAGCCATTGCATTTTCTCAGGGTCACCAGTTCCGCAGGCTTAAGCCCGCTAAGAATAGGAGCCGTACGGTAAATAATATAACGAAGCAATGATTCATAAGTTGAGTAAGGACAAAAGGGCACAGGAAAAAGCCTCCTTAAACTATTATTTTTTCCATAATCAATCAAAAACTTTTCACAAAACAGCAAACTTGTAAATTGCGGATAAAACAGTTCCATCCGATGCACAAAAAACATGTAAGCAATCCTAAGACGCATTAACCGACCATCCCAGACTCTGCTGCTGAGTCCGGTACATCCTTGAAAAAAGGCCGCCGGCGGAAAGAAGTTCCTCTCCCCGGCCTTCCTCGGCAACCTTGCCTTCATCCAACACGACAATTTTATCGGCACCCATAACGGTACGCAAACGGTGGGCAATAATTATAACGGTGCGTTCTTTAACCAGTTCCGAAATAGCCGCCTGAATTAGCACCTCATTTTCCGCGTCAAGCGAAGCAGTCGCTTCATCAAGCATTACGATAGGAGCATTCTTTAAAAAAGCTCGGGCAATGGATATCCGCTGCCGCTCTCCTCCGGAAAGGGTGCACCCGTTTTCACCGATAACCGTATCATATCCGGCAGGCATAGCCCGTATAAACTCATCACAGCGCGCCATTGCCGCCGCCCGCAAAACCTCATCATCCGTTGCCCCATGCCTGCCGACACGTATGTTATTGATTACCGTATCATTAAAAAGCACAACATCCTGAAAGACAAAGCTCATATAAGTCATCAGATGCTCCGGATCAACCGTTTTAACATCCCGTCCTCCGATCAGAATAGCACCTCCCGAAACATCCCAAAAACGGGCAATCAAACGCGAAACGGTAGATTTTCCGCTGCCGGAAGGCCCCACCAGTGCCGTAACGGAATTAGCGGGAATGGAGAGGCTAAGATTATTAATAACATTTTCCTCATTGTAAGCAAAAGTAACATTTCTCATCTCAATACCGCAACCGGACAAAACGGTATTCTCATCACCGTCCATTATCTTTTCACAACGGAGAGTCTGCATTCTGGCTGTAGATATGAAAAGATAGAACAATTCCGGCAAAAGGGTAAAAATAGCCAGTAAAGGAGCATAAATCCTGGCACTGATTACTAAAAAAGTCAAAAAAGGAATCAATGCAAGACCGCCGTTTATAAAAAGTTGTATTCCCACCAAAACCGTCAGTCCTATACCAACTTGAAGAATCATCATACCCATCATGACAAAGGTCCCGGTTACCGCTTCAAATATTATGGACTGCCGCATCATATTTTTCAAAGCGGCCTCAAGGGCTCTTGATTTTTCACCGGAAAGTCCAAAAGCCTTTACAACCTTAATGCCTTCAAGATACTCCTGAACCTGACGCGATACATCTATTCTGGCTAAAACATGTCTTTCACCGAATAAAGACTGCAGTTTTTTGCTGCCCAAAACGAACAACGCCGCAAGCGGCAGAGGAGCAAAAAGGCAAAGAGCCATACGCCAGTCGTAAAAAGCGAGCATAAAAGATGTAACAACAACAGTAATTATATTAGCGCAAAGTCCCGGAGCAACATGACTCATGGTATGTTCAACCGAGGTGCAGTCCCCCATCATATTGGCAGTCAATTCGGAAAGATCTTTTTTATTGAAAAAAGACAGCGGCAGTTTACGGAGATGTTCGGCTATTTCAATACGGATTTTCTCCGATTCGGCATATGCCGTCGCATATGTTTTCCTATATTCATTTTTATATGCAAAGAAATAAAGAGCAGCGGCAAAAACACCACCGGCAAAACAAACCCACAATTTCAAGGTGTCAATCGGGGACGAACTCATGAGTGGCTGCACAAGTAAAACAATCGCCTGAATCACTACCATAAAGGACAAAAGCAGTGATATATTGGAAAGAACCGCCGCAAAAACAGCCTTTTTAAAATTTTGCCACCCCTGAGGCGAAAGGTTTAAAAGTTTCTTCAATCTAAACATGAACAGGAACTCCTTCCCCGGCAACCGTCCATTCCATGGCGGAGGTATAGTTTTGCCACATGCGGGAATAACGGCCTCCGGCTGCCACAAGTTTCCCGTGACGGCCGCATTCGACGACACGCCCGCCGTCCATTACAATAATATTATTTGCATTGCGCACCGTGTTTAAGCGGTGAGCAACAATAATAACCGTTTTATTTTTCATCAGCCGCTCAAAAGCAAGATGAATTTTATGCTCATTCTCAGGATCGGCAAAAGCAGTGGCTTCATCCAGAACAATTACCGGCGCATCCTTAAGTATTGCTCTGGCAATCGCCAAACGCTGACGCTCTCCGCCGGAAAGATGGATATTCCGCGTCCCGATGACTGTTTCGTAGCCCTGAGGAAGTTTTTCAATAAACTCATGACACTGCGCCGCCCTGGCCGCCAAAATCACCTGTTCCATTGAAACCGCTTCATTTCCCAGTCTAATATTATCGGCAATGCTTTGCTTAAATAAAAATACATCCTGGAAAACAAAACCGACAAGACTCATAAGATATTCGCCCGACAGTTCACGAATATCAATTCCGCCAATCTTTACGGCCCCGCCGGCAACGTCATAAAAACGGGGAATCAAATGGGCTACAGTACTTTTACCGCTGCCGGAAGGTCCTACCAGCGCGGTAACCTGTCCCTGAGGAGCAACAAAAGAAACATCGCGGACCTCGGAATATTCCCTGCCGGAGCCATAGGCAAATGTAACATTTTCAAAAGTCACTTCATAATTATTCACCGTTTTTGGATATTCGGTCTCCGGCAAAGAAGGAATATCCAATATTTTATCCATACGCTCTATTCCATCAGCAATCTGCCTGCCGGTCTGAGATACATAAAGAAGCTTCAAAAAAACAGACGGCAAAGCCATTGAAAAAATCAAATAAAAAACAGATGACAGCGCAAAGGAAAAATAGTCGCCCGGGCGGCCCGAAATAAAGATAATCACAGGAATCAACAACACATAAACATTGTTAATAATAACCATAAACACCGTCATATAGTTTTCACAGGCCATCGTATACTCAAAAACAAATTTTCCGTATCCCCTGATCGTATCGTAAAACCTGCGGAAAGAAAAAACAGTTTGATTAAAAGCCTTAACAACTGAAATACCCCTGACATACTCAACAGCGGCATTATTCATATCCTCAAGTGAATCCTGATAATTCTTTATAAAAACCGCAGAGCTTTTATTACCGTAAACCATCATTTGTAATGCATAAGCAAGAAAAATCTGCAAAAAAGAAGCAAGACCCAAACGCCAGTCAAAAGCAAACAAAATAAATAAAACGGCAAGCGGGGCCGCCAGAGAACCAGCCAGGTCAGGCAATTGGTGGGCAATAAAACCTTCCAGTTTTTCAATATTCTCATCAACAACCTTACGCAATTTACCGGTAGAATTCCCGGAATGAAAACCAAGCGGCAAAGAAGCCAGATGACGAGTAAAGTCAACCTTCAAACGGTACAAGGTCTTAAAAGCAGCCACGTGGGAACACATCAAGGCAACAAAATTAAACAAAACCGCACCAATAGCTCCGCCGGCAGCAAACCATCCCAGCCGCACCATATAATTCACATCCATAAAAGACGGCTCTTTTACATACAAAAAAAGCTCGCGCACAATAAACCATAGGGCGACAAACGGTGTAAAAGAAAATACCACACCAATTACAGACAAAAGACAGGCAAAAAAAATCAGAAGCTTCTTCATCGACGCAAGCTCCCAAAGTCTGCCCAAACCTGTTTTTCGAATAAAATGCTCTTTCATTAAAACCTCATTTCCATAAAGTCACAAAAAAACAAACCGGAAAAAAATTACCAACGATTAAAAATTAAAGGTAAAAACCATAGAATTAGCCTAAGCTAACTACGGGGCAAAAAAATTAAACAACTTCTAAAACCGGTGTTCAGATATTTTCAATCCTGTAGTTAGCGGCGTCTAACCTTCTCTTCAACATAATAAACCAATTTTGAAATTGTGTCAAGACTAATTTCAAAATTTTATATAATCAATATTACCGATTCCTCATTTATGTAAAAAAGCCATACCGAATCCTACGTTAAACGCGTGGTTTTTTATATAAAAAAAGACGGACCTTGCGATCCGCCTTTTCTATCTTAAGTAATCAGGCAATTATTTGCTGGCAACTTTGTGAAGTTCAGCAGCGCTCGGCCACCAATCCCACATTTTCTGGGTTTTGCCGTTCATCTCAAATGTGCT
>JAVBNT010000024.1:0-108654 GCA_031551355.1 Candidatus Xenobia bacterium | reverse complement strand
CAATACTTTATAATGCACGTGAAGAATACAAATATGCCGTGGCCATTATCAAATGATTTGCAAAAAAGAATTATCACTGTAAAAATACCGGATAGTTTTTATATGATGGGTATCAGCTATGTTAAATCAAGTTGCTCTAAGATACTATTTTCAGGATATCACGGAAGGAATGTATTAAAAATTAACATTTTTTACATAATGTTTTTTTTTGTTACAAATAAATTACTCTTACCCTATTTACCTGCTTTGCATTATAGGAGATAATATAAGTAAATAATTACCGTTTTTTCACAGAATTATTTATACTCACTAATCTGGATTTAGAATTAAGGGAGGATTTGATTTTTATGACGAACATAAATAATATTTCTCAGGTAGGCTCGTTTCAAGGTATACAGGCTCCTTCATTTGGTATGCCGGGTGCAGGTCAAACAGCCGAGCAGGGAGGAATGGGAACATCTATTTCCGATGGTGCCCTTATGTCTTCGGAAGCATCTGAGGAGGGTCTGCTTCTTTCTAACCCAATGAGTGAGAATGATATAACGGGTCTTTTGGATTCCATAAACGGTTCCAACGGTTCAAAGAATGCCGGAGCCGGTAAAGCTACTGCTGCCGGCGGGCAGTTGCAGGGGCAGAATACTGAGCATCAAAAAAATAACAATACTGTTATGCAGGGGATCAAAAATATAAATCCGCAGTATGTGATTGACGGTGCCGGTCCCGTAAGCGGTCCCGGCGGCGGATCTGGTGGTTCCGGAGGTTCCGGCGGCGGCGGTGGTATCGGTGATATGGCGAAATCATTGCTTGGGCAGAATGGTCCTTTTGGAGATGTGGGCAAGTCACTCCAGAATGCAGCCGGAGGAGCCCTGAACAATTTAATGAATGGTAAGAACCCGATGGAGGCCTTACAGCAGCCTTTCCAGCAGTTACAGCAGAAATTGGGGGGAGGCCTGAACAATCTGCTCGGCGGAAACTGCGGTGCAAAAGGCGCAGCGTCAGCCTGCGGCGGACTTGATAAGGGCACTCCTCAGCAGGGAGCAACCAATCTTAATCTTAAGAAAGGTGATCCTTCAAGTCAGCAAAAGGTTCAGGATGAATCCGGAAAACAGGCTGCCGCACAGCAGGAATCGGGACAAAAAGCCGAGCAGGCACGTGATACGGAGGGGCAGGCCGCAGAGCAGCAGGGTGAGATGCAGGAGCAAAAAGGTCAGGCTGAAACCGACAAAACTAAAAAACAGCAGGATGTCCAGCAGGATCAGCAAAATATTGAGCAGGATAAGCAAGATATTCAACAGGATAATCAAAACATCCAAAAAGATCAGCAGGCTATTCAGAAAGACCAGCAAGACATAAAAACCGATCAGCAGAAAATAAAAGAGCTGCAGGCGCAGATTAAGCAGGTTGACGGTCAGATTAAAGCCACAGATGTTCAGATAAAGACAACAGAAGCAACGGCAAAATCGATGCATTCTACAGCCAAAGCCCTGATGTCAAATCCGTATACCTACCCGGCCGGTGCAGCTATGGAAGCACAGGCATGTGCTCTTGATGCACAGGTTCAGGCTCTTAAAGCTCAGAAACAGCAGCTTGAAGCGCAGAAAAAACAACTGGAAGCCCAGCAGAAGCAGTGGCAGCAGAAACTGGAGAAAGATACCCAGCAACTGGAGAAAGATAAGCAGCAGCTTGAGAAGGATCAGCAGAAACTGCAGCAGGATCAGCAGAAACTGGACACGGATAAGCAGCAGCTGCAAAATGATGTTGAACAGGTTAAAGAGTTGACCGATCAGATTAAAGATCTTAAAGAAGGCATCGATCAGATGAAGCAGCTCAAGCAGGAGGCTCAGGACGTTGCCGAAGCTAATGAAGCAAATCAGGGCATTGCCGGAGATAATCAGCAGGCTCTTCAAAAAGCTATGGAAGCGCTTAAAAATGCCGGTGGTGCCGGTGGAGGTCAGGGTTCCGGCCAGGGCGGTGCAGGAAAAGGACAGGAACAGGGTGCACAGGACGGCGGCGTGAATCCTCTGGGTAAAGGCCAGCAGGGTAAAAATAAAGGCGTAAATCCTATGAATGGCATGATGGATCCGAATGCCCTTGCCGCTCAGAACATGAAAAATCAGCAGAAGCAACAGGGACAGAACCAGCAGAAACCAAACCAGCAGCAGGAAGCTGCCGCTGCTCAGCAGGCCGCACAGAATCAGGCTCAGCCTCAGCAACAGGCTCAACCTCAGCAGCCTCAGCAGGCACCTCAGCCACAGGCGGTAAATGCTGTTCAGCAGCCGCAGCCACAGCAAGTTTCGGCTCCTGCCCCGGCGGCTCAGGGTTCACAGGCCCAGCCGGCACAGGCAGTACAACCGGCATCATCGTCTCAGGGAGGACAGGCTTCGCCTCAGGCAACAGCACAGGGCGGAGACGGCGGTGGCAAAGCTGCCGCAGGCGGTGGCCAACAGGCCCAGGCTCAGCCTCAGCCTCAGCCACAAGCTCAGCAGCAGAAACAGGTTCAGCAGCCTAAACAGAATCCTGCTCAGCAGATGATGGCCAATATGATGGCTATGGATCAGCAGTTGAATGCAAATTCAGGTATGGATGATTCCGATGATTCAGGTGTCTCGGGTGTTGGCGGAGCGGGAGGCAATTATGCCGCAGCCGCTCAGCAAAAAGCCAATGTTCAGGATAACGGCGATGAAGTAAATGTCACTTTGGGCGAATTTGTGACACCTGGCTCAGGAGCAGCTTCAATAGCATCTGTAGGCGGTGTAGGTTCTATGGATACTGATATGGGAGATATGGATACCGGCGACAGCGGAATGGGCGGTATTAACGGTGCCGGCGGAATCAATGGTGCCAACTCTCTTGCCGGCCTTCAGAAAGGCCAGAACGGTCAGGCGAACCAGGGTCAGGGTGCTCAGCAGGTTGGCAATATGGTCAATGCGATGGGAGCGTTCCTCGGTGGCGGCGGAGGTTTTAGAGCGTAAAGCTGTTGTAGGGTAGTTAATTGTAAATTTACAGGGGCTGTCGTGTTAACGGCGGCCCTTTTACTATTTTATTATTTTACTTTAAGTATTTAGAGGTAAAGAACTGTTATTGTTGAAAATTACTAATTCTTAAAAAACGGTTTTTTAAAGTGAGGTAAGTTATGCTTGATACTAAATTATTTTTAAATTCTGTAGTCAGAAGCTTTTTGCATGAGAATATATCTTTTATAGCAAAGTATTATCCATATGATGAACGGGTAAGACTATTGACCGAATTCGGTATAAATGCCGGGGTGGTTGCACTCGCTCATATGTCTGACAAGGAAAGTATAGCTCCTGAAGAAGGATTTCGAAATCTAATGCTTTCCTTGCTTTCAACGTGGGGTGACTCTTTAACTGTTGAACATGTTGGTTCGGAAATGAAACTTAACTTCCCGGCGATGACCGACGGTGACTTTTTTGGTTCCGAAAGCCTTAGAGGCAGTTTTTATCTGTCGCTTTCTTCCGCCGTTGCAACGCGGTTTTTCGGCGATAACTGCGCTTCATTGTTTTCTGATGGTAATGACGGCGGATTTGTTATTTCTCTTTGTTTTTCAGGAGAACATCATTATGACGGCTATCTTGAAATGAAAGCCGACAGTCTCTTAGGCCGTGATGTTTTATTTATGGAGGGCGTTCATGAAAAAATCGCCTCATTGCACGAAAAGGTTAGGGCACTTGAAGCTGAGATTGCGTCTCAACCGCAATCAGGAACGGAGGCTACAAGGCGTTCCACCGATTTAAAGCTTTTCAAACTGAATCAGGAGCTTGAACTTGCAAATATAGAATTAAAGTCTCAGAATACCATGCTTGTAGAGAAAAACACCGAATTGGCATTCAGGCTGATAGATCTGGAAGAAAATCTTGTTCAGGCGAAAACCAGTGTTGATAATTTTGAGCGCAAATCATATGAGGAAAATGTGAAAACCGATGAACAGGGCGAATCTTTGAGAAAGCATGTTGCCGAGGTGGAGCAGAAACTCAGGCAGTCGGAGCATTACCTGGAAACGGCACACCAGGAACTTCAAAGCCGTATTTCCGAACTTGATAATATAAAGAAGGAACATGGTCAGTGTTTCCTTGCCAAAGAGAGTGCCGAGACGGAAAATCTTTTGCTTAAAAAGCAGCTTCGCTACAGTGAGGATATGATTAAAAATGTTGAGAGGGAGAAGGAGGGCCTGCTTGCCCAGATCCAGGAGCTTGAGAATTTAAATGTACAGCTTCAGGATGACTATATAAACAGGCGTTCCATATCTGCTAAGGATGTAGGTGTCTCTTCCGAGCCGGATGACTCCAAAGCTCATTTTTATTATAAGATACTCACCGTTCTTTCGGAGTTTATGGGTAATTCCGCTAAAATTATGCTCGATAAAGCCATGTCAAAAGCCGGTTTGGATATGGGAACTATAAAGTCCGGATTTAAGGGAAAACAAAAAGAATTGCTGCTTTCAGCAATAGACAGGGCTGCCGGGATAATGTCGGTAAAGGGTGAAGAACATGCCCTTATGATGAAGAGGTTAAATGAGATAAAATAGAACATTGCGTTTTAATTTTTAGGGGCTGGTTAGATTTAAACTGCAAATAAACCAGCCTCTTTTTTATCGGTAATTGGCAACCTCTAAAACTTGTTTTTTTTTGTGGATTCCCGCCCGCGGGAATCCACGCATTAGAAAAGCTCCCTTTTATGGGGATTACATATAAAATTCCCGCAGGAATTTATCCCCGTGAAAATGGGGACCCGGATGACAGAGAGGTTTTTAGAGGTTCCTAATTTTATGGTTCGGATTGAGTTTGCCGGTAATTGTTGTCTGCGTTATCCATGTTATCTGTAATTTCCCGCTCTTCGGCTAATCTCTTTTCTTCTTCTTCCCGTTCTATATCATACATGGTTTTTGAGGCCGTAATTTTACCGTAATTATCCTTTTCGGCAATCAGTAGAATTTCAAATCCGGGAAAAACCTTGCTTATGTATGCCATTTGGAAAGCGGTTATAAATACGCCTATGGCAGGGTACATCATACAAAGGACTATAAATACAAATGCGAACATTAACAGTGCTGTAAATATTGAAATAACGGGATATTTATCGATAAATATGCTGGCTATTCCATAAGCGAAGTAGGCCGGAAAAGTAAACATGGATATAATAGCACTGGTAATTATACCTATTATCATCATGGCGACTAAAAACCAAATCATATCCTTCCAGTATCTTTTGAAAAGAGGATTGAATGTTCTGATGGCGTCAAATACTGATGTTCCTTCGGGCATTTTCATCATTGATGTTATGGTAATATTTTCTATCAGGCACAAATAAATTCCGATTGGCACGAATAGTAACAATGAAAACATTGACAACAGTGCTATTAATATGAGCATTATCATCGGGTCTTTCGGAGCGCTGGAGGGAGAAACCGGCTTTAGAGGTATAAATGCAGTTCCAATCAGTACTATTACGCCGACGATTAATATTGCAATTAGTATTGTCATTAATATCAGGAAAAGTATCCATCCAAGATAACTGCCGGATCTCTTTTTGAAAATTTCCTTTGATTTGTTGTAATTTATATCGCATTTCAGAACTGAATCCATAAGGATAAATCTCATTTGCGGCTTTATGATTATATATGCGACTAAAACGGTTATCGTAATGACTAAAAAAACAGCCGCTATGGCAAGTGGGAAATCCGGAGAGTTGCTGTTCATATTTAACGACGGCAGGCCGCCGATACTGATTAATGAAAGTACCCCGTAAATCATCCACTTATCAAATCTGAAGTTTACAAACAGAGTTTTTCTTGTCTGAAATAACGCCAGTCTAATGGCTTCGAATAAATTGTCCATTGTTGATTTCCTCCGGTTTTTATGTTTTTAATTAATATATCAAAATTTCCGTCTTAACCGATGTATCAGTTCTTACTGTTTTCCATAATTTCCCGCTCTTCGGCCGGCCTTTTTTCTTCTTCCTTTTCAATATCATACATAGTCTTTGAGGCCGTAATTTTTCCGTAATTATCTTTTTCGGCAGTAAGGAGAATTTCAAATCCGGGAAAAACCCTGCTTATATATGCCATTTGAAAAGACGCTGTAAATGTTCCTATAATCGGGTATATCAGACAAAACAGAGCAAACAAAAACAGAAACATCAGCAAATTCAAAATAATTGAGATCAAAGGGTATTTAGCGGTGAAAACCATAATAAATCCGGACGCAAAAGATAACGGCACTATAAATATGGATGTGGAGACGGATACTATGGTCCCAACAGCAATGCCTGTTATCAACATGCCAAGAACGAACCATAATAACTCCTGCCAATATTTTATGAATAACGGATTAAATGTTTTAACGGCTTTAAAGACTGATGTCCCTTCCGGCATTTTCATCATTGATGTAACGGCAATATTATCGATTAACATTATATAAATTGTAACCGGTGTTGTCAGCAATGCATTCAGGGAGAGCGTTATCATTGTTAACAGCATTATTTTGATTATCTGTTCGGGTTTAAAATCCATATTAATAATCGCTGCAAGTGATTGCTGCGGAGAACACATTCTAAATATCAGAAATATTATTCCGGCAATCAGCAATAAATTTAATATTATCAGAAATATTAAAAAGAAGACCCAGAGCAGATAGCTTCCTGCTCTTTTTCTGAATATTTCTCTTGATTTATTGTAATTTATATCGCACTTAAGAACAGAGTCCATTAGTATAAATCTCATTTGCGGTTTGAGAAGCAGTGACACGATGGTTATGATTGTAAAAACTGCCAGAAATGCCAGTATTGATTGGACAGGTTTGTCGGGAGATATGCTTATGTTGGGTGACGGAATATTGCCGAAAACGATTAGTGATAATAAACCGTAAGCTGCCCATTTGCTGAATTTGAAGTTTTTAAAGAGAATTTTTTGTGTCTGAAAAAAAGCCAGTTTAAAGGACTCCAACAAATTGTCCATTGCGATTGCCTCCGGTTTTGTGGGTATGTATAAAAATATCTGTCCTTAATCGTTATCCTTTGTATAATTAATTGCCGGCCGTAAATATTCACCGTTATTTTCCGCGTTATACCCGTATATTGTTGATGAATTTATTATTTTGCCGTCAATATCCCTTTCGATAGAGATTGTTTCCAGTTCGGGAATAAGAATGCCTGCATATGCAAGTGAGAAGTTCGTTTTGAATACTCCGAAAAATGGATATATTACCGATTTAAAAAGAACTATTAATGTGCAGGCTGATAAAAGTGTTACCGGGGATATTACTGCAAGACAGACAGAAGGAAGTTCTTTAGAGGCTATTTGTGTAATAACCATTAATAAAATTGAAAAAGGCAATATAACTGCAAGTTCCATAAACCAGCCGATTATGAAAGTAATGAAATTAATAAGTTGTATGACCGTCCAGAAAGACAGTATGTCCATCCATTTGCTTTTCAAGACCGGAATAATTTTAACGGCTGCTTTAAAAATTGAATCATTATTATCCGTTTTTATCATTGAGGCGGTAACAAAGTCGGTTATAAATACATAGTATATTGAAAAGGCAGTAATTAAAAGCAGGACGGCCGGCAATCCTATTATCAGCATTGTCAGAGTTATTAGTGCCCGGTATTCATCACTTAAATGATTGTAATATCGGGTAAAATATGTATAAATGCTGTGAGCAGCGTATATGACTACCGATGCGAAAAAAGCCGTAGTTATTATCCAGATGAAATAACTATGACTCTTTTTATAGAACTTTAACCAGGAGCTTTTCAAATCGATCCGTTTTCTCAGCAGCGAATCCATCATCATAAAACATGCCTGAGGACTAAAATATATGAAGGCAATCGCCAGAAATGCCAAAACTGATGCCGATGTCAGAAAATTTTCTGCAGAAAAAGAAATGAGCAAATTTTGAAAACCCTGTATTTGCAGCGATGAAAAAACAAAAAGCAATCCATACAACAAATATCGCTTGAAAACGAACGGTGAAAAGAGCTTTTTGTTTGAATGAAACCAGGATATTTCCAGGGCTTTGACTAAATTACTCATTGATTGTGTTGGCTGTATATTATGAATATCCCCAGGATTTAAGCAGATCTTTTCTGTCTTTCCACTTTTCTTTGACTTTAACCCATAGATCAAGATATACTTCCTGATCCATATTGGCTGACAGCTCCTGGCGTGAGCGTGTTCCGATCTTTTTAAGCATCTGACCCTCTTTGCCTATTATAATGCCTTTATGACTGTTACGCTCGACATATATCATTATTTTAAAATATAGGCTGCCGGGTTTCATTCCTTCTCTCATTTCTTCCGTATGAACAAATACGCCGTGCGGGATCTCGTCTTTAATCAGCGAGAGAATATTTTCCCTGACGATTTCGGCGGCAAAAAGCAAAGGTGACTGGTCTGTTTCCGTATCGATTGGAAAATAAGCCGGCCCGTAGGGAAGTTCTCCGATGATATTTTCAATCAGTTCGCCGAGACCGTCTCCATGGACTGCGGAAACGACAAACGTTTTACTGAAATTCCCCAATTCGCCGTATGCTTCGCAATAATCCTGATCGGATTTTTTGTCCGATTTATTGATCACCAGAAAAACCGGGACCGTCGATTTGAATATCTGCCTGATTATTTTTTTGGCAATCACATCATCATCACTGCACGGGACCGATCCGTCAACAACGAATAGAACAATATCCGCCTGCTTGCTTTCTTCCTTATATATTTTTTCCATAAATGCATCAAGTTCGTTTTTTACTTCTTTGACGCCGGGGGTATCAACAAATACTATCTGATGTGCCGGCCCGTTTTTTATGCCCATAATTCTGTGTCTTGTCGTCTGGGGACGCGGCGATGTTATCGCAACCTTTGCCCCGGACATAGCATTGACAAGCGTTGATTTTCCTGCATTAGGCTTGCCTAAAAGCGCAACAAAACCTGACTTGAAACCGGCTTCAACAGGAGTGTTTGCATCTAATTGATTCATTATTGTAGGCTCTCTTTCCGAATGGCTTTCCACAAATAAAGATGCCGGGGAACAAGCGGCTTGGAGTGAAAAACATATTCGAAGTAACTCCAGCCTACACCACCGGCACCTTTATTGTAAGGCTGCTCAATTCTAATGTCAAGGTATTTATTTTTATTAAGGAACATGTGCAGAGGTATTTCTTTTATATTTGTGTAAAAGGGTCTGCCGTTATCGCGTCAGCCCCGATTTCATTTTTCTCCGTTTCGCTCTTTTCCATTGCTATTTCGTAAAGATTTTTTGAGGCTATTATTTTCCCAAAAGCGTCTTTTTCCATGATTAATGTTTGATATTTAGGAAAGAGCCTGCCCGACAGAGCCATTTGCCAACTGATCTGGAATACGCCCAAAGGAGCCGCTACAGGTGATATTATAAGTATATAAAGGATAACGGTTACAGCAGCTGTTGCCGGTATAAAAAGTAATAATAGTAGGGTTGGACCGGTAAATCCTGATATAAAGGTAAGTCCTGCGTATAAAATTATAGCCGGAAGGCAAATTATAAATATGACAATGTTTTGGAAAATACCGTATACAACCGTTAATAGCCAGTATAGAAAAAGTATCCATGATTTTTGTTTTATTTCCGGCTGCAGTGACTTCCATATCTCCTCTATTGAACCTGATTTTTCCGACGGATCCCTGTGCAGAGTTACCGGCAGTACAACTGTATTCACTATAAAGATATAAATTATTATTTTTACAATTATGACAATCAAAATTATATGAAGTAATACAGAAGCAATCATAGCCAGAGTATTTCCGGTCGAACTGATTATAATAATAAAACCAAAAACAAACATCAAGGCTGCGAGAAATATGCGCGAGCAAATTTTTACAATCCAGAGGAAATAGTTTTTTGACCGCAGTTTATGCTTTGCCCAGTATTCTTTCAGATGCATTTTTTTTTGCAGAATGGATTCCATAAGTACGTATCTGAAATTAGCCGAGAGATATATTGTCAGCAGGGCAATAATCAGTGTGAAGAGTATAAAAAATACTGTTATAGTAATTATTTGTTCCGAAGGTATTCTGTCTGTTATTGAGTACAATGAATTTATTCTAGTGTCGGGCTTGTTTATATTTATATTTATATTGACGATGCTGCAGTTAAATACGCTTATAATACCGTAGAATAACCACTTTTTAAAGTCAAATGGAGAAAATAAAACTTTTTTAACCTGAAATATTGCTGCGTTTAGCGATTCAATTAAAGGGTTTTTCTTTTGGCCTTCCATCGTATTTAACTCATTTTTTTATTATTATCATTATTGGTGTAATATTTTAAAACAATGTTTTATTGTTTTTGAATAATATCAATATTTTATTGTTAATATGAAATATAACCTATCACAATCAACAAACATTGTCAATAATTATAATTTAAAAACAAAAATTATTTGATAAGTTTTTTATAGATTATCTTGGCAAATAATGAAAAGACAAAGAGGATAGGGAAGTTGTTTTCAAGAAGTTATTTTCGGTAATGGAAACATCATTTTCTGATAAAACCGTATTTTTGTTTATTTCGTAAAAATAGTAAAAAGGAGTAAGTTTTATTATGTCAACAAACACCTTTACTTTACAGTCGAATCTTTTGAATTTTGATATGACGCAGCCTTATCTTAAGGAAATTACCAGGGATATGACGCCGCGTCAGATGCGGGAGTATTATCTGTATCAGACCGATAATACTCTTTCCGAGTGGGAAGCCAAAAATTTTTCTATCAGGACGAATCCTCCCTTTGCGCTGGAATCAAAAGAACAGACTTCATTTTTTATGTCTCCGGAGTTTGCGGAGAAAATATCTCTTAGAAAACAGGTGGAGGCTTTTGCCAAAGAGGCAAAGGTATCTACCGCTGGTGTCAGGGAAAACCAGAATGTTATTTGTCCCTGGGATCACCGCTACCGGATCAACGAGTATATGATTGCCTTGATTGCCGAAGCTCTTTCGATGATGGTAAAGGAAATCCATGAGGAAAGAATGACGAGTATGCCGGAAATTTCCGCGCAGCAGGTAGCCGGACATCTGGGGGCTGAAAATGTCAAAATAATAGAATCTATCTATGGTATGCCGCTGGCGGAAATTATAGCTTTTGTCAGGAAAAACCCCGTTAGAATTGTCGGCGGGGAAGTCAGGGCCAATACTCCCAGATTTGCCGCTTTAATGTCAAGAATATATGCGGCAAACGGACTTTACGTGTTCAATATGAAACAGGGGGAAAAATTTAATTCTTCGGCCATTTTTATGTGGTCGTTTCTGGTCTTTATCCTTGGTCTTTCGGGCGGGGACTTCTTTACTTCAAGCCATGGAGCACCGCAGAAACAGAGTGATAAGATCCTTTCTTTTGACGGAGCTCAGTATCTGCCTGACCGTTATGATAAAATAGTTGAAAATATGTGGAAAATTCTTGATAAAATAGAAAAAGACGGCTATGAATTCCGTCTTTCCGCAACGACGGATCCGCATATGATGTATAATCTCGATTATCAAAATACGGCGGCATTATATGCCAATTATCTGAAACTCGGACCGGCTTCCGATAAATCACTGAATATGATCCGTGAAGCCTCACAAAAAGGCCTTAGGCTGAAACTTGATTTCTTTGGCGGCGCCGGTTATAAGACTATTTCCGCCATTTTGAAGGAGCTTGGTGTTTTTGATATTTTTGACGGTGGACTGATACGCACGGAGGAGGACCCGTTTTTCCATAATATCGGTTTTTGCGTCGGTGAAAAGAAAAACAGTCCCGGTGAGCTTGAAGTTACGCACCTTTCTGTCGATGCCAGCATCCCGAAAGTCGTTGCGACAGCCGGCTATAATGAGCTGCTGAAGGATTCGCCCGATGGACAGGTTATCTTTAATGTTGATCCTGATGTTGACCGTTTTGTCGGCTGCCAGCTCGTTCCGGCGTCGGAAAAAACAAAGCTTGATCAGCTTGGAGTTCTTTACAATGTGCTTGCTGACGGCCGCCTGCTTGCCCTTTATTCACCAAACCAACTGTTTTTGATGATTGCCCATAACGATATGGTGCAGGCCAAGCTTGACGGCAGTTGGGAAAAATATGCCAATTTTGACATTCATACGTATGTTTCGGCTTTGGCCTGGGATGAATGGGCTGAATACAATCAGATTCCCGTTCTGCGTGTACCGGTAGGATTTAAGGAAATTGCCGCTATTGAGCGGGCGGTGGAAAATGCCCTTAATGCCAGTAAAGGCTCTTCTTTTGACGTAGAAAATGAACTTGGCCAGAAAATTACGCTGGGGATGAAACCAAAACTCCATCATGCCGGTGAAGAAAGCGGCGGTAAAATTGGCGGCCCGAAAGAACCTATTTATAACATTTTAGATGAGTTTGTGATTGCCATGAGGGAAAAAAGCAGCGGAGAAGCTTGTTTTTCCGCGATAGCCCTGCAGGCAAGGATATATCTTGAAAGCCTGAAAGACGGCGATAAATCAAAATCTTACCTGCATAATTATCTGCAGGAGATATTTGCACACAACGGCATTTCAAACCGTATGGAAACGAGAGGGGATATTATTCATTATAATGAGGCCATAATAGACCCTGCCGAGTTGGCAATTGCTAAACAGGAGGGACTGGCTCAGAGGGATATGTTCAACAGTTTCTTCAGAAATCTGGCACTAGCCTACAAAACAGGTGAAACATCGGTGAGCGGCAATAAAATTTCTCTGGCGACGCTGCGGGAGATTTTATCGGAAACGATTCCGGTTATGAAGGAAGAGTTTTCCCACCTTGAAGATTTGTACGTATGGTCCGACGGACTGCAGTTCTGGTTTGAAAAAGGCCGGCCGGTAAGGGATATATGCCTGCGCCCGTCAGGGACGGATGCCAAGTCAAAAGTTTATTTTGACGGCACCGACAAGGAAGTTATGAAAAAATATTTTGATCTCGGATTTGCCAGGGTTACCGGAGAGAGAACATCTCTTTATAAGGCACACGTAAAGGGGTAGGGACTTGCTTATTGCCTATACCTCAGATTTACATGCGGAAAAGAACGGCAATAAAAGGTTGTTTCCTTTTATTGCCGACAGGGTGATGGGACTCAATCCCGACTGTTTCGTTCTTTGCGGTGATGTGTCGCCCGATTTGCATCAGCTGGAAGAAGTGCTTTTGCTGTTTTCGGAACTTTCCTGCCCGAAGCTGTTTGTTGCCGGTAATCACGATATCTGGCGGATTAACGGCAGCGGTTCCTCATGGGATAAGTATGATTTGCAGATTCCGGCTGCATGTTCTGCTGCTGGCTTTATTGATTTGACTCGTAAAGGTTTTTGCTTTGACGGTGTATTTTTTGCCGGCACAATCGGCTGGTTTGACTATAGTCTGCGTAACAGGGAGCTTGACGATACTATTTCGCTTGATAATTACAGGAGCGGCCGTTATGCAAATCTGCGCTGGAACGATGCGGTGTTTACGGATTGGTGCGACACTTTCGCGGAAGATACTGTCGTTAGTGTTTGTGAGCGACACCTGTCTTCATTGAGCAGGCAGTTTGACTGTGCCGCAGAGTTGGAGGTTTCGCGTATTATTGCCGTTTCGCATGTTTTACCCAGAGAGGAAATTCTCAACTATTCGTTCAATCCGGGTTATGATTTTTCTTGCGGGTTTATGGGGGCCAATGCTTTTGGTGAGCTCTTGAAAGGATACGATAAAGTTTCTCATTGGCTGTTCGGTCATATTCACAGAAAAGCGTCCAATGAGTGGAACGGTGTAAAAATGCTGGCAAATCCTTTGGGTTATCTTGCCGGGGCTTCGGCAAGTGAAAAGGATATAGCCCGTGAGGCCGTAGGAGTATTAAAAATATAGAGGGGGTGGGGAAAATGTTTGTCGGAACAGATAAAAAGGTTTATATGAAAGATCGTGAAAAGTCTCTGTTAATTGTTCTCGCAATGGTTGTTGCTTCTTATTTTCTCTGGAACACGATACTGCTGTATCCTCTGAAATTGTTTGTTGTTATACTTCATGAACTTAGCCATGGACTGGCGGCGATGCTGTTTGGCGGTAAAATTTTGGAAATATCTATAGATCATAGAATCGGAGGATTTTGCCAATACGCAGCGCCCCATAATTTTATTGGCAGTATTATTACCGCCAGTGCAGGGTACCTGGGTTCAATTTTTTGGGGATGTCTTATTTTCTATCTTGGAGTCAAAACAAAGTTCGACAAAGTAATCATAATGGTAATTGCCGTCATTGTTTTTTTGATGACCATTTTGTATGTGAGGGAACTTTTCGGATTTATTTTTTGTATGCTTTTCAGTATTGCTATGGGAATTTCCGCGCTGAAACTGCCACATAAATTTAATGATTTACTGGTGAAATTTCTGGGAACGGCCTCCTGCCTTTATGCGGTTGTCGACATAAAAGATGATCTTATTACCAGAACTGTAACGGGCAGCGACTCTTATGCAATAGCTGAGATGTTGAAAATGCCTTTTCTCAGTGTGCCTATAGGAATTTTATGGATATTAATTTCTATTGGCGCTCTCGTTTTTACAGCTTTTTTGGCTTTTAAATCCGACGGGGAAAATTCCAGGACTGTGGCTTTGGAAGACTGAACTGTTGTATTTTTGCCTGTAAAGTGAACATACAAAAAATATGCATAAGCCTGAAAAAAATAAAATTTTTATTAACAAATTGAAATTAAACGGCAAAAATCCTGATTATCGGCTGAGTTTTAAGCAAATGCTCGGCAGAGGTTTGTATGGTTTTGCCTTTTTGGGCTCGGAAAATGGCGTTGCTTGCGGAGGCTTATTTGCTCTTTCCGCTGCCTCCGGTAATTTTTGCTCATAAAGGGGCTGTCCCGTTAAGAATAAAACGGGACGCCCTATTTTTATAAATAATGGAAGAGTTTGTCACAGGGAGATGGAGACCACAGAGAAAGATACAAAAATTTTATAGATATTATCTCTGTGAGAAATAGAAATTTGTGAGACAGTCCCATATTATATTTTATCCATGAAAGGCGATTCATTTTATGAAAAATTACAGTCCGATCACACAACCGCAAAAACGTATTCTGGATGCGGAGCAGATTGCCTATGAACCGGGAATGCACACGATACGCACTGTTTATACTTATTCGGGATATGATCCGGTTTTAATTTACAATCTCCTTGTAAACCTTGTATCCGGCTTTGAAGATCTCAACACCAGGTTCAATACCGCCTATGACGGTATTGATGTTCTGAGCTATATAGGTGATCCGGCTCCGGAAAGAGTCCGGCTTTTGGATGAAGGCGATACGGAATGGAAAATAAAATATGGTTTTGACTCCGGCTTTGCACCGTTTTGGGATGCTCCGCTTTATGATTTCTTTGTGCAAAAAAACGGCGGCGATACCGATGTTTTTCTGAAAATACACCATTCTATCACCGACGGTACCGGTGTCAGCCGGATCGGAGCAATTATTTATGATGCTTTGCCGGGATTTGAGGAGCAAAAGGAGATCAAGCCCATCCCTGCGGTTTACGGCGGTTACCGTGCTTTTGAAAATAATTATTTTGCTTCCGAGGCATTTTCCGCAGATAGGCAGTACTGGGAGAACTCAATTGACGCTACGTATGATTACCCTGATTCAATCTCCGACGGCAATATTGCATGCAGCGATTTTTTGATTGAGCTGGATAAAAATACGACCGCCGCCATAAATGATTACTGCAGCCGTCTGCCGTTTAAGGTAACTCCTTTCCGTTTTGCCCTGGCGCTTTTGAGCGCTTATCTGCTCCGGCGCTATAATTGTGAGCGGATACCGGTGTTAACCGCCTATTCCGGCAGGAAAGGTTTGCCTGAAAATCTTAAGGATACAATCGGTATGCTGGTGAATTCATTGATTCTCGACGTAAGCCGTAATGATGAAATGACTTTTGCCGATTTTCTTGCCAATGTATCTTCAACATTGCGAAGTGCAATGCATCACGCCTATTATCCGCTGAATTTTGTTACCGAACACCTTCTGGGCAAAGGTGAGGATACTTCAAAGATTTGGAACTTTTCCGTGGTTTCCAACTCCCGCGCCCATATGCCGTTGGCAATGGAACCGGTCCACGAAAATATTTCTCCTTTTGCCCTTGTCTTCAGAGTTAACAAATATAAGCTTGATGAAGACGGTCTGCAAACAATAACTATCGTCTATCAGACATTGGCGTTTACGGGCCGTGAGATTGAATTTATGGCCGATGGCATCAAGGCGATGCTGTCTGAACTTCTGGATAATGAATCGAAGCCGGTGTCTTTTTTGTCCATTATCGGAGACAAAGAGAAAAAGATTTTGCTTGATGATTTTAAAGGCGCACAGCTTGATTATGACAAGGAGCTGACTTTTGTAGGTGCTTTCAGGAAAACGGCGGTAAAGTATCCGTCAAAAACGGCGCTTAAGGATAAAGATTCCTCAATGGTATATTCCCGGCTTGATTCCCTGACGGATAAAGCCGCAGTTATTCTTGGAAGGGATTTTGATGTGCGCGGTCGTTTTGTAGCCCTGATGCTGCCGAGAAAACTTGAATTTATGGCGGCAATTCTTGCGGCTATGAAAGCCGGAGCGGCTTATGTTCCCGTAGATCCTGATTATCCGGCAGACAGGATCGAATATATGATCAAAGACAGTGATGCCGCGGTGCTGATAACATCGAAAGAATCAGGGCAAAAAATTGCTTTCGGCGGCAGGCAGTTACTCATTGAGGATTTGCTTGAAAAGGCCGAATCTTTAACTGCTTATGAGCAGTTAAAACCTCCAGGGGTTGATGACAACGCCTACATGATTTACACTTCCGGTTCTACCGGCAATCCCAAAGGTGTTGTTATTCCACACCGTGCTCTCAGTGCTTTTATCGCCTGGAATCAGAGGGCGTTTGATCTTACTGAGGAATCAAAGGCCTGTGTAGTCAGCAGTTTTAGTTTTGACGCCTCGGTGATCGGCTTGTTTCCTGTTTTATGTTTTGGAGGGACGCTCTATATTATTGAGGAAAAATTGCGCTATGATTTGGGTGCTTTTTACAATTATGCCAAACAGGAAGGACTCACGGACGCGGGCGTTGCCACGCAGTTTGGCATAGAGCTGATGAACAGGTATGATTTGAGTCTTAAAAACGTTATGGTCGGCGGGGAAAAGCTTAAAGCGGTGCCCAATTTTTCCGGTAAACTGTTTAACGGTTACGGACCGACTGAATTTACAGTTGCTTCTTCATACCATATCGTCGACCGCAGCAGAACTTATGACAATATTCCCATCGGCGCCCCGATTCCCAACAGTATTAATTATATTGTTGATAAAAACATGCAGCTTGTTCCTTTGGGTATGCCGGGCGAGCTTTGTCTTTCCGGGGTGCAAATTGCGGCCGGTTACTGGAGCCGCGATGATTTGACACAAAAGGTGTTTGTAAAAAACCCATACTCTGCCGAATCGGGTTATGAAAAGATGTACCGGACAGGCGATTTGGCCAGATGGAATGAGGACGGTGAGCTTGAGTATCTCGGCAGGATTGACGATCAGGTCAAACTCAGGGGATTCCGCATTGAACTTGGCGAGATCGAAGCATGCATTTCCGGTTTTGACAAAATAGAGAGCGTTGTTGCCGTTGTCCGCGGAGATCTTCTCTGTGCATATTATTGCTCCGTTGAGGAAATTGATGAAAAGCTGCTGACGGATTATCTGGCAAAAAAGCTGCCGGAATATATGGTTCCCTCCGGTTTTATGCGTCTTGAAAAGATGCCGATGACTCCCGGAGGCAAGATTAATAAAAAAGCCCTGCCGCAGATGGAGATGAAGGCGGAAGAAATAGTACCTGCCGGTAATGAACTGCAGAAAAAAATACTGGAAACGGTGTCTGCCGTAATCAAAAACGAACAAATCGGCATTACGACCGATCTTTTCTTTGCCGGTATGAGTTCGCTGGGAGCGATCAGGATTGCCGCTATCATATCGAAAGATACCGGTATTTCAATCAATGCCAGGGATATAATGAACGGCAAGACCGTTCAGGCCATAGAAGCGCTTATTCTTCAGGGAACGGCCGCAGTAAGAAAAAGCTATGAAAAAAGAGACGTTTATCCGCTGACTCAAAATCAGCTCGGCGTTTACTATGCCTGTGCCCGGCGCCTCGATTCAACCCATTATAACGTTCCCATTGCCTTTAAATTTGCCGCTTCCACAGATACGGCCAAACTTAAACAGGCATTTTTTGACGTTATAGAAGCTCATAGCTATGTTAAGACGCATCTTACAGTCAGCGGGCAGCAGATATGTCAGGTCAGATGTGACGGTTTGACGTTTGACGTTCCGGTTATGAAGGTTCAGGAAAGCGCTGTTGCCGGCATTAAACATTCGTTTACTTCACCGTTCAACCTTTTTGAGGGGCCGCTGTTTCGCGCATGTATCTATGAAACGGATGAAAATGTGTATTTGCTGACCGACTTTCACCATATTGTTTTCGACGGTTTTTCCGTTGATATACTTTTGCGGGATTTAATAACGGCATACGGCGGCAAAGACGTTGCCAAAGAGGAATTTACAAGCTTTGACGTTGCGCTTATGGAAGAGGAAACCGGCAAAAGCGAAGTTTTTGCAAAGGCGGAGGAATATTTCCGCCAAAGGCTTCTTACCGTTGACAATCCGGCCGTTCTGCCCAAGGATACTGCCAAAGACGGTGAGGACGGGTTGCTTGCCAAATATTCGCAATTGGTGCCTAAGGCTCTTGTCGACGATTTTTGCCGGACAATTGGAATTACGCCCAGTTCGCTTTTCCTTGGCGCGGCCTGTTTTGTGATCAGCCGCTTTGTAAACTTGAGGGATATTTTAATCTCGACGATCTCCAACGGCCGGGATGATGCCGGTTTACAGAATAACCTCGGCATGATGGTAAAAACGTTGCCCTTTGTTAACAGTGTCCCGTCCGATTCCAGCATCGCCGCTTACCTTAAAAACACGCAGCAGTATATGTTCGATACGCTGACGCATAAAGCGTATCCGTTCACTTTTATTTCCCGGGATTACGGTTTTGTGCCGGAAATTATGTATTCATATCAGGCGGGATTGATAAGTGAATATTCACTTGACGGCAAGAAAGTGGGCCTTGAAACTTTGCTGTTTAATGAAAAGGCCAAGTTCCCGGTATCCATACATGTGGCTGATTCCGGAGCCGACTATAAAATAGAGCTTCAGTATAACGATGCTCTCTATACTGCCGATACTATGACTTCCTTCGCTGCATGCATAAAACATATTCTTGAATCTATGACGGAAAGAAGCGAATCTTTGCTGAAAGATCTGTCTATTGTTACCGCAGAGCAGTCTTCAATGCTTTCCTCGTTCAACAGGGAAGTTAAAAAGAATAACGTTCCGTCACTGCACAGCATGCTGGAGCATCAGGCTTTGATTAATCCCGATAAAACGGCTTTGATTGCCGCCGACAGAACGCTTTCCTTCAGAGAGTTTAACGAAAGGGCAAACCTGATCGCAAACTGCCTTTTATCCCTGGGAGTGAAAAAAGGCGATCGTATCGCTTTCGTGCTTTCAAGGACGAGCAATATTCTTTGTTGCATGCTGGGAATAATGAAAGCCGGCTGCGCCTATATACCCATAGATCCCGATTATCCGGCCGATAGGATAAACCATGTTCTGGATGACAGCAGCGCCCGATATACCATCGTAGACAGTGACAGGGGATTCAAAAACGGACTTGATGTAAACTCTCTGCTTTCCGGAGGGAAAAAAGACAATCCGGGCGTTGATGTCACTTCCGAGGATCTCTGTTATATCATTTATACCTCAGGCTCTACCGGAAAACCGAAAGGCGTTATGCTTACCCATGGCAATATAGTCAACTATGTCGTCCCGGAGAAAGAAAACCGCCATGTTATGGCTTTGCTGGATAACGGCTGCACAATGCTTTCGATTACCACCGTTTCATTTGACATGTTCCTCAAGGAAGCGTTCACTACGCTTATGAACGGCCTGACCCTCGTTTTTGCCGATGAGGAGCAAGCCGTAAGTCCTCAGAAACTTGCTGAACTGTTTGAGAAAACCGGGGCAAATGCTTTTAATGCAACACCTTCAAGGATGTTGCAGTATCTTGCGCTTCCGGTCCTCTGTGACGCTATCGCAAAATGTAAAGTGGTTATGGCGGGAGGTGAAAAATATCCGCCGGCGCTTTACAACAAACTTTCTGCAATCACCAGGGCCGTTCTTATAAATACATACGGTCCCACTGAAATTACCGTATCTTCCAATGCCAAGCTTCTCACAGGCATCAATGTTTCCATCGGCGCTCCTTTGCATAACGTTGTCGAGCAGGTTATGGATATGGATGAGAATCCTCTGCCTTTCGGTGTTGTCGGCGAACTCTGGATCGGCGGTGAGGGCGTTGCTAAGGGGTATTTCGGAAATATGGCAATGACGGGCGAACGCTTTGTCGTCAGGGACGGAATGCGTTTTTATAAGTCCGGAGATCTGGCCAAATGGAATAATCAGGGAGAGATAATCGTTCTCGGAAGAAATGACGGGCAGATAAAACTCCGCGGATTGAGAATAGAACTCGGAGAAATTGAAACTGTTCTGGGAAATTACCGCGGCATTAAATCGTGCGCCGTCTGTGTGAAAAATATTCAGGGACAGGAACACATCTGCGCTTATTATACGGCCGACAGGCAACTGAAAATTGAAGAGCTCAGGGAAAACCTGCTGTCTTCG
This sequence comes from Candidatus Xenobia bacterium, assembly GCA_031551355.1. Taxonomy (GTDB): domain Bacteria; phylum Vulcanimicrobiota; class CADAWZ01; order CADAWZ01; family CADAWZ01; genus JAVBNT01. The sequence continues at coordinate 87,914 of JAVBNT010000024.1, read as the reverse complement.
CTGGCGAAATATATGGTGCCGACAGCTTACATGCAATTGGATGAATTGCCGGTGACCCCTAACGGCAAGACGGATTTTAAGGCTCTCCCTGAACCGTTTTTGATGTCGCATCAGGAATATACAGAGCCGGAAACTCCGGCAGAAAAACTTTTCTGTGATATTTTTGCCAAAACCATAGGTGTTGACAGGGTTGGGGCTATAGACAATTTCTTTGATCTCGGAGGAACCTCGCTCCTTGTTACGCAGGTGGTCATTGAGGCCGCCAATAGCGGCTATGAAGTGGCTTACGGAGATGTATTTTCATATCCTACGCCGAGGGATCTGGCTTTGCTTGTCGATAAAAAGACTGAAAAATCAGCTTCCGGCGGCAATGCCGATGCGGAGTTTGATTATTCCGCAATAGATAAGCTTTTGCAGAATAACAACCTTGAGTCCTATAGAAACGGTGAGTTTGCCGATGTCGGCAACATCTGCCTTACGGGCGCAACGGGATTTCTGGGGATTCATATCCTGCGCGAATTTTTAAGAAGCTGCAGCGGAGCCGCATACTGCGTTGTCAGAGGAGGCAGGGTAGAGGCCAAAGAGAGAGTCAAGAGTTTTCTTGTCTATTATTTTTCCGACGATTTCGATGAGCTTTTTGACAAAAGAATCTTTGTCATTGACGGCGATATCACCGACAAATCCTCTTTTGCAAAACTTGAAGGTCTGCCGATCGACACCTATATCAACTGCGCGGCAAATGTAAAGCATTATGCCGCCGGAACGGAAATAGAGGATATCAATGTCGGCGGAGTGGCAAACGGAGTTGAGTTCTGCATGAAAAAGGGCTGCCGCTTTATCCAGATTTCAACGACCAGCGTAGCCGGAATAAGCATTGAAAATAATCCGCCGGAGAAAAATCTGATGACGGAACAGATGCACTATTTCGGACAGAGTCTGGAAAATAAGTATATTCACAGTAAATTTATGGCTGAAAGAATTGTGCTGGATGCGGTAACGAAAGGTCTTAACGGGAAAATAATGCGCGTCGGCAATTTGATGGCCAGAAGCGATGACGGCGAATTCCAGATAAATTTCAACACTAACAGCTTTGTCAACCGGCTTAGGGCCTTCAGTATCATCGGCAAGGTTTCTTACGCCGGTATGGGAGTCAAGACGGAGTTCGCACCGATTGACTGCACGGCGCAGGCGATACTTAAACTTTCCGCCGCCCCAAGGCAGTGCTGTATTTTTCATCCGTATAATGACCATGATGTTTTTATCGGCGATATCATTTCCGAGCTCAACAAGCGCGGGGTTGCTATTACCCCATGTGAGCCCGAGGAGTATGAAAAGGACCTGGGGATTGCGATGAGGGATAAGGAGAAATCGCAGCAACTGTCTGTGCTTGTAGCCTACAGCAATATGGGCCGCGGAAAACGCGCCGTGCCGATTAAGACGATGAACAGTTATACTTCTCAGGCTCTTTTAAGGCTTGGTTTCAAGTGGCCGATTACGTCTGATGAATATCTGCGCAATTTTATCGATGCGCTTTTGGGATTCGGTTTCTTTGCGGAAAATGAATAGATAGATTTGTGTCTATATTTAGTTTGGATATCTTAGTCCGGAAAAATTTCGGACTGAGATATCCCGTATAGCCTTTGTGTCGCTTAGGAATATTTTTAGCAGAATTCAGGATTTCAAAAGAAGTCTGATGCCGCTATGGAAATAAAGGAGGAATAATCTTGTTAACTAAAGACAGCGGGCCCGGTTATTTTTCAATAACCGTAAATAAACCGTCGGATGGAATCTGGCTTGCCATTATTATATTGCTGCTGGTTCCAAGTTTATTTTATTATATTTTTACTTATTCCGTGTCGCTGCCGCTTATAGGAGCCTGTCTTGCAATCTCCGCATTTCTTTATTTTGGAGCAAAAACAGAATATAAAATAAAAGGCTCCAGGTTTATTGTTACCGAGTTTCCTATAGGGATCAAAAGCTGTGATGTTGCTGTATCGGACATTGATTATATATATGGCAAAAAAACATCCAACCCTGTTAATCGCTATAATCGGATTACCTATTTTTTATCGGTTAAACTTAAATCGGGTAAAGATATGGATGTAGGAGTTTCAAGCCGCACTGAGCAGCATATTTTGGATGTAAAAGAATATTTGCGGGAGCATTTACGTGAGTTTATCAATGAATAGAAATGTAAGATAGAAATACTACTTTTTAAAAACATCTTTTAGCAGTTTGAGCAATTATTTTGGGAGGTGTCTTTATGGATAATTCATTTCCGTCAACGGAAGGTGAAGCGAATCGCTCAGTTTTAGGGCATAATTTTGATTACTCAGGAAACAGGCGTAGTTTTTATAATAATAAATTTCTGATAACGGCCTCTCCTGGAAGTTTTTTGATATCGGTGAGGCATCCTGGAAAAATATCTATTATTATGTCCAGATTAGTTATATTCCTGACAGCTATTATTGCGGCTATTGTAGGTAATTTGTTTTATGACAATAATATTCCGTTTGGCATGGTTGTTGCTGTTTCTTTGGCGGTCAGTTGTATTTTTCTGTTTTTTGGCCGAACCAACTATATCATAGAGAGGGGCAGCCTTTGCCTAAAGGAGTCTCCGGTGGCAATTAAAACTCTGGATCTGCCGATTGTGGATATTTCCGGGATAGATTATAAGAGTCATGAGTCCAGAGGAAGGACTTTTTATACTATTTTTGCCAAACTGAAAAACGGCAGCTCTAAAAGCTTTGGAGCATCTCTCAGGAATGAGGAGCATATTATTTTTCTGAAAAAAGCTCTGGAAGAGCATTTAAAGGCCGATAAGATTTAAAATTGTAGAAATGCATAAAATTTATTTAACTAACATTTTGTCATAATGGATTTTATTGCTTTAAGGAGATAATTATGGTTAATTCATTTTCATTTCCGGAGAGTGAACTGGAGCATTTGTCTTCCCGGTATAATCTTGAGCTTTCAGATAATGAGCTTATATTTACCAAAGATATGGGTTTGGATTTGCTGGGTTATATGGAATTATTGACGGCCTTTATTCTTTCAGCGTCCATCCCTGTATGTCTTGTCAGTTATATGCATATTCCTATGGAAACCGGAATTGCAATTTTTGTTATTCTTTTGATTGCTTCTATGATTGCCTGTGTAAAGATTCCTCCTCCCAGGTTTCTCTTTGAATTTTTTGAAAAAATTACCTCTAAATATTATATTTCCCAAAATTCCTTATCGGTTAGCCATACGTTTTCTTTGTTCAAAAAAACAAAAATATCTCCCTTGAAGTCAATTTATATAGATAAGGATGAATGTTATTCCAATAAGGGCGAGCTGTCATATTCCACTATAAAACTCAAAGCTGTTTTAGAAAATGGCAAGCATATTGATTTTATTGAATATGTGCCTGACGATGATGCCGGCAAGCTTAAGGAAATATTCGAAAAATATGCACTGTTTCATTCTATGATGGACGTTTCCAAAAGTATTTCAGATAAAGGGAGGGAGCTTTTCGGAAATAAATTTTTCATAAGGAATGATCTGCAAGGTTTTGTGCTGTCGGTCGGACAACCTACGCGCTGGTTTTTTGCCGTAATTATAGTGCTGAGCATTATTTTCCCTGTTGCTCTGATGTTTCTAATGTTTTTTGTTGATATTACCGGATCCTGGAAAGTGGTATTTAAACATGATCTTTATTTAATAACATATGTTATAGTTGCTTCTATGCTGTGCTATAGTTTTTTGCGCCGGATGACAGGAACTGAACATAGAATAAGGGACGGCAGGCTTTCCGTGGTCGAACAGCCCTTTAAAATAAAGTCTTTTGATATGCCTGTCGCGGATATTTCGGAAATATTTTATATGAAACAATCCTCAAAATATGATGACTATTATATATTGAACGTGAAACTGAAAGACGGCAGGGTCAGGCAGTTTGGAGCTTCGTCCGGGAAGAAGGAACATATTGTTTTTCTGCGGGAAACGCTGCAGGAGTATATAAAGGATGAATTGCCAAAATTACAAAGCTCACGGCACTCGTCAATTTAGCAACTCAGCGTTTCAGCATGTAAATTAGGAGGCATGGGTAGTTATCTAAGTGCAGGCGTTATTTGGTAATAGTTTATGTCATTGCGAGCGTTAGCGCGGCAATCCATATGTTTAAAGGGGTGCAATGGGGGGTAGGTTTGTGCTTGTGTTCCTGAACTGTAAATCTTTTTGACCGACTGCCCCCGATGTCTTGCAAAAAGCTTCACAGCTCAGAAACACAGAGATGGCTGTTTTGTAATATTTGGTTTTTTATAGGAATATAGGATTTTAGGGTGTGGACTATGCTTATTGTTTTCAGTTTTTTCCGGCTGATGGGTATGTGTCATTGCGAGCGTTAGCGCGGCAATCCAGTGGAGTCATTCTGGTGTGCTGTCGGGAATCCATATGTTTAAAGGGGTGCATGAGGGGTAGGTTTGTGCTTGTGTTCCTGAACTGTAAATCTTTTTGACCGACTGCCCCTGATGTCTTGCAAAAAGCTTCACAGCTCAGAAACACAGAGATAGCTGTTTTGTAATATTTGCTTTTTTATAGGAATAATAGGATTTTAGGGTGTGGACTATGCTCATTGTTTTCAGTTTTTTCCGGCTGATGGGTATGTGTCATTGCGAGCGTTAGCGCGGCAATCCAGTGGAGTCATTCTCTGGTGTGCTGTCGGGAATCCATATGTTCAAAGGTGGGGGGGAATATTAGACGCATCTGTGGTTGAGTTTTTGTGGGATATGATTTTTCTTATATGATACTTTTGTGTTGAAAAAAATTGATTCCGAATAAATAGGTTTAAAATAAAGTTTTAGTTGTACATATATTAATATTAAATAAAAAATTGCTGTATTATTAATGCTATTGGAGGTTTTATGAATAAAAATACTTACAATACGGGATCATTAATTGATATCATTAGTAAAATTGACAGTGAGGATATAGTATTACCTGAATTTCAAAGAGATTTTGTTTGGGATATTTCAAGAACATATGATTTATTCGATTCTTTGATAAAAGATATTTTTGTTGGAACTATTATATATGGGTTACCTTCTTTTGAAATAACGGTAAGAGAAATAGATATGCGCCCAAGGGCTATTTCAGGTAAACGCAGAAAAAAATTAGAGATTACAAGTTTTTCAAAGGAAGAAGTTAAGGAGAAAGTTCAAATAAAAAATTTTAGAATTGTTTTGGATGGGCAACAAAGGATAACATCTATTTACCGAGCAATAAAAGGTATTGATAATCTATGGTTCATAATTAAAAATGATGATGAATTAGAAGATGAAGTTGATAATTACAATGAATTGCTTTTATCTCAATTAGTCTCCTCTATTGATGGTAAAGAAGATAATGAAAGACTTTCTGTAAAATTATCTGATGCTTATAATATAACAAAAAATTTTATAATGGAAGAGGATATAAGGCTTAATTTCTTTGATAAATTGTTATATATTAGAACTTTGTCTTCTGAGGATAAGGAAACAGCTTTTAAGAGATATAATCTGGTTGTTCGTAAGCTTGAAGAGTTGATGAAGTCTGAAAAATTACTTTCTTATTTTCAATTGGAAATGAATACTGAAAAATTTGCCCTGTTTTTTGAAAGAAGTAATAGCAGGGGAATCAATTTAAATTTTATTGATATTTTGGTAGCAAAATTATATTCAGGGTTTAATTTAAGAAAAAAGACTAAAGATTTTGAAGAAAAACATAAAGAATATAAATTTAATCGTGAAATCATTGCTAGAACTATAGCTTTTATTGTGAGTAATGGAAAAAATGTTGATAAAAATTTTATTTTATCTAATTTAACAGCTTCACACTTTGATGAGTATTGGGATAGTCTTTGTTGTTTATATAAATCTTCATTGGATTTTTTATATTGTAATAACTATATAATCTCTCAATATTGGATGCCATATCCTAATACTATCATTCCTTTAATGATTTTTTTGAAATCTTTACCAAATCAGAGTTTTAGCCAGATGAACGAGTCTCAGAGGAAATTTATTAGTTATTGGTACTGGAGTTCTGTTTTATCACAGCGATATGTTTCTTCTTCGAACGAAATGATAATTCAAGATTCTAAAATACTTGAAAAAATCTCAATAAATGGCAAAATATCTGATAAATATTATTTTAGCAAATTAAAACCAATTATTGAGAAACCAGAGGATATTAAAGTCTTTTCCAGGAAAGGCAGTGCTGTATATATGGGAATATTAAATTTTATAAACTTTGTTTCGCACGGACTGCTTGATTGGAATAATTCATCAAAAATTCAATTTAATACAGATATAAATGATCATCATATTTTTCCAGTTGCCTATTTGAAAAAAAAATTAGGTGAGGATGAGTTAGAGGATAATTTATTAGATTGTGTTGCGAATAGAACACTTATTCCAAAAATTACAAATGTAACTATATCTGACAAATGCCCATCGTATTATTTAGCCGATCTTTTGAAAAAAAATTCTAATTTACAGAAGTCTTTAGATAGTCACTTGATACCAAGAGAGACGATCAGCGGGCTTTATGATGATTTTTATGAAGATTTTCTTTCTGAGAGATGTAAACTGATTTTTTCGTCAATTAAGGAACATGTGTTGAGCTTGAAAATAGAAGTTGAAGACCATTATTTTGAATCTTTGCCCAAAAGCAGTAATGTAATAACAATATTTGGGAATTACCATGGAAAACGAGAAGAAGCCAGGTTTAATGTTGACAAAAAAGAAATTTTATATAAAGAAAAATCTTATAAATCTGTTTCCGCTGCAGCAGATGCAGCGAAGAAGAATATTTCTGGCAGGGAAAATACGTCAACCAATGGATGGAGATGGTGGAAATATTCCAATGGGATTGAAGATAGGTTTATTGATGATTATAGGGATGATTATGTTTTTTGAGTTTATTATTTTATTACTTTTAATCCTAAACAACACAAAGGAATGACTATTATGTTCGAAAGAAACGGTGAAGTTTTATACCGGCGGTTTGCCAAGTATTTTGCGCCGACGATTCTGATGACGATGGCTCTGTCTATGAGCATTATTATCGACGGCATTATTGTCGGCAACATCCTTGGCCCCAAGGCTCTGGCCGCCGTTAATCTGGCTTTGCCGCTGACAATGTTTTTTAATGTCTGCCATTCGCTTTTCGGTATTGGCGGCTCGACGCTTGTAGCCTATTACAAAGGTAAACGCGACGCACAATCCGTTAATGAGATTTATACCGCCTCACTTGTCGGCATGCTGGTAATGAGCGTGCTCATTACGGTATTGGGAATAATCTTCCTCAAGCCGATATGCAATATTATGACCGGCGGTAATGAACTGACGCCACTGGCCTCCAGATTTATGGTCTATTTTATCTGGGGAGCGCCGTTTTTTATGGTGCTTCCGGGGATTGTCTATTTTGTCAGAACCGACGGCCAGCCGCATCTTGCTTCGTCGGTATTGATCGTCGCCAATGTAGTCAACCTGACGCTGGATATTATTTTTCTTAAAGTGTTTCATATGGATATAGGCGGCGCGGCCTTATCGACTGTTCTCGGATATGTTGTCGGTTCTTTGATGCTGCTTCCGTATTATCTGTCAAAAAAGAATACGATGCATTTTGTTCTTAATTTGAAAAAGTTTGCCGCCCATACCGCCGATATTTTGAAAACCGGCACTTCCAGTGCTTTGGGTAAGGGGTTGCTGTTCTTTAAAACCCTTTTCATCAACAATATCGTGCTTGCTGTTGTCGGTCCTTCGGGAATGGTGGCTTTTTCTGTATGCCTGTCCTGCCTTTCTATGATCTCCATGTTTATTGCCGGAGCCTCACAGACAATGATGCCTATTGTCGGTATGCTTTACGGTGAGAAGGATTATAACGGCATAAGCTTTACTTTAAAAAGAGCCCTGTCGGTGATCATGCTTTCATCTGTTATCTGTGTCGCCGTTTTTGAACTTTTTCCCGCCTTTATACTGGGACTTTTCGGCGTTTCCTCACCTGCTGATCTGGCAATAAGTATCCCGGCTATAAGAATTTTTTCTTTAAGTCTGCCGGGGGTCGGGTTTTCATTTCTGATGATCTATTATACCCAGACAATTCAGAGACCGGCGTTTTCTTCCGTGCTTGCAGTTCTGCAGGGACTGGCAATCGTCGTGCCGCTGGCGTTTATACTGTCTAAATTCTTCGGTGCATACGGTATCTGGAGCTCGTTTGTCCTGACAGAGATAATAACTTTTATTATTATCCTGTGTGCCGCCCACTATCTTTCCGTAAAATCTTCGGGGAAGATCAAGGGTCTTTATATGCTGCCGGCCTCTGCTGATGAACATGTTCTTGAGTTTACGATCCAAAACAAACAGAGCGACGCTATAGAGCTTTCCGAGAAGGTTATAAAATTCTGCCTTGACAACGGCATTAATGACATCACTGCAAATTATGTCGGTCTTGCCATTGAAGAGATGGCGACCAATACCATAAAATACAGTTATCAATCTTCCGATAAAACAAACTATATTGATATTTTTGTGAGAATACTTGAGGATACGGTCATTGTCAGTTTAAGAGAGGACGGCGCGCAGTTTGACCCCACTAAAACGTATGAAGAAGAGGAAGGTGAGTTCTTCTATCATGGAATAAACCTTGTGAAAACAATTGCCGAAAAAGTGGAATACAGCTATACTCTGGGACTTAATTGTATTCTTATTTACATTAAAAAGGAAAGATAACCGAGTGCGGCTTGATATTATTGGCATAAATCAACTTAACAGCGGTTATGAAATACTGCTTGGTTTGCTTACTCCGAAAAGGCGTGAAAAAACCTGCCGCTATATGAAGGTTGGGGACCGGCTGCGTTCCATGGGAGCCGGTCTTTTGCTGCGCTCTGTTCTGGGAGTGGAGTCCGATGAAGATATTGTTTACGGCGTTTACGATAAACCAAACTTGTCTAACGACGGGCTTCATTTTAATCTGTCGCATGGCGGTGACTATGTGATTCTTGCCTCCGGTGACTGCCGCCTTGGTGTTGATATAGAAAAATTACGCAGCTTCGATCCTGCCGTTGCTGAGCGGTGTTTTACGCCTCTTGAATGTGCGGAATTTGAAAAGCCGGGGCTTACAACCGAAGAATCACAGGCGGTATTTTTTAAGTTGTGGACGGCCAAGGAAAGCGTGATGAAAGCATCCGGACTGGGATTTCATTTGCCGCCGGAAAGTTTTACGGTGATTCCGTTTGAAAGAGCTTTTTGCCGGGTTAACGGTGAGGAATGGTTTCTGCAATGGGATGTAATTGACGGGCATCTTTATTGCCTTGCAAGTGAATCAATGCCTGGTGATGTCGCTTGCAAAGTGTGGTCTGTGGATGAATTTTTGAATTTATCGGCAATGAATTGAATTTGACAACTTGCAAATTCAATTCATTGCTCCGGATGTTGTATCACTACTAGGAGTCATAGACTGCGGATCTGAGACACAATGGACTTATTGCGGAATATATTAGCATTTGCCGGTATTTATTTTTATTGCAAAACTCTACCTGTATGCAAGTTTAGAAAAGTCCTGTTTAATTTTTCTTCCGCATTCATTACAGCCTTTCTTCCACAGGGAATAGGTTCCTTTATAGGCTGACCGGCAAAAAGTATAAAGCGCATTCCTTTTTTTCCTGATTTTATAAATACAGAATCTCCATCGTCAAGAATGACAGCCGTATTTTCACCTATCTGATTAATGCTATTGCCAAAGGCACCGCTTCCTTCCAGAATATAGATGAAGGAATTAAAAGCTTCCGGAATCACATGCAGGAAGTCGTAGCCGGGTTTTACTTTAATATCCAATATTAGAGGATTGATTGATTGGCTATAGGGGCCTTCAATGTCTTTATATTTTCCGGTGATAATTTTAACTGTACAGTTTTTTTCTTCAATTTTAGGCATATCATTTTGATGAATATTCAGGTATGGAATTTTACTGATTTTTTTATTCTCCGGAACATTTATCCAGATATGAAGGCCCAGCATTCTTCCGTGCTTTTGGGGTATTTTTTTATGCAGTATGGCACTGCCGTAATTAACCCATTGTGCCTGCCCGCCAATGATTTGTCCTAAGTTGCCGTTTGTGTCTTTATAATTTATTATTCCATGGATAAGGTAGGTGAGGGTCTCCACTCCCGTGTGGTTTCGTATGCAAAAATCTTTTATGTGACCTTCGGATTTTACCGAATCAAATATATCAAGCACTAAAAAGGGATCTATTTTATCTGTATCCGAGTAGCCAAGGACCCTGCTCAGATTTGCTCCGGAACCTTCCGCTGCCGGCTGGACGTTTATTACTTTTTTTATATTTTTTATGCCTTTAAGTTCCATAGTTAAAATCCTCCTTAAATAGTAAGAACCTGATTCCCATTGAGCTTGGTTTTTTGTAATTAAGGATGATATTATAGTGGTGTAGAGCGAGGGAATGTTTTGTTGTTACCTTGTTTCAGGCAAAGGGAGGATCTTTTTACCCCTGTATGCAGGAATAAATAATGAGAATTTTATTTTGAAATCCATTAAATTTCAAAATAAAAATTTTAAAATTGGTTTTATATGCGCTCTCACGAACTCCCCCCTGATATCCGTGATGCTATAAAAACTGAAACCAGCTTAACAAATTACGATGATAAGGCAGTCACTTTTTGGTTTGGCTGCAGAAAGATTGATTATCCTTTTATTAAGTGTTGTCCGATATACTCAACCGCCTGTAATTTTTTCTGTTTATTTATAACTTATGAGTTTTTTTGTTTTTACCGGCTTTGTTTGACGGCAGTCCGCCATATAATACAAATCTGAGCCCCATAGGACCTGAGCTGGCAATGAATTTGTCTCCTTTTCCGAAAATTAATGCCGTTTTTTTATCTGCCTTGCGCATGCCGGGCCCAAAGAAACCGTTTCCTTCAAGAATATAAATAAGAATTGTATATTTTTCTTCCACAGGTATTGATAGCTGTTTCTGAGGATTTAACTTAATATCCATAATCAGAGTTTTTATATACTCACTGTCTATGCGTTTTATCTTGCCGAAATTGCCTGTAATGATTTTAACAGTACCCCTGTTCTGCTTTACGTTTCCGTTAATTTCATTTGTTATGCATAGGCAATCCTGTAGAGGTGCTTTATTTTGTTCTGACAGCTCAACCCAAAGCTGCATTCCAAACAATTTGTTTCGTTCCTCGGACATCTCAACATTCAATATACCGTTGCCAGCTGTAAGCCATTGTGATTCTTCTGCGGATATTTTCTCCCCATTATTAAAGGGGGGACACGGAAAATCACATTCAATTCCCTGATGTGGGTGTATAGAAAATTCTTTGATATGTTTAAATTGATTCGTGGAATCCAGTACGTTCAATGAAATAAACGGATTGGCTTCCTTGATATCATCATGACCAATCATTCTTGTAAGCTCGCTTCCGGCTCTGTCCCAGATTTTATGGCCCTTCGAAAATTTTATGATACTTTTAATCATTCCGATAACTGCCTTTCTCTTTATTTTTATAGTGTATTATGAGTTTTTGAAAATAAACTATTGAATAGAGTGAAAAGAAATTTATTTAATATAAATGTATTATAATGTTCTTATAAAAGGTTTGTCAATATCCTGAGGCTGCGTAGATTGGTCTTAAAAAATAAATATTTTTATAAGTTGTCAGTTGTCAGTTACCGGTTTTCAGTTGTTTTGTAAGATAAAAAGAGGCGCTAAATCGTGTCTGCAGGATTATAAGGTGCCTGTAATTATTTTACCCAAAAAACTCAAATTAACGACAAATTAAATAAAAATAAAAAACCAATTCAAACGGGTGAAGATATTAAAGCAAACAGAAAGGCCCCTTTACTACGTCGGAATGAGGGCCTTTCTGTTTATGATACAGATTCGCCGGTTTCAATTGGTTTGATTATTTGAAGAATAGCTGGGCGGCTTTCTCCATATTCTTAATGATCTCAACTCCAAACGGGCAGCGGCTTTCACAGTGACCGCATTTGATACATTTACTGCCGCCGTTTTCAAGTTCATTATAGTGTGCTCGGATTGATTGCGGAACATCCGTCTCATTCAGCCGGGCAATGTCGAGGTATTTATTTACGGCGGCAATGTCTATATTAACAGGGCATGGCTGGCAGTGGCTGCAGTAAACGCAGCTTCCGCGGAAATCATTTTTAATTGACGCGAGCATTGGTGTATAATCTCGTTCGGCTTCGTTTAAATCAAGGTATTTTACGGCCTCGGTAATTTCAGCACCTGATTTGCAGCCCAGCAGTACGCTGGCAACAGCGGGGCGTGTGAGCGCATAGTGTATGCACTGCGCTACGCTCATCTGTCCGGTGAACGGCGTATGTTCCGGAGACAGCAGTTTTCCGGCTCCGAGAGTTTTCATTACCGTTATGCCGATTCCTTTTTGCTCGCATAGTTTATAGAGCTTGGCCCGGCTCGGGTCTATGCCTCTGAACAGTGAAGAGTCCAGTGATCCTTCCAGGCCGTCAAGGACATTTTTGTCAGACGGATATAGATCAAATGCCAGATTGATGCTGAACATCATCATTTCAGGCAAGCCTGTTGCAATGGCCCGCATGGCCATTTCCGGATTATGTGAACTGAATCCGATGTGCCCAATGTCTCCGTTTTGTTTGAGTTGACTTACGTATTCGGCAAATCCGGTTTCGAATATTCCCTTGAAGTCCTTTTCGGAATCAATAAAGAACATCATTCCCAAATCTATGTAGCCGCCGAAAATTCTCAGCATGTCTTCAAAGTATTGTTTTACTACCGGCAGCTCACGGCTTATATCATACTGCTTCCCTACATCTGTGGAGCCTATATGTCCCTGTATCATGACTTTATCGCGGTTTTTTCCTATTGCTTTGGCAATATTTTCTCTGACCTCCCTGCCGGGCATGAATACGTCCATTATATTAATGCCATGCTCTATAGCCGTGTCTATTGTTTCTTTAACCTGGTCGTATGGTTTTCCGTCAAGATGTTCACATCCAAGGCCAATAATACCGGTTTTTTTACCTGTTCTGCCAAGTTCCCTGTAATCCATATTATCCTACCTTTCGACACTTCAATGAATTTTATTAATTCCGTTATCTCTGGGTTTAGAGTTTTATGTTATTAATCCTCTTTGAGCCTTACGGCTGAATATTCAAAATTGTTTTTGCCGGCGGACAACTGTTAATTTTTTGAGAGGGAATATAATGGTGAAGATAAAATATTGTTTAGTAATATTTTTGGAAGAAAGGTTTTAATACTATGGCATTTACAAAAAAACAATCTGCTGAAAAACTGGAAATTGCTTTTACCGGGAGACTGGATGCGCAAACTTCTCCGGAGTTTGATGAGGACATTAAAACATCACTGACAGGAATTAACGAACTGGTTATTGATCTGGCACAGCTCGCTTATATATCCAGTGCCGGTTTAAGAACATTTTTTACCTGTTCAAAAGTGATGAAAAAACAGGGCAAAATGATTATCAGAAATGCCAACAGCACAATAATGGAAATTCTTAAAACAACCGGATTTACCCAGCTTGCCGACTTTGAGTAGTTTTTAATGAAAACAATAAAAGGCAAGATAATTTTTATAACATTACTGACTGTAATTTGTTTTTGTACCCTGATAACATTACTTTCTTTCAGACTGAACAAATATCACAGGAGTATTGTGGAATCGCAGTGCCGCTGGCAGATAGAGGAAGAGAAGGACGCAGTAAACAGGGCAATTGAACAAATTCAGCATAATTCTGCTGAACTGGCGCTGATGGGCAAAATTTATTTTGATTTCAGCGACCGTTCACAGCGGCTTGGAGAACTGGCTGTTAAACGCTCCCTGCAAAGCAACAGGTCGGCAATCGGCGGTGGAATCTGGTTTAAGCCGTATGCTATAAGCCCGGATAAAAAAAATGTCTGTTTTTATACTTACAAAAAAAACGGCAAAATGGTCTACGATCCTGCCTTTGAGAGTGATACTTACGATTATTTCAATCAGAAATGGTATAAAACAATAATAACCGAGCTGGAAAACGGTGATGACTTTGTATGGACCTCCCCGTATGTTGATGAAGCGGGCAGTAAATCTTTGATGACTACTATAGGCTGCGGCATACACTCTGAAAACGGTGAACTTGTGGGTGTTTCCACCGTTGATTTTAACCTCGACAAGATCATAAATTCAATATCGGCTCTTAAGCCTACAGATAATAGTTTTATCCTGATAGCCGATGTTCAGAATGATTATGTTATGGCCCTAAGTGAAAAGTCGATTAGACAGGGCAGAACAGGCGAGTCGCTGGGTGAATATACATGGCTGAATGCAGTCATTAAGGGAGAGCCTGGCATTACCGTTAACGGTGTTAAGTATCTCTCCTTTACCCAAATTCTCAATGAAAACTTGCTGTTTTCCGTCAATGTTCCGAAAAATGAGCTTTTTGAAGACATTAACCGCCTGCAGCTTATTTTGCTCACATCGGTATATCTGGTAACATTGCTTGTCTTTGTTCTTATGTATTTTGTTTTGAGCCGCCTGCTAAACCGGCCTATTGCATATCTGGTGGAAAAATCCAGGGAGATTGGCAGGGGAAACCTTGATACTGAAATAGAGCTGAATACAGGCGATGAATTGTCCGTTTTGGCAGGTGCTTTCGGCTCTATGACGGCAAATATTAAGGAATATATAAAAAATATCAATCTTATGACGGCGGAAAAAGAGCGGTTGTCGGCCGAGCTTGACGTGGCAAGGGAAATTCAGTCGTCAATGCTTCCGCCAATACACCCTGATTTTTCCTCATATGATGAGTTTAAACTGGATGCGGTGATGATTCCGTCAAGGGAAGTCGGCGGAGATTTTTACGATTTCTTTTTTATTGATGACGAAAATTTATGCATTGCGATTGGGGATGTTTCCGGCAAGGGAATACCTGCGGCACTTTTTATGGTTGTAGCGAAAACGCTTATTAAGGATTATGCCTCTCAAAAACTGTCTCCCGCTGAAATTTTTACCAAGGTAAACAGGCTGCTGTGCGAAGGGAACGGTGCCAATATGTTTGTGACTTCCCTTCTCGGTATTCTGAATTTGAAGACAGGACTTTTTACATATGTAAATGCCGGCCATCTGTCTCCGGCGGTAAAACAGGGAAGTGATTGTTTTGAGTTTTTAAAAATGTCCCCGGGAATGGTGCTGGCGATGATCGATGATATTGTTTATGAAGAGGGGATAATTAATCTTAATGACGGGGATATGCTGTTTTTATATACCGACGGAGTGACGGAGGCCAACAATCCGTCAGACGATATGTTTACGGAATCAAGACTGTTGAAGATTATAAATAATTTGAAAGAATCCGGTTTTGCAGAGATCATAAAAGGAATAAAGACGGAAATCGAGGTTTTCTCCGGAGAAGCTCCGCAGTTTGACGATGTTACGATGTTACTTTTGGGATATAAACTTAAGTAACGGATATAGAAATAATAAATTTTACAATAAAAATTTAAAACAATATATGCCCATTTTTATATGGGTATATCTTTTTTAAATAACGGGATTATTTTTAAGATGCAATGGATATTGTTCAAAAAACGGAATGTTCACCGGGAAAGACCCCCTACCGAGACTGCGAAGCCCCCTTTTTCTCCAATTTATCTTCGAGGTAAGTAAGTTTTTTTTGGCATATTTCTATATTTTCAATTGCCTTCCGGTAATTGGGGGTTGCTACTGAAAAATAATCATAGACCTGATAGTCGGGAACTTTGTTATACCGATCCATCTGCTCAAGTATTTCAAGATCTTTCGTATCGATATATTTTACGGCAAATTTGTAATTGTTCAGCGAATGTATTTTACTGCATCTGGACATTATTATTTTTGCCAGCAAGGATGTCGGAAATATATAATCTGCAGCTTTTATTCTTAAATAAGATGAATTTTCCAAACCGAGTTCATAGTTTTTAATTTCTGTTTTTTGATCCAATGTTGCAAGATTAAACATTAAATCGGTTGCGAAAGTTCTTTTAATTTCTCCATCGCTGAAATTATTTTTTACCTGCTTAAAGGTTTGCAAAAGCTCAGGGTAGGGTTTGTCACTTTTTTCCAGCAGATACTCCAGCGAGTCGCCGGCAAAGTTAAGAAGAGCTATTTCAATCATACACTCAATCAATACTTTTCTATCGCTTAAACCGTAATTTCGGCCGGAAGAGATTATGAATTTTAAACTTTCATTTATAGTATCGGCTGCTTTGTCATACTGTTTATCGTTTATTTCGCATATTGCTTTAAGTGCGTAAAATTGACTGACTTTTCTTATTGCCAAAAAATTAGGTGAACCGAAAGGATTTTTTTTCCCCTGATAATCTCTTTCAAAATATTTACAGGCATTTCCTTTTTCGATAAGCTCTTCTATGGGTGCAAATTTTTCAACGGCAGAAACAATATCATGATCTTTGAAAGTTATTGCTTCTTTGTTTATCAGACCTCCTTTTTGGGTCTTAACATCATATTTATAATGGACGTCGCCGTAATATTTTTTTGTCACATTTTCTAAAATGTTTGAAGCGTTGTATTTGGGTTTAAATTCGGAACGTACATTTCCCAGCCCGGCCAATGTAAACCAGTACATTCCATTTTCTTCTTTTGGTATATCCAAAGGTTCTTTAATTATATCGGAAAAATTATCGATTAATTTTTCGCTCTCCTGATAGTCTTTTTCATTATAGTTATGTTTTACGATACGGTATATGTTACTGCCTCCGAATCGTAACAAAAAATAACCGATATTTACTGTCAGCCAAACGATAATTACGGTTGTAATGATTATTGCCGTTTTGTTTTTTTTCAGCATGAATTTTTTCTCCTCAGGTTATTTGTATGGGCCGCTTATCAAGCTTTTTATCAGTCAATGGTTTTATCAAGCCGTTGACGGTATCCCGGAAATAAAACGCATGGAGATTCTCCCTAAGCTTATTATATCTGCCGGATGTTCGCCGGAGTATATAAAATATTATTGTTATATTGTATTATTGATAAGGTTAGCTATGTGATCTTCTATAAAATGAGGCTGAAAACCCTCTTCCGGGAATTACAATTTCTTATAAAGAACAATTATTACAAACCAGCCATCTCTGTGTTCCTGAGCTGTGAAGCTTTTTGCAAGACCTCGGGAGAGCCATCGGTCAAAAAGATTTACAGCTCAGGAACACAAGCACAAACCAGCACCCCATTGCACCCCTTTAAACATATGGATTGCCGCGCTAACGCTCGCAATGACACATACCCATCAACCGGAAAAGACTGAAAACAAGAAGCATAGTCTACACCCTAATAACTTAAATGCATGGTTCCCGACTCGAAGTTCAGAAGCAGATAATCCATTATGTGACTATACAATATATTTATTTTTTAAAGGATTTTTATTTTAATAGTAAGAAAATAAGATATTATCTTATAGTTATAGGAGGTTTATATGATGAAAAATAAAATGAGTGGGAAGATCTCAAAAAAAATTGTCGTTTTATTCGGGTGTGCCGCATTGATGCTTTTTTGTCACCCGGTAATAGCCGCGAATATGGAAAAATTTGTGAAAATAAGTTTCAAGAATATTTCCGTGTATATCGGCGGTAAGAATGTAACTCCGGTAGACGAACCTTTTATGATGAACGGAAAAACCTATGTTCCTTTGAGATTTGTCTCCGAATCGCTGGGGTATGAGGTCAAATGGGATAAAAATGCCAATAAAATAGAGATCGTTTTGCCTGAGGATAAAGCTCAGGTGCAGCAGGTACAGCCTGAAGAGAAAACAGCTCCCGCAGAAAAAGATAAAAAAGATCGGGAAAACGACAAAAAGAGAGAATATCTTAATGGACTTAATTATTTGCTGGACGTAGAAAAGAATGTCGATAATGCAAAGACACCGACAGATATGCTGAAATTTTCCCAGGCGGCTTATGACGGCTGGAAAATGGAGCTGGATAAAATTTCATCGTTGCTGATGATGAACATGAGCGAAGCTGATAAAAAGAATTTTGAGCAGATGCACCAGATATGGTTTAATAAAAACAGAACGCTTGCCGAGGAGGCTTCTTCAAAGTATATGGGAAATATTCAGTCAAAGATTGAATACAATCAGAGTTTGATGAAAGTGACTAAAAAGCGTACCTATAATATGGTGGATAGATATTTCAAAAACGTTAAGAATTAGTATGACACCGTTTTAAGCATTTATAAAAAGGGCAGGATTTTTTTCAATTCCTGCCCTTTTTGCATATCCCTAATTTACCGGTTTAATTCTCAAAGACGAGTTCTCCGCTTTCTTCCATTTCATCTACGGTTTTTCTGACTTCTCTTTCGAGCCATTCTTTGGCTTCTTCCGGGTTATAAAGATTGATTATTATTCCCGACAGTAAATTTATTCCTTCGGATATTTTTTTAATGGCATCAATCATTACGGTATCATTCGTTCCGTCATACTTTTTTGCTTTTTCCATAGCGCTGTTAAGTATTTTTCCGGCTTCTTTAAGCCTTTTGTTTACAGAGTCTTCAAGTGTTTCTATCTGTTTTTTAAAGTTGTCGGATGTCTCTTCACCGCGTTGCAGCCTGCTCGCCATTTGCTCAAAAACGGATGTTTCATTGGCAAAGGGATTCATAGTGCTTTCCATTTTCATACTTTTCAGCAATTCTATGTATTCGAGTTCCGCCCGTTGTGCCAGAAATCTTCCGAAGCTTAAATGGAATACGTCACCATCCTGGCCGGCTGTTTCCATTTCCGACAGGCTCAGTTCAAACATTTTGCTGATGCATAACAGCGTTTCCTGAAGGGAATTTTTATATTCGCCAATCTCTTCCGGAAGTTCGGCAAGTTCTTCCGTAACCTGGGCAAAAACTTCGGTTACCTGTGATTTTATTTCCGGCAGTGATTGAAGCAACGGCTGTGCTTCCAGTTCACCGGCCAGTATGCGCTCAATAATTTTTGATAAGGCTCCTACAAGATCGCCGGGTCTTGGTATCGGCATCGGATCATTTTCGCTATTGTCCTGATTTACCGCCTCTTGCTGTGCTTCGGAAAGAAAGCCGTCAGGGATTCTGGCGGTACAATTCGAACAATATTTGGAATATTGAGATAATTCGGTTTCACAGTAAGGGCATACAGGATGATTTTCATTGCTCTTCATTGTTATAAATCCTTTCATTTATATAAATTTGTTTTTTTATCTGATTTAACTTCTAACTATCTATTTCTTATCCTTTGATAAACTGTTTTCCGGAGAAAATCTTATTTCGTTTGCCGCCATTTTTTCTTTTATAGCCGACAAAACATTTATGTTGGAAATTTTTGCCAGATATAGCAGATATATAGCGACGTCGGCGATTTCTCCTTTTAAATTTGCGTGTATTTCTTTGTCTTTCACAAGTTCGCCTGATTCTTTATTGTCAGACCATTGAAACAGCTCCATTATTTCCGCTGCTTCGATAGATATCGACATTGCCAGACTTTTAGGGTTATGATATTTTTCCCAATGACGTTTTTTTACAAAACTATCAATAATTTTTTCAATTTCTTCAAGTCTTTCATCCATATACCGGCATTATTCCTCAGTTATTTTTGAATTTTTTTGCAGCTTCTCTGGCTTTGGCGATTATTTCTTCTTCGCCTTCGATTTGTGAGTTTCTCATAATTATTTTTCCGTCGCATATTACCGTATCAATACAACTGCCTTTCATGGAATACACGATATCCGAATAGATGTTATATCCCGGTGTATTTTCTATCGTATTATTTTTTATCAGCATCATATCGGCCTTAAAGCCGGGTTCAATAAGACCGGCGTTTATGCCGAAGGCTTTGGCACCGTTATTCGTTGCCATTTGGAATGTTTCCCCGGATGTGAGCCTGCAGGAGTCGTTATAGGCAAATTTTTGCAGCAGTGAGGCAAATTTCATACTTTCAAGCATATCCAGATTATTATTAGAAGAGCAGCCGTCAGTTCCCAATGTTATATTGATCCCCGGGAGGTTAAGTTTTTTATAATCCATTGCCTTGCCTACAGCCAGCTTCATGTTGGAAACGGGGTTGTGAGATATTGTAACTCCTTTAGCCGCAAGAAGCTCAATTTCATCGTCATCCAGCCATACGGCATGTGCAAGTATGGTCTTGGGTGATATAAGTCCAAGTTTGTCAAGATAAAAAATCGGCTTCATATTATGGGCAGCGATACAGTCATCGTATTCCTTTTTTGTTTCGGATATATGCGTATGTATTATTAGATCATTGTTTTTGGCAAATTCAGCCGCCCACTCCAGAATATCCCTGGAGACAGTGTATATTGCATGAGGGCCCAGTGTAAAGATGATATTACTGTTGCTGTAATTGAGTATTTTTTTACGTGTATTTTCAACGTTTTGGATAACCTCGTTTTTATTGCCGTCTTTGCTGATAAATGTTCCCGAAACTGCACCGCGCATCCCCAGATCAACAGCTGCTTTTACTGTTTCCTCACAGTGCCAGTACATATCATTAAAAAATGTTGTTCCGCTTTTAATCATTTCCAGACATGCAAGTTTGCTGCCCCAGTAGATGTCATCGGCAGTTAGTTTGCTTTCTGCAGGCCAGATTTTATTTGTCAGCCAGTCCATCAGAAACATATCATCGGCATAACCGCGCAGCAATGTCATTGCCGCATGTGTATGGGTATTGAAAAATGACGGCAATACAGTCATTCCGCCGGCATCAAATACTTGAGAATCGTTTTTGATATCTTGCGGTGATATTTCTTTTATAATTCCTTCTAATATGAGGATGTTTTTATTTTTGCCGTTTACAGATGCGTTTTTGATATAAAGATCCATTCAGATATTCTCCGGTTTTTGATGTTTTATGGATTCCATATTTGCCGGTATCTTCCTTGTTTTGGAGGAGGGGGTAAAAGGAGGATAACGGCAATTTGTTGAAATTTATATAAACTATTAGAATTTTTTAGGAGGAATATGCGATTATGAGAAAGATTTTGTTTTTTGCTTTTGTCGCTTTTTTTGCTTTTACACTGCCCTCATTTGCTCAGCAGTCCGTAGAGGGGAATCTTGGTGAATGGCTCAATAACGGTAAAATAAAATTGTGTGTTGAGTCTGCCGGAGAAGTAAACAATTTTGAAGATTTTAATCTCGAAGAAGCTTCTGTTGTGAATCCATATACCTTTAATTCGATCAAAGCCGCAATGGCCAAGGGTGAAGTAAAGGTAATTGTCGTCGATATAAAACTTCAGAATATTTCAAAAATGCCGCTCCAGCTTGGGCACCGTCCTAAAAAATACGGTAAAGGTGAGTTTTATCTTGAAAGCCAGGCCGGTTTTGATCCGCAGGATTCAGGCAACAGATCCGAATATTTCGGCAAATTTACCGAGAATGGAGTTATAGTATCCGGACGTAAACTGATGGAAACTGTGAACGGCCTTTATCCGGAAAATATCATTGCTTCTCCCGGTCAGGAAATTTCCGGAAAACTTCTGTTTGTAGTACCTTCTTCTTTCTCACCTACGGTCATATGCAATGTCGTTAACAGCAATATTGTTATTGGACCTTTCTGGGTAAAACTTAAGTGAGGATTTTTATCCGCACTGTTTTTAGTCTGATATTTTTCTTTATTATGCTTCAATGTGCTTATGCCCAATTGTCCGGCAGTATGGGGGACTGGGTGGAAGATATGTCTCTGGGAATAATTGTCCTGGAACTTGATGAGGTTACATCTTTTGAAGATTTGCCGGTGGATGACCGTTTTGATAAGGTTCCGGAAAATCTTGAAAAGATAAAGAAAGGGTTTGCATCAGGCAATATTAAAGCGGTTATGCTTGATGTTAAAGTAAGGAATAATACTAGGAAAATACAGGAAATAGGGCATCGTGTAAAACTTTCCGGTAAAGGCGATTTTGTTCTGCTTTCCGATTCCGGTATCACACAGGATTCGGCAAACAGGAATGAGTTTCATGAAATACCGGCTCTGCAGGGTGTTGTTCTGTCCGGCAGAAGGCTTCTTAATCTTGGAGAATCTTTTATGCCGGCATCGGCTTCCGTTTCGCCGGGGGCTTCTTTAAGAGGAAAACTGTTGTTTCTTGTTCCCGCTGATTTTAAGCCCGGGCAGCTTCTTTTTAAAGGAAGTTTCAGCGAAAATGAACTTGTAATAAATCTCGATTGGGGACAATAGTCTTTCGGCATTTTTAGGTAAAAACAGGGGCTGTCGTGCTAAGTGGAACTAGAAGCCCCGCTTTGCACGACAGCCCTGTTTTAATAACGATAAAAAGTTCCTCACAGAGAATTTTACCGGTATTTATCTCCTGAACAAAAGGTTGACTGTTGATATTTTTTTTTGCGATGCCAGTATGCAGAAATAATTTTCTTCCGCGTTAATTTTTATGAAGCTGTATTTTGCATATTTTTCCGGATAGATTATTCGGGCGGGGGAATCCGGCTCCAGATCACATGAAAACTGCTGATTCATTGTCCGCCAAATACTTTTTCCTTCAAGCTTGGAAAAAGATTCTCTGATGCACCATGATTTATAGAAAGCCGCTATCTGTTTTTCACCGGAGACGGCAAGAAGTTTTTCAAAATCATTGCTGCTGAAATACCTTCGGGAAATTTTCAGGTAATCAAGGGTGAGATCTATATATTCGGCGTCAAGGCCGACGGGCAGACCGGATACCGCCAACATACAGAGATTATGTGAATGTGTAAGATTAAAATGAATTCCGTCTGTCAAAGGTTTACCATATTCGCCGTAAGTAAAGCAGATTTTATCGGCCGGAATTTTTAAATATGAGGACAGGGTATTGCGCAGAAAACCGCGGCATACGATAAATTTTTTTTGCTGCAATCGGTTTTTTATACTATCCATGCGCTTTTGTTCGTCGACGGATAGTAATGCTGAAAAATCACGATAATCGGCTATGTCTGTGCGGATTTTATAGATGTCACAAAAGTCCATTTTGCCTAAGCCATTTTCCCAGGAGTTTAAGGCCGTTGTCCATACTTACTAATGGCTCGTATCCAAGATCTTTTTGGGCGGCACTGATATCAAACCAGTGACTGCAGGCCAGTTCTTTGGCCACAAATCTTGTTATTATCGGTTCGTCCTTCCGGCCGGCGATTGTATATAAAAATTCCAACATGGCTCCCGTTGTATATGCCGCCCATTGGGGAACGCTTTTTGTCAGTTTAGGCAGGTTTGCCTCTTTGAGCATTGCGTTAAGGATATCTGCGGTCGGCATTGGCTCGCCATTGGTTATGAAGTATTTTTTTCCTGAAATATTTGAACCCGGGGACAATTTTTCCATTGCCAGAATATGTCCATGAACGGCATTGTCTATATATGTGGTGTCAATAATATTTTTTCCTGAGTCTATCAGCAGCATTTTGCCGATTTTGGCCCTTGAAATAAGCCTGGGAACGAGATGACGGTCTCCGGGACCCCATATTAAATGAGGCCTGAGGGCCACTGTTGCCAGAGTGCCGCTGTTTGCCTTCAGGACAAGCTGTTCGGCAATGGCTTTTGTTTTTGGATAGTGGGCTTTATAGCTTTCAAGATAAGGCTCTTTTTCATTGACGCCGTTTTGATCTTTCAGATCGAAAACCACGCTTGGCGAACTGGTAAAAATCAGCGATTTTATTTTGTTTTTTAAGCAGCCGCTGATAATATTTTCGGTACCGACAACATTATTTTTATAATAATCCTCATACGGTCCCCATACTCCCGGTTTTCCGGCAGCATGAATAACGGAATCTAATCCCGAAAGACTTTTTTCCACAAAATCTTTGTCGGTCAGATCTCCGTAAAAAACCTCTATGCCGTTTTTTTCAAGGTCTGCGGCTTTGCTCCGGGCGATAGTAGAGACTTGATACTGTCTTTTTTTAAGTTCTTTGCAAAGTGCCCCCCCCAGGAATCCGGTTCCTCCGGTAACCATCACTTTCATTTTAACTTCTCCTCGGCCCAGACAGCGAGTTTTTCTCTGAAAATTTTTGCATTGTGCCTGATATCAACCGGAAACGACGGATGTATCAGAAATGTATCGATATTTTTTGTATGTTCATACCGGGCTGCAATTTCCCTTAATTCATCGATAAGATTTTTGTCGGGTGTTTTTTTATTTTCAAGTTCAACACATATCACAGGACGCTGGAACTCCCCGTCTTTTACTCCTACAAGCGCTGTTCTATAAACACTTGGGTGATTGTTAAATACCGCTTCACAGCAGATGGTAAACAATGTTCCGTTTTCTGTTTGAACCCTGTGTGTTTTTCTCCCGCAAAACCAGAATTTTCCATTGCCGTCTTTGTAACCGACATCGCCCATTCTGTGATAAAAGGAATCCTTATCATAAATTTTAGCCAGAGCAGTCGATTCTTTCCTGTTGTAATACTCTTTGGTTACAATATTACCCTTGACGGCAAATTCGCCGATTTCGCCATCGGGAAGTTCAAGGCTGTCGTCCCATTTTTCAATTACTTCATCGGTTATTTTTATTACTTTAAGCGTTATTCCTCTTACCGGCAGGCCTACACATGCCCCTTTGCCTTTTTCCGTCAGCTCTTTTGCAGACGTCAAAACTTCATGGCTGCCGATATTGCATACCGGAAGAGCTTCGGTGGCGCCGTAAGGAGTGTATATATTTATGTCTTCCTGAAGCATATTGCCGAATCTTTTCAGCGACTCGGGGCTTGCCGGTGCACCGGCGGAAATTACCCGTTTTATAGATGAGAGCATAATGTTTTCCTGCTCTCCGTATCTTCCCAGTTTTTCAACCAGGGCGGGGGAGACAAACATATTTGTTGCCCCGAAGTCCTCTATTGTCGCGATTAGTTTTTCCGGATTTGCGGAGGCCGGTTTTGTCGGATCCATGTCGGGAATGATTGAAGTCATTCCCAGAGCCGGACCAAACAGCGCAAACAGGGGAAAGGTTGATAAATCTATTTCTCCCGGTTTGATATTATAAACCTCTTTAAGGTATTTTATCTGACTGTCAAAAATACCGTGCGTGTATACTACGCCTTTGGGAACTCCGGTACTGCCGCTGGTGAAAAGTATTGCCGCCATATCGTCACGGCGTGTAATTATTATATCGTAAGAACCGATCTGATAACCTAAATTTCTTATCTCGGACAAAGTATGTCCGCCCCAGAAATATTTTTTTCCTGCGGTTATTAATATTTTTATGTCCTTGGGGCACCAGCGCATTAAGATTCTGGCAAGATGTGCTTTGGGCATCCCGATAAAGGCTTCCGGACGTACTTCGCTAAGAGCCTGGCCCATACTTTTTAATCCCAGACCGGGATCGATGATCACCGGCACAGCTCCTACTTTTAGAAGGGCAAAAACAAGCGCAAAAAACATCGGTGAAGGTTTTACCATCAGAACGGTTTTTGTGCCTTTTGTTATTCCGGTAGACTCAAGTCCGTTGGCGATATAGTCGCTTTCGTCCTGCAACTGTGTTGTAGTAAGATGTACATAGCTTGCCCGTCCCATATCGTCGCATCCGTTTGATGCAACAACAGCCAGTGCATGGGGGGTTTCCAATGCTATTCCGGCCAAATAACCGGCAATGTTTACAGTCTCAAAACTATCCATTAATCCTTTACCTTTTGTCCGGGACCCAATATTAATGTAGAATAAATCTGTTTTCTTCGGTTGTCTGCATTGTCCCTGTTTTTTATACAGTTTATTGATTCTTCATGCTAATAAAACAAGTAAGTGAGGAAATTGGCAAGTGTTAATTTATCTTGTTTTTGTCCAGAAAATCGGCTATTACCGAGTTGACCCCGTCCGAAGCATCTTCCAGTATATAGTGACCTGCATTTTGAAATTTGTGCAACTGTGCCTGAGGGAATGCTTTTGTCCATTCGTTTAGGAACGGTTCGTCAAAAACAAAATCATTTTCCGCCCAGCATATAAGTTTGGGTATTGAGGCAAATTTTTCCAAATTCCCCTCCGTCTCAACGAGATCTGAATATGAAATATGTTTAGGTGAAAGAGGAACATCCAGTATGAATGCCAGAACCCCGTACCGATTATTCCAGTTGTTATAAGGTTCAAGGTACATAGAGGCTACTTCAGGACTCATTTTCTTTTTTACACAAAAATAGTTCGAACCTATGGAAAATAAATTTAATCCCTGTATAAGCAGGGGGCCGAGCCAATTGTTTTTGCAAAGACCGATCATCCATGGGAACGGACGGGATTTCGGCAGCCTGAAGGCCGCGGAATTGAGTATAACGAGACGTTTTATTTTATCCGCATTCCTGTGTGCGTAAGTCATTCCCACGAAACCGCCCCAGTCGTGTATCACAAGTGTTATATTGTCATTTACAGCAAGGCTTTCAAGCAAAGCTTCTATGTTGTCGGCACGTTCGGACACTGTGTAAGAGTAATCCTTTTTCGAAGGTTTATCGGAAAGCCCGTTACCGATGTGATCCGGTACTATGCATCTGTAAGAAGGGGAAAGTTTTTTAATCAGATCCCGATAAAAAAAGGACCAGGTGGGATTGCCGTGAAGCATTACTACAGGGTCTCCCTTACCTTCGTCCAAATAGTGCATTTTTATATTTTTTATTTGAAAATAATTGCTGTTAAAAGGATATAGCTCTTTATTTATGGCCATTATTATACTACCACTCCAGTCCAAGCATCATACAGTTAAGACCGCTGCCGATCCCCATAAGCGCTGTTTTCATTCCGTCACTTAGCAATCCGCGTTCTTCCGCGATTGCAGCGGATATCGGCAGTGAGACGGTGCCTATGTTCCCCAGAAACGGGTATGTAATAAAATCTTTGTCTTTTGGTATCGACAGAGCTTTTAGAAGAGTATCCCTGTGTGCGCTTCCAACCTGGTGACAAATTGTTTTGCCGATATCTTCAATATTCCATCCTGTCGTATCAAGGAATTTTTTCCATGTTTTTGTGGCAAGTTCGACGCCCTTTTTTAAGACATAAGTGGAATCGGTTTCCATAAACATGCGCTGCAGATAGCCCTGTACATACTCCATGCCCCATTTGCAGATGTCATGAAATTCAGGGGCGGCAAAATAAGAGGCTCCGGTAAGTTTTCTTTTTGATTCCCCAAAAGAACCGTCGGTAATAACTACGGCAACAGCACCGCTGCCGCCGGTGAGAACGGCGAGAGAGGCAATGAAAAAGTCCATTGTCCCGTAGTGGAGCATCTTTTCGATTGTAATTTCGTTTATTTCCCTTGAGGATTCAGCGGAAACAACCATGCCGGCTTTTATATGCCCGAGCTCAATATGGTTGGCGACTTCGATGATGCCGTTTAAAACTCCGAGGCAGGCATTGCTTATATCAAATATCATTGAGTCTTTTCTTATTCCCAGAGTATCGGCGACTCTGCATGCGGTGGCCGGTTCAAAGTTTTCCCTGCAGACTCCGGTGTAAACAAGCATTTCTATATCATCCGGAGTTACATTGCATTTTTCCATGGCTTTAATACCTGCCGAGGAAGCTCCAACGGATAATTCAAAATCAGGATCCCACCATCTGCGCTCGTAAATTCCGGTCCACTCTTCAAGCTGTCCTTCCGGAATGTGCAGTTTTTCGAAAAGTGACGAAACCCTGTCTTCCAGTTCCGATGTGGAAACAACAACAGGCGGAAGTTCGTATCCGATAGAATCAATAAAAACCTTAGAATACCGCATAGTTATAATTCCATTCTACATATTTATAGTAAAATCATTCATTTGATAAATGTTTCTTCCATCTACCGAAAGGAAACCGTCGCAAATCATCACTCTGTTTTTGTCGTCTCTTGACTTTACCCAGGCCTGTACTGTGACAAGATTGTCGGATGGTATCACCTGTCCGCGGTAAATCCAGGTATGTTTTGTTTCAGGTATCTGAACATTATAGCATTTTTGGCAGTCCGTGTCACCGCTCCAATAGTAAAACGCCATATATTTCATAAGCTGAATCATTGATTCAAGTCCGAGCGAACCCGGTATTACCGGATCCTGATAAAAATGTGCCTTAAAAAACCAGTCATCCGGTCTTACTTTCATTGTTCCCATTATATATCCAAGTCCCATAGGCCCGCCATGGGGAAGGAACATCTCTATTTTGTCGACCATTTTTATCATCCCTTTGGGGAAGGGCCCTGTTTGTGGATAGATAATACCGGTTTCTTCCGATTCTCTGCTTCCTATTGAGGGCATTTTAATATCTCTGATGCCGACCTGATTTTTTAGCGCTTCTTTTGAGAAGAAGCCGAAATATGTATTGCCTTTATAAATTGGGCCGTGTTTATCGGTGACATAAAAATCGTAATGCTGTATTATCATTCCTGCGGAATTCGACACATTGGTCATTCTTACTCTTGTATTCAGCAGTGAACTTTCCGGCGTCACCTGCCGGTAAATAATTCCCTCGCCGCCTAAGTTTCTGAAAGACAGATCTGTCTGGGACGTCAGTGCCGAACCGGCATACGCGGCGAGCCAGCCGCATGGCTGTAAGGCCACTTCCAAAAGCACTGCAAAAGGCATATTGCCGGTTTTCTCATCGCCGAAATACCATTCGTTTTCAGGAATATCGTATTGCGCTTCAATTTCGCCTGCCGGCTTCATTTCCCATTTGGGAGCATTAACTTCTGTTACACGGTCCAAAAATTTATACGGCGGTCTTGGCAGGCGTGCTATTTTTCTTTCGCCGTCAAAAATTTTGTAACGGTCTCCGAATGCTTCAGACGGATTACCCTGAGAAAATGCCAGAATGGATTGATTATCGTAAACGGCTTCCTTCACGACAGCTCCCGAGGGTCTGTTATGCCATATTTTATCAATTCTCTCTTTTGATGAACCTAAAAGCTGTACCGACATATTCAGCATCTCTACAACAGGTCTGCCGTCGGCATACATAAGCGCGTCGGCAATAGCATAAGGATGCGGATTATAACCAATCTCCTTAATGCTGATTTCATATTCCGCCGTTTTTGTCGTCTCAATTACCTGTCCGCGGCATTTCAATGAGCTTTTGTTGCCGGGAATCGGTTCCCATACGCAATCCGCTGCCTCGTCGACCCAGCCCATGCGCATAAGAAAAATCCGGAATGTATGCATGCAGCATTCATACATCAGTGTTCCCGGCATAACATTGTCGTCGGAGAAATGGCAGGTAAGAAACCAGTCATCTGCATGGATATCTGCCTGAGCACGTATTTTCCCGAGTCCGTAGCGCCCGCCTTCGGGCTCAATGGATAGTACCCTGTCGACCAGTTTCATTTTTTCATTTTCGGGAAGTATCAGCGGCCGTTTTATGTTAATGTTGGCGAACTGACTGCCGAAACAGCCGGCAAAATTGCCGCGGCGCAGTTTTTGCAGTTGAATGTCACTGTAAGATTCGTTTACCACTTCAACCGGATATTCAAAACCGCCAGTCAATTTACCGGTCATAGGTCTTAAGTCAAGAGCTGTATGGATAATACCTTTTCCTTCATCAAGTTCTTTTTGTGAAAAGAATCCGGCGCAGCCGTTTTTCATGGACATCAGCGGCTTGCCGTTGACACTGCTTTCAAAATTGAAATGGAACAGCCAGGTGGAGCCCTGGGTAAAGAAACGCTCGATTTTTATATCGTAACGGATTGTCTCGCCTTCGGCAGGCAAATGATCGTGGAACGTTATCGTCGCGTCAAGCAGCCGGTAAACGGCAAGACCTTTGGTGATTAAATCTATGCCGAGATATCCTGAAAGGAACAGATCCGCCTGGCCGGCCTCAACGGCGATACAGGTGGGAATATGCCCGTTATCCAGATACCAGGCTCCCTTTTTGACATCGTGCTCCGTAATGACCCTGCCGGGCTTCATTGAATTAGGCGTGCCTTCTACCGTTATGATACGGTCGACAAGCATCAGCGGTTCATCAGGAAGCCTTACCCTGGTAGGATGAGAATCAACTTCGGCAAATTCCGGTCCGAGAACTTTGGCGATT
This sequence comes from Candidatus Xenobia bacterium, assembly GCA_031551355.1. Classification (GTDB taxonomy): domain Bacteria; phylum Vulcanimicrobiota; class CADAWZ01; order CADAWZ01; family CADAWZ01; genus JAVBNT01. Next base: position 57,898 of record JAVBNT010000024.1, on the reverse strand, counting down.
GAGCCGACGGCAAATTCCATACAGGCTTCACGGTCCATAAAAAGCCGGTTTTTGACTTCCGGCGCCGGCATTTGCAATACACTGTCAACGTTTATTTCCTGACTGCCGCTTTGTGCGGCTTCCAGCACGGTTTTCATCGCTTCGTTTGAAAAATCAAGATAGCTTTGGTGGGCGGATATTATGGAGTTTTGGATCTGCAGCATTGTTTCCAGAATGGCACTGTTACTGCCGTTTGCCGGCAACGATGCCGCTGATTCCGGTCTTGCCCGCTGTATTTCCGGTTTATGCTGTTGAATTGGCGGCTTATTATTCAGATTTTGCCGCGGCTCGGCAGCTAGGCTACCCTCGTCCTGAGGCAGATTGAATTTTTCCGCATCAAGACTTATTTTTATTTTTTGAGACTTTGCCTGTTTATCTTTTACCGGCGGCAGTGATAATTTTCCATAATTGAATTCCAGGCCTTCGGCAAATAATGAGGCGCACATCTGGTTTATTGTCAGAATTTCCGATTTTCCGACTTTGGTTGTATTCACCGCCAGATGCTCGCGCTCCGCGAGGATACTGTCAATCATTCTGGTGCAGGAATTGTCGGGACCTACTTCGATAAATATTCTTATACCGTCGCTCCATGCTTTTTCTATAATCGCCGGAAAATCTATTGTATCCGAGGCCTGTGCCAGTATCGCGTCGGCGATATTGTCGCTTGTCGGCTCGAAACTGCGCCCCCAGCCGGTGCTGTAAAAAGTCACATCCTTTACCGGTGTTGCCGGGAAGTAATGAAAATCCCGGTATTCTTTTGCCACCGGCTTTAATACCTCGCAATGTACGGTTGTAACGCCTTCGATGGGAATGATTACCGTGTTGAGGCTTTCGCAGAAAGCCATTACTTTTTTGCGATCGCCGCCGATAACGCAATCGGAATGGGTGTTTATTATCAGCAGGTATACATGCTCTGTTTCCCGCAGTTTTTCCTTGATTATGTGGGCGGGTATATTGACAACGCCCAGCATCCAGTCGACCGTTTCTTCCGGTTTAAGGTCCCATGCTTTTTTTACGGAGTTGTATGGTGTTGCCAGTTCAGTCGTAAAAAGATTGGTTTTTTTCATGTTCCGCATCATTTCGTCTCTGGAATGCCATACGCGTAAGGAGAAAATGCCTGCCATTTCTCCGAGTGAGTAGCCGATGGAAGCGGACGGTTTGATTTTTAAAAGCGAGACAATGTCGGATATTACCGTACACATTGCCACCTGTCCCTGCAGCAGTGCCGGGTGGTTGCCGTTTAACTGTGAGATATTCTTTTTATTCCAAAAGTATTCAGGCATAATCTGCTCTTTTAAATACAGATTATCACGGTCCTGACGGCAGAGAACTTCAGGGAAACGCAGTGACATTTCCCTGCCCATTTGAGCGTAATGATTTCCTGACCCTGGGAACACAAAGGCTGTTTTAGCGTCTTTGCCGAGCGGATTTTTGCGGAAATAGATACCGTTCTTTCCGTAAGAATTTTCCAGAATATTTTCGCTTTTCAGCAACTTTACAAGTTCCACTTTGGATGAAGCCACTACGGCTACTCTGTATTTATCCGCATTCAATTCTGTGCTTACATTATTGTTTTTAAACGCAAGTTCCCGAATGCTGATGTCAGTGGATTCCGCCTCTGAGGCAAATGCCGACAGTTCGGATAAAAGAGCTTCTCTGTCTTTGCCGGCAAAAAAGAATACAAATGAATCCTGGGTGGTGTCTTCTTTGGCAATATAAGGGTCAAATTCTTCAAAGCTGATCCATCCTGACTGACCAAACATATTTTCGCTTTCAATACTGACTTCTCTGGGACCCTCAGCCCTGTTTCTGAGCCAATGCCGGTAAATATTGCCGTTTTCTTCCGGCAGTATTTTTCCGGACAGCATAAGTGATATTTTCACAGCTGACGCCGCTGTAGAAGCCGCTCCGAAAAAAGCAGCCGTTTTTGCAAGTGAACCGCTGAAAGCTGTTGTTTTTCCTGACTGAATTGTGGTTTTTTTAAGTCCTGAGACCGCTTTTTCACGATAAAAATCGCCGAAAGGCGGTGTTGATATACCGATATCTTTGATCAGCGCATAAATTTTATTGCCGTCTCTGATGGCGTCCTGCTTTCTTTTCAGAACGAAGGATGCAGCTCCTTCGCCGTAAAGCGGGCCGTCTTTTTCATTAACACCGGCTGCAAACCTTGCTATACGGTATCTGGCGTCTGAAGAAATATCTGCTCCTCCGGCGACGGCAACATCTATCTCGCCGCTTCTCAGCAGGTTCACTGCGACGTCAAATGCCGACATTGAGGAATTTTCTTCGCTTGAAACCGTAAAAGAAGGTCCGCCGCATTTAAATTCGCGGGCAATTCTGCTGGCGACAATGCTCCCCAAAGCCCCCATCGTTCTGTTGGCATTAAGGGCAGGGGAGAAGGCGTCTTTTAATTTTTCAATCCAATCATCGGAATACCCGTGTTTTCCGGCCCATATTTTACCGTATTTCTGCAGATTCCACCTGACATTATAATCGGTTGTCGCAAAGTCAAAGTTAATGCCGATAAAGACACCGCCGTTAATCAGTTCTTCCCGGTTAAGTCCGGCATCGTCAATAGACTTGCCTGCGGCATCGAGCATTAACAGCTGCTGCGGCAGCATTTGCTGCAGTTCAGCCGGAGGTATTTTGAATGTACCGTAGGGAATTTGCGGATCTTTGGCATTTAAGCCGCTGAAGTTATCCCATAAAGACAGGCTGCTAAGTTCCTGAGGAAGAAATTTTCCGCCTTTGTATTTTGCGGACACTGCTTTTCCGTCACAGAGAATAGCTTTGAATTCTTCCGGACTGCCGTAGTCCCCAAGATTGATTCCACAGCCGATAATTGCTATTTCTTCTTTTTCCTTAATGTCCTGAACTGAAGGGCAAACAGAGCTGCTGTATTCTTCCAGCAGTATATGTGCGTTGATACCGCCAAACCCGAAGGCGCTGACGGCGGCTTTTCTGGTCTCACTGCCTTGAGGCCAGGCTTTGTGTTTATTTAAAATTTCAAAATCACTTTTTTCTATACTCACCGAAGGTGATGAATAATTGGCCATCGGCGGCAGGGTGTTATTTTGCATGCAAAGCAGCACTTTTATCAGGCCTGCTCCTCCTGCCCCTGTCAGAAGGTGGCCGATATTAGCTTTGGTGCTTGCGAGTATGCTTTTGAAATCACGGTTTTTTCTGCCGTATTCCGACATTATTTGGTTTAGTGTCGTAAATTCGACCTTGTCTCCCACAGGAGTTCCGGTCGCATGGCATTCGAACAGGTCTATGTCCCAGGGCGACCATCCGGCCTGAGAATATGCAAAGCGCATGGCCCTGAGCTGGCCTTCGCTGGAAGGGGACAAAAGTTTCCCTTCCAGATCATTTGAAAGGCCTATTCCCTGGATCACACCATATATTTTATCGCCGTCCTTAACGGCGTCTGCAAGCCTTTTCAGGGCGACGATGCCCGCTCCTTCACCGATCACAAGCCCTTTTCCTTTCGTGTCAAACGGAGCGCATATACCGTCGGGGGAAAGTGCCGAAAGCTGTGTGAACCCCATTGCCGTATACAGGCAGTCCGGTCTGGATACGCCTCCGGCAAGCATAAGGTCGGCCTCTTTTGAAGACAATTTATCACAGGCAAGTTTTATGGCATAAAGTGAAGATGCACAGGCGGCGTCAAGGGTAAAACAAGGACCGTTAATCTCAAGAGTTTTAGACAGGATAAAGGCGGGTATTGAATTTACAAACGCGTTGTAAGGATTTGTTTTGAAACTGATTTCCGAGGTTTTGTTTACTCTTTTTTCGATTAGATTCCCAAACAGTTCCCAGGAAATAGCTGATGATGTTTCCGTCGGCAGTGCAATACTGCCGAGGATGACTCCGGTTTTGTCCTTTGATGCTGAAGATTTTATACAGTCATTGTATGCTCTCTGGCCGGCAATCAGGGTAAGATGTACCAACGGATCCAGAGTTGAGATAAAGTCTGCAGACAAATTTCCGCTGTTTATCTCATCGTAGGGGTACCCGGTTATGAAACATCCTTTTGCACTGACGGACTTATCCGGCTGCGCACCGTCTTTGGACAACAATTCGTCAACGCTGCCAAGCCAGCGCTTTTCAGGGACATTTGCCGAATGACTGACGGCATTTTTGATTGTATGCCAAAAGTCCTGTGAGTTTGATGCACCGGGGAAAATCCCCCCTATACCTACAACAGCGATATTTAGACCTTGCCCCATTTTATCCCTCAGCTTCTATTTTAGTAATCTCAAGTTCCATAAAACAAAATACAAGCATTCCCTGATATTTTACGCAGGAATGCTTTATTTGAGAATTCTTAATCTTCGCTTATTTATGAAAAAATCCTGCCTGTAAAGCAGTTATTTGTTTTCAGGCCGTACAGTCCCCGCGCGAGTAGGCGATAAACCTGTTTTCGAGGGATGCTATTGACGAGATATAAAAATCATAATCATTGCTTGCGGGATCCGCCGTTCTGCGTCCGGGATACAGCTCATAAGCTTCGCGGCCGTATTCGGGGGTGAAATTAGGCATAATCACGTTGGCGCCGCACATCAGGGCGTCAAAACGGTAATCTTTTTCAAGCGAGCCGAGAGCAGTTGTTGCCGGAATATGGGCATTGGGGTTGCCTATTCTGGCAAGAGCTACCATTTTTAAATTAAGTTCCCCGGTTCCCGGCCGTTCAGAAGACAGCTCCGTTTTCGGATTGGGGATAAACGGACCTATTCCCAGCATTTCAAAGTTGTATCTTCTAAAAAGAAGCAAATCCGCTGCCAGAGTTGAAATAGTTTGTCCCGGAAGTCCTGTAATACAGCCGCAACCCACGGAATAACCTAATTTTTTCAAAACTTCAAGGCATTTGAGCCTTGTTTCCAGGGTCATACCGGGATGCATTTTTTCATAAAGCTCTTTATCGGAAGTTTCTATACGCATAAAATACCGGTCTGCCCCGGCGCGGCGCCATAGCGAATAACTTTCTTCGCTGTGCTGGCCTAGTGACAGCGTCAGGGCAATGTCATTGTGCCTGCTTTTTATTTCCTTTATGATCTGGGCCAGTTCTTCAGGGGTTCTGCCGATATCCTCACCGGATTGCAGAACTACCGTTTTCAGTCCTTTTAAAACCAGGAAATTCACAGCGTCAATGATTTCTTTTTCGTTTAACCTGTATCTTGCTGCTCCGGAACGGCTGTTCAGGCCGCAGTACCGGCATGAACAGCGGCAGTAATTTGAGATTTCAACAATGCCCCGTAAGAGGATCTCGCTGCCGACATGCTTTTCCCTGATACCGTCGGCAAAACTGAATAATTTCCGGCAAACTTCACCGCTGCTTTCAAGAAAATATTCAATCAGGTTTTGCGGAGGCTGTTTTTCCGTATAAAGGCGTTCCAGCAATCCGGAAATGTCGCTATCTGTATACATCCCTTTTTCCCTTTTCGATCTCTAAAAGCATTTCACAAAGAATTTCAGCGTCTTTTTCCGGCATATTTTTGATATGTTCCTCAATAATTCTGCCGCCGTCCTTTTTAATCGTATCATTGGCATAGTCATTTATATATTCTTTTAAAGTAGACAGGGCATTAACGGTACACATCGATTTAATATTTCCCGGTTTGGCAATTTGCATGAACGCATCACCTGTTCTTGATTTACGGTAACAGGCGGCGCAGAAACTGGGTATGTATCCATGTTTGATCAGGGAGGCAACTATTTCTTCAAGGTTTCTGTTATCGCTCAGTTCAAACTGGTTGGCACTCTCGTCTTCGCCGTATCCTCCGGGAGTAACTGATGAACCGGCGCTTATCTGGGAAACTCCCAATGAAATAAGTTCATCTCTCTGCCGTCTTGATTCCCTTGTTGAGAGTATTATTCCCGTATACGGGACTGCCAGTCTCAAAATTGCCACAAGCCGTCTCATGTCACATTCCGAGACCGGGTGGGGAATGTTCGAAGCAATTTCCGAGCCTGGCGCTTCCTGAAGTCTGGGAACGGAAATAGTGTGCGGTCCGATACCGTATTTTCCCTCGAGATATTCAACATGTGAGAGCATTGCCAGCGTTTCAAATTTCCAGTCATAAAGCCCGTAAAGAACTCCCATTCCGATGTCGTCAAGACCGGCTTCAAAAGCCCGGTCAAATGCTTCAAGCCTGTAGAGCATATCCTTTTTCGGGCCGCTCACATGCATTCTTTTATAAGTTTCTTCGTGGTAGGTTTCCTGGAAAAGCTGGTATGTTCCGACTCCCGCATCTCTGATTTTTTTCAAATCCTCAACGGTCATTGACGGCAGGTTTACATTTACGCGCTTCATATTTTTGCCGTTAAAGGAGGCTCTGTAAATTGCTTTTATTGAGTCGAGAAAATATTCGACAGCCTTTTGCTCTCCGGGAGTCGATTCTCCGGCAACCATAAGAACTCTCATATGTCCCTGTGACAGTAAAAATTCGGTTTGGTGCTCTATTTCATCGGGTGAGAGTGATATTCTTCTCAGGTCTTTGTTGGCCGTTCTGAAACCGCAATAGAGGCAGTTATTCGAACATCTGTTACTGATATAAAGCGGCGCGAACAGAACGATTCTTTTACCGTATATTCTGTTTTTTACATCAAGAGCCGCTTTAAAGATCGCATCAGTGCAATCCTGACTTTCTGCTCTCATAAGAAGGGCCGTCTCTTCGAGGCTTAACCGTTTTAGAGCGGCACTTTTTGCCAATATGGGAGCAATATCGTCATATGAGACATTTTTTTCGCCCGATAACAGGCCTGCTATTTTTTCTTCATCTACAAATTTCATTGTTTTTTGCCCTGAATTCCTGAGTTATTTTTAAAAGTGGGGCTGTCGCGGTAGCAGCGGCCCCACTTTTAACATAAAATAAAAGATAACAGTCACCGGCTTTGGCCGGTTCAAATATAATTGTGAAAATGGTGAAAAATTAAGATAAAGAATAGCAAGAGGCTATAAATTAAGTTATTTTTCACCATTTTCCGTTGTGCTAAGTGGGACAGAAAGTCCCACTTAGCACAACAGCTCTCTTTATTAGATGCAGTATATTTGCTTTGGATTCACAATTTTGAAATTTTTTATAAAATTTTTAAACAGGTCCCAGTATTGCCGTAGAATAAGTCTGTGTATCAAGCATTTTACGGCACATTTCCATTACATTCTCACTTGTAATAATATCTATTTTTTCAAAAATTTCCTCAGGAGAAATCAGACGCCCATGGTAAAACTCGGATTTAGCCAGTCTCATCATGCGGCCGGAAGTACTTTCAAGTGCCAGTGACAAGCTGCCTTTCAACTGTTCCTTTGCTCGGGAAATCTCTTCGGGAGTCGCTCCTGTTTTTCTCATATTTTCAGTTATTTCCAATGAAAGTGCGGTAACTTCATCAAGAGTTGACGGTGATGTTCCGGCAAATATCCCGAAGATTCCGGTATCGGAAAGGCAGTTTGAAAATGAGCCCACACCGTAGGCCAGTCCTCTTTTTTCCCTAATCTCCTGAAAAATTCTTGAACTCATGCTTGAGCCCAGAATGCTGTCGACGATGCTGAGACAGTATTTAGACTGATCCCTGCTTGACAATCCTTCACGTCCCACAATCACATAAGACTGTTCGCAATCTTTTTTTCTTCTCACCATCTGTTTTTTGTAATTTTCAAACGGCTCATTTTTTCTTAAACCGGCTTTACTTTCGGCTATGCCCTGACAGTATTTTTCCACAAGCGCGACAAAATCATTATGTATGACGTTTCCTGTCGCGGCGATTACGATATTTCCGGCCTGATAGTTTTTTGCGATATAATCAAAAATGCTGTCTCTGGAAATTGATTCAATGATTTCCTTTGTTCCCAGAATGGGTCTTCCCAACGAATGCTTATCCCATATAAGCCTGTTGAACATATCAAAAATGATATCGTCGGGGGAGTCGTCATAAAGGCGTATTTCATCAAGGATGACGCTTCTTTCCCTTTCGAGTTCTTGGGGATCGAATACCGAATTTAAAAGCATGTCAAAAAGCAGTTCCACTGCCAGCTCCACATGTTTGTCTATCACTCTGGCGTAAAAACAGGTATGCTCTTTTTCCGTAAATGCATTTAACTGGCCGCCGACGCCATCCATTATCTCGGCGATTTCGGCAGCGCTTCTGGTCTTGGTTCCTTTAAATATCATGTGCTCGATAAAATGCGAAATACCGTTATTCAGATCGGTTTCATCCCTGGAACCGGTATCAACCCATACGCCTATTGATGCCGACTTAAAATGCGGTATTTCCTCCGTAATAATTCTGAGTCCGTTATCCAGAACTGTTTTGTGATACAATATTTTCACCCGCCTAATTCTTTATAGTGTTTTATATTATTTGCTCTTTATCAAATTACCCAGCGTAATTTTTCTCTGACAATCGTGTAGAAATCATTGCCCAGCGAAACCGTTTTTAAGCCTTTTGCCGCTTTGCCGACAAAAATATTATGTTCTCCCTGTGCAATATGATCCAGGTGTCCGTCAAGCGAGACACTCATGCTTTTTGCCTGCTCTTCGCTTACCATTATCAGGTCGGCCGGTGATACGACCAGCGGTCTTGCCGACAATGTATGCGGGCAAAGTGCCGTCAGCAGAAGGCATTCGACATCAGGACTGATAATCGGCCCGCCCGCGGACAGTGAGTAGGCTGTGGAGCCGGTAGGAGAGGATACAACAAGGCCGTCAGCCCTGTAAGTCCCTCCATAGACGCCGCTTATATGGAAAGATAAATTCAGAAGTTTTGCTTCCGTTCCTCTGTAAATGGCAATTTCATTAAGGGCGTTTCCTCTAAAAACGGTTTCACCGCCTTTTTTTATTACGCACTCAAGGGCCATTTTTTCCTTCACTTCATACTCTTCATTGATTATTTTTTCTATTATTGCTTCACAATTTTCAATTGGCGCTTCCGCAAGAAACCCCAATGTTCCGAGGTTAAATCCGAAAAGCAATGTATCGCAGCCGATTGCGGCCGAAGCTGCCTTCAAAAATGTGCCGTCTCCTCCGAGACTGATGATCATACCGCATTTATTTTTAAGCTCTTCGCAGGTAATGCGCTCCGTTGTTTCGTCCGGCAATGCCGTTGTTTCATCGGGAACATAAACGCTGCATCCTTTTTGTCTCAGGATGGACGCTACTTTTACGGCGGCGGCAGCGGATTTTTTTGATGGAGAAATAAATAGGGCTATATCGTTCACGGCTGTTCCTTTGCAAAAAATGTCCATGCCTCATCGACCGTTTTTTCCGGGTCGCATACGGCACCGTTATCCTGTTTTGTATAAATAATAAAAAATTCTATATTGCCTGACGGGCCTTTAATCGGTGAATAGGTCGTCCTCTGCGGATAAAGTCCGCATGTGTTTCCGTAGGACAATGCCTGTTTCATTACTTCAATGTGTACGGCTCTGTCTTTTACAACTCCTTTTACCGTCCTGCCTTTACCGGCTTCAAACTGCGGTTTTATAAGCGCGATCAATGCCCCCGAATCACTAAGGGCTGGTGACAAAGCCGGCAATATTTTTTCCAGAGAGATAAAGGATACGTCGGCGGTAATCAGATCCGCTTTTTCGGGAATATCATCTTCTTTGAGATAGCGTATATTGTACCCTTCAATAACAACAACGGACGGATTTGTCCTTAAACTGTAGTCAAGCTGTCCTTTGCCGACATCCACGGCATAAACCCTGGCAGCCCCTTTTTTGAGCACACAATCGGTAAAACCTCCGGTTGATGCGCCCGCATCTATGACCGTATATCCTTCCGGCAGAATATCAAATTCTTTCAGGGCATGCTCGAGTTTTATACCGCCTCTGCTTACATATATTTTTTCCGGCTTTGAGAGTTCTATGATGTCGTTTCCGCCAACGGAATATCCCGGTTTATTCCTTACCACTCCGTTTACTTTCACAAGTCCCCGGATAATAAAACTTTGGGCCAACTGCCTGCTGTCCGCAATTGATTTTTCCGTCATTGCCACGTCAAGTCTCTGTTTATTGTTTGCCATATTTCGTTCCGTTAATTTGCAGAACCAAGCACTGCTTTTACAATCCCTTCCGGCGTCAGTCCATATTTTTCCAGAATCATTTCCTGCGGGGCATGCGGCAAAAACTCGTCGGGAAGCCCGATTATTGTTATATGAACCGGTATGTTGTTTTGCTGGAGAAACTCCGCTACCGAACTGCCGAAACCGCCGGAAACGACATTTTCCTCCACTGTGAAGATTCGCCGCGTTTTTTTGACGATATGCAAAATCATCTCTCCGTCAAGCGGTTTTACGGACCTCATATTTACCACCGTAGCCGATATTCCGTTGGACATAAGTTTTTCCGCGGCCAGCATTGCCGGGAAAACCATACTTCCTATTGCCAGAATTGCCAGATCTTTTCCTTCACATAAAACTTCGGCTTTACCTACTTCTATTTCCGGAAGGCTTTCGGCAACAGGAAGTCCTACAGAAGAGCGTCTTGGATAGCGTATGGCGACAGGTCCCCCGTAATCAACGGCCGTTTTCAACATTGCCTGAAGTTCCTGTTCGTCGCCGGGAGCCATAACTGCAAGATTGGGAATCATTCTCAGGTAAGACAAATCAAAGACGCCGTTGTGTGTGGCCCCGTCTTCTCCGACAACACCGGCTCTGTCGATTGCAAAAGTAACCGGCAGTTTCTGGATACAGACATCGTGTATAAGCTGATCAAATCCTCTTTGCAAAAATGTGGAGTAAAGGGCCACAACCGGTCTTAATCCCTGGGAAGCCATTGCCGCGGCAAATGTCACGGCATGTTCTTCGGCAATTCCCACATCAAAAAACCTGTCGGGAAATTTTTTGGCAAAATCCTTGAGTCCCGTTCCTTCGGTCATTGCCGCGGTTATTGCCGTAATTCTTTTATCCTGCTCGGCGAGCCGTATCAGGGCCTGGCCGAATACTTCAGTGTAAGTAGGTATTTTTGATGTGTTTTGCTCTCTTGACTGTCCCGACTCCACATGAAAAGGCGCTATGCCGTGGAATTTTGAGGAATTTTTTTCCGCGAACGAATATCCGCGGCCTTTTTGCGTAACAATGTGGATAAGCTTGTTGCCTTCCATATGTTTGGCTTTTTCAAGAGTCGCTATCAGCTGTTCTATGTTGTGGCCGTCAAACGGACCCAGATACGAAAAACCAAGCGATTCAAAGAAAACATTGGGGACAAAAAAGTAAGTAATCTGATCTTCAAGCCTTTCCGCCGCACTCAGCATTTTTTTGCCGATTGCCGGGATACTTTTAACAAGCGTCCGCAGATCTTTCCTTATTTTTATGAATCCGGGGTTTAGGCGTATATTGGATAAATAAGAGGCAAAGGCCCCGACATTTTTATTGATCGACATTTCGTTGTCGTTCAGGACGACAATCATATTGTCGGTTACCGATGAGGCATTGTTAAGGGCCTCAAAGGCCATTCCTCCGGTCAGTGCACCGTCTCCGATAATGGAAACTATATTAAATTTTTCTTTTTTCAAATCTCTGGCCGCTGCGATTCCGAGAGCAGCTGAAATGGAAGTACTGGCATGCCCTGTGCCGAAAGGATCGCATTCGCTTTCCGCCGGATTGGAAAAACCGCTGAGGCCGCCCTGTGTCCTGATCGTATGGAAAACGGATTTGCGGCCGGTTATTATTTTATGGGTATAGCACTGATGGCCGACATCCCAGATAATTTTGTCCCTTGGCGGTTGAAAAACGCTGTGCAGTGCCAGAGTAAGCTCTACCACCCCTAAATTGGAAGCCAGGTGTCCGCCGTTATTGGCAACAACGCTGATAATCTCGCTGCGGATTTCCGCGGCCAGTTCGGATAGCTCCTGAATCCCAAGATTTTTTATGTCTCCCGATGATCTTATTACATCAAGAAATCGTCCCATATTTAATCAATCCTTTTATGCAGGTAATGAACAGCCTGCTCCATTAGAGTTTGTTCTCCGGTTATGTCCGAAGCGATATCTAAAGCATTGCCGGCGATGTCGGAAATTATTTTCATACTGGCTGTCTTGCCGATGAGAGTCGCCAGGTTACACTCTTCATTTGAGTCCATATCGAGGACATCATCGGTAAGCTGGAATAAAAGACCGAGATACTCACCGTATTGGGTGATTATTTTCATATCGTATTCGTCTTGATCTTTCCCGGCGATAATTGCTCCCATACGCAGTGACGTCTTTATTAGAGCCCCTGTTTTCAGTTTATGTATATCAAACAGGGAATCAATCGTCGGCTTTGCTGTCCGCAGTTCCTGATATTGGCCTTCAACCATCTTCAGGGCGCCGTTTGCAAGTTCCGCCGTCAGTTTGGCAACCAGTTCCGGAGAGTCGATTGACGCCAGTAATGAGAACGCCGTTATAATCATCCCGTCACCGGCCAGTAAAGCTGCCGCCTCTCCAAATTGTTTATGGCAGGACGGTTTGCCTCTCCTGAAATCGTCATTGTCCATACAGGGCATATCATCGTGTACAAGTGAAAAAGCATGAACAATCTCTACGGCCGCCGCCGCTTTCAGTGCGTTTTCATAATCCCTGCCGGACAGGTTCTGGGCAAAAATCAGCGTCAGTGCCGGACGAAACCGTTTGCCGCCGTCAAGCGAAGCGTATGCGAACATCTCGTCCAGCATGGACTTGCCGGTGAAATATTCTTTTAGAAATGTTTCCATTTCTTCTGCAGTTTTCTGTAAATGTTTTAAAAAATCGTCGACCATAATATATTACTCTTCCGCTTCCAATGAAAATGGTTCTTTTAAAAGCCGTCCGTCGGCGTCTTCCTTTATTCTGGTAAGTTTGGCTTCGGCTTCTTTAAGCCTTTTGTCGCATCTAACAAAGATTTCCGTTGCTTCTTCATATATCTTAAGAGATTCCTCAAGCGTAAGATCATTTTTCGCCAGTGAATTTATTTTATTTTCAAGTATCGCGAGCATTTCCTGATACGGTAAGCTGTCCTGATTATCTTTAGTCAATCTTAGTCTCTCCTTTGTGTCCGGTTTGCTGACGCGGTCGCGCAATGCAGCTCTGCATAGATGTGTTAACCGGCTGTTATATTTTCTATTACCGCTTCGGCTTTTCCGCCTTTCAATGATAAACCTATTTTTCCGCCTTTTTTCAATCCGGCAATACTGTTGATGACTTTTTTGCTGGAAGAATCATAAATCCAGGCATAGCCTTTCTCCAGAGGCAGCGAAGGGTTTCTTTCTTTAAGTTTGGTTTTTAATATTGACAGTGTTTCCTTTTTTATCTGCAGTGATTTTTCTATTCTTTGCGTCATTTGTTCGTAAAGACGGTCAAGCTGCTGCTGCCTCATTTGCAGAAAACGCTCGGGATGAAAATCTTTCAGCCTGCCAAGCAGTGACTTTAGATACAGCCTGCAGGTGCCGAGTTTTGTTTGCAGCAATGTTTCCAGTTTGTACTTCTTTTCACTCAACTCCCTTTCAAGCTCTTTTATATCCGGAACGGCGATTACTGCGGCGGCAGTTGGAGTCGCCGCCCTGACGTCGGCAACATAGTCGGCAATTGTATAGTCGGTTTCGTGTCCGACAGCCGAGATAACCGGTTTTTTAAAGGCAAAAATAGCTCTGGCGAGGGATTCGTCGTTAAAACAGTTGAGATCTTCAAAAGAACCGCCGCCTCTGGCCAGAATTACGGTCTCTATTTCATTTATTTCCTCAGCTTTTTTTAAGGCGCTGATAATTGATTCCGGCGCCGCTTCGCCCTGAACGACCGCTCCGAGCAGAATAATGTTTACATTTTTGCAGCGGCTGCGGCAGGTGCTGACAATATCCCTGATTACCGCCCCTGTCTCCGAAGTTATAACTCCTATCGTTGACGGATAGAAAGGAATAGGCTGCTTGTTTTCCGCATCAAAAAGCCCTTCTTTTTCCAGATTTTCCTTCAGCTTCAGAAAACGTTCATACAATACGCCGAGTCCCGATTCTTTAACGGATGAAACGATCAACTGGTATTGCCCGCCGACCTCATAAAGCTCTATTTTTCCGGAAGCATTGACCTGCATGCCGTCTTTGAGCACAACGCTGCTTTTTTCCCTTTGCCGGGCAAAAAAAGCAGCCCTTAGCTGACAGCCGCCTTCTTTCAGCGTAAAATACCCGTGTCCGGATCTGTGAATCGTCAGATCGGATATTTCGCCGGAGACGTTTATTTCCGATCTGAGAATGAGATCTTCCTTCAGCAGGTTTCTCGTATATTTATTGATCTGTGATACTGTAAATGTTTTGCCCATATTGGATTCTTAATTTTCTCCCAACAACGGCAAAATCCTTTATATTATAATGCTGCTTAGCTGAAAGTTCTATTTAAATTTATAGCCGGATATTTTACAAAGTTATATGCCGTGTTGTAATATATCATAATGAACATGTGTTTATTTGTTGATTTGACGAAAGGGGGATGCCTCTATGACGCCTGTTGGAGTTGATTATGGGAGCTTGCCGCCAAAAGGTGAGGTTATTATTTATAAATCTTCGGCTACGTCAGCATCCGTTGAAGTCCGTGCAGACTCCGAGACAGTATGGCTGAACCGTCAACAAATGGCGTCTCTATTCGCAAGAGACGTAAAAACCATAGGTAAACATATTAAGAATGCTTTGCAAGAGGAATTGGTTGATTTTTCAGTTGTCGCAAAATTTGCGACAACTGCCGCGGATGGTAAAATTTACCAGGTTGAACATTATAATCTTGATATGATTCTTTCGGTGGGTTATAGGGTAAAATCTCCGGAAGGCATTTATTTTCGCCGTTGGGCAACTAATGTTTTAAAACAGCATCTTTTGCAAGGATATACAATAAATAAAAACCGTCTTACACAGCTAAATAAAGTCATTGAAATAATCTCCCGCAGTGAACTGCCGGAAGTTGCAGGAATTTCCGCCGTAATAACACAATTTACGGACGGATTACAGCTTTTGGATGATTATGATCACCAATCTCTGACTAAACCCAAGGGAACTGAAACCGACTGGAAGCTTACATATGAAGAATCACGGCAGCTTATAGACTTAATGAGCTTTGGCAATGAAAGTGAGCTTTTCGGCAGGGAAAAGGACGAGTCGTTTAAAAGTGCTTTGGGAGCTATATATCAGACATTTGGCGGAAAAGAGCTATATCCAAGTATACAGGAAAAAGCAGCCAATCTTCTTTATATGGCAGTTAAAAATCACGCTTTTATTGATGGAAACAAACGTATTGCCGCCGCTATTTTTGTTTATTTTCTTGATATGACCAGTGCGCTGAAAAAAGAGAGCGGGGAAATGTTTATTTCCAATAATGCTCTTGCGGCGATAACGCTGATGATTGCGCTTTCCCGCCCTGAAGAAAAAGAAATAATGTGCTTGCTGGTAATGAATATGCTGACGGTCACATAAGGTGACCGACTAAAAATTCACTAAAGGAAGATTGATAAAATGACTGAACTGGAAAATTTAATGCTTGCGACGATAAAAAAATATATTAACCTTGTGGAACCATGTCATGGGCTTTCGCATACGCTGAGGGTTTGGAAAAATGCCAGGCTCATTACCCAAAGCTACCCGGAAATTGATTTAAAAATGCTGATGGCAGCCTGTTATTTTCACGATATCGGACGGTTTTTGCCGGGTCCCGAAAATCACGCTCTAAAATCCGCAAAATGGTGCGATGAGAATTTGAGTGATTTCGGTTTTACCCCGCAGGAAGCTGCGGAAATAAGTAAAGCTGTTTCCGAGCACTCGTATTCATCAGGAAAGAAACCGTCGACACTTTTGTCTGCAATTCTTCAGGATGCCGACAGAATGGACGCCTTGGGAGCGATCGGAATTGCCAGAATATTTTCAATGGGCGGCAATAACGAATTGTATAACGGGTCTGATCCTTTGGCGGAGAACCGGACTCCGAATGATTCCCTTTATACAATAGATCATTTTAAGCAAAAGATTTTTAAGCTGCCGGAGACAATGGTAACACCGGAAGCTATAAAAATTTCTTTGAAAAGAAAAGCCTTTATGGAGGAATATCTGACTCATTTGCTAGAAGAAGTAAAATAAATAAAAATATAATATATTTTGGAGGGTTTTTATAATGTGTAGGTTCCGTCTGGCTAATTTAGCCTGTCTTTTGGCTTTTTTTCTTATTTTGCCGATAGCGGCAACAGCTGAAAATTTGACCGTAAAGGACGCTTTGGGAGTGGTCCGCAATTGTTCAGGTGAGTTTTATAAACAGCTCGAAGAGCCTGCGCTGGTCAAAGCTATTTTTGCCTCGGTAAATTCACAGATGGAAGAAATGGGACTTGCCTCTTACACATCGGCAATAGAGCTTACCGGCAATACTGAAACGGACTTAAACACAATAAACGGCTCAATGAAAAAAGCGCAGCTTTGTGATGCGGCAATATCGGTTGTTTTATCGAAAGCTCTTGCCGAGATGCTTTCTTCATTGAAAGACGGCGGCACGTCTATGGGGCCTCAGGAGTCATTTTATGTGCCGATGGCAGTGGGTGATTATGATTCCGGTGGAATTGGCATTTCGCTTGATGAGCTTAGAAACCGTGATTTTTATTTGGTAGTAAAAGATGTTGTTCCCGAAATGGATGCCTTCAAAAAGGGGCTCAAAGTGGGGGACAGAATCATAAGAATTAATGCCGTTCCCGTAAGCAAACTTTCCTATAGGGAAGCTGTTGATATGATCCGCGGTCCTATCGGTTCAAAAGTAAATATAACTTATATTCCCAATTCACAGACAATGCGCAAAACGCTCTGTCTTGAAAGGAAATGGCTTGCTCCGGGCAGGAAGTGCCTTAGCGGGAAAATGCTTGAAGACAATATTCTGTACATAGAATCAGGACGAATCGGAACGAACTTTTCTCAGGACATTGCCGAACTTATCGGCAAACATAAAAATGCCCGCAAACTGATTCTTGACTTGAGATACAGTACCGGAGATCTTCAATATCTTCCGGAGTTGACGGAGGCCTTTATTAAAAAAGGAACCCTTATGTTCACTCATAACATTAAAAAAGAAAACAGAACTGAGAAAATGGAGCATATTGCTTCCGGAAACTATTTTACGGAACTGCCGCTTGTCGTTATTGTCAATGAAAGTACAAACTCTACGGGAATTGTTGCCGCGGAAGTTCTGCGTTCCTTGAAAAGAGCTGTCATCGTCGGAGCTGAGGCCACTTTCGATAACCATGTAAAAAATATTCACACCCTTCCGAACGGGTATCTCTACAGTATCAACAATTCTTTTTATGAACTCGTAAACGGTGTTTCCGTTACCTGTAACCATACCTTAAAACCTGATGTGGAACTTAAGCAAAATCTTTATAAAATTTTTAACGACGATAAAGAAGACGCACAGATTCAAAGAGCTGTAAAAGCACTGGAGAAAACGAAATAACAACATGAACACTGAAAAATATGCCAACATAACCAACAAAACTGTAGCAGTAATATTCGGAGGCATTTCCGGAGAACACGAGGTTTCAATCGTATCCGCCTCTTCGATTATCTCTTTATTGAAAAACAGGGGATACAATGTATTGCCGGTAGGCATAACCAGGGAAGGCCGCTGGCTCGTGTCCGGAGACCCGCTGGAAATTTTGCGTTCAGGCGGAAACGGCAATGCCGGCGAACGGGCATTTTTGTCTACAGATCCCGATATTAAAGGATTGGTTTGCCTTAAGCAAAACACTTCAGGCGAATATATTTTCGATAAAATAATTAATATTGACGTCATTTTTCCCGTTTTACATGGGACTTACGGAGAAGACGGAGTCATACAGGGACTGTTCGAACTTTCCGGGATTCCCTATGTAGGTTGCAAGGTCACGTCATCGGCCTGTTGTATGGATAAAATAGTTATGAAACGGCTTTTTGCTTCAGCCGGCCTGAAAGTCGTTGAAGATGTATATTTTAACCGTAACAAATGGAATAAATCAAAAGAATCCATTATTTCCGACTGTGAAAAATTAGGGTATCCGCTTTTTATAAAACCGGCCAACACAGGTTCCAGCGTCGGTATTTCCAAAGCCCGCAATACAGCGGAGCTTATAGAAGCCGTAGAAAAAGCGGCTAAGTATGATTTCAGAATACAGGTGGAAAGAGCTGTTGCCAATCCAAGAGAAATTGAAGTGGCCGTTTTGGGCAACAGTGAACCGATAGCCTCCATTCCCGGGGAAATTGTGCCTTCAAATGAGTTTTATGATTATGAGGCCAAGTATGAATCCGGCAAGAGCGATACGATTATCCCTGCCGAGCTTTCCGAAAAAGTCCAGGAAGAAATAAGGGCCAAGGCCAAAGAAGCGTATATAACGATGGGATGCGAAGGACTTGCCAGAGTGGATTTCATTATGGACAGGGCTACTGAAGATGTTTATATTAACGAGATCAATACGCTTCCCGGGTTTACATCCATAAGTATGTATCCGATGCTTTGGGAGGCCACCGGCATTCCTTCGGAAGAGCTGATGGACCGCCTAATATTACTGGCTGCGGACAGTTATGAGGAAAAATTAAAGAACAGCGTGATGTCACCGGTTAGGACTTCCTGGTATAAACAACCTTTGAAAATCAATTGAAACAGGCGAATCTGCGTTGTCGCAGGAAATTTCTCTCGCTCGATGTAGGAAATACTACGCCTCGCTCGTCGAAATTGCCTTTGCCTTAGTATCTCCGACTGTTTGAATTGATTTTAATTTTTTAAGGTATTGAATTTGATGTGCAATTATAATTGACGGACTGACGTTGTCATACAGGGAGCTTGCTCCCTGTCTTTATATTTATGCGGTTTATCCGCATTATGGTAATGTAAAAACCGATGTCATTCCCGTGCAGGCGGTAATCCACGTGATTAAATCTGAAATAAGTATTCTTTTTGGGGTTTAGTTATTTCAGATAATTGAAAGCAATCTTGGGAGGCTTATGAACAAGCAACAACTGGCAGCGAAAATCTGGGAATCGGCAAACAAAATGCGTTCTAAAATTGAGGCGAACGAGTATAAGGACTATATTCTCGGATTTATATTTTACAAGTATCTCTCGGATACCGAAGTGAAATTCCTCTATGAGAAAGACTTCACTGCCGAAGATATCAAAGCATTGACGGAAAATGATGCGGACACCGTAAAGTTCATACAGAACGGCATCGGCTACTTCATCGCCTATAAAAATCTTTTTTCAACATGGATTGAAAAAGGCAAGGACTTTGACGTGTCGGATGTCCGTGACGCGCTTTCAGCTTTCAGCCGCCTGATCAGCAATACACACAGAAAAGTCTTCGACAGGATACTCGACACCCTGCAAACAGGTCTCTCCAAGCTCGGAGACAGCTCCGGCACACAGACAAAGGCGATTAGCGATCTGATTCAACTGATCAAGGTCATCCCTATGGACGGCAGACAGGATTACGATGTTCTGGGATTCATTTATGAATATCTGATCAGTATGTTCGCGGCCAACGCCGGCAAAAAGGCCGGTGAGTTCTATACGCCTCACGAAGTTTCTCTGCTTATGTCGGAAATTGTGGCGGAGCACGTTAAGGACAGGCGGGAAACCAAGATTTATGACCCGACAAGCGGTTCAGGCTCGTTGCTGATCAACATCGGCCGTTCCGTTGCCAAACACATCAGCAACGAGGACAATATCAAATATTACGCACAGGAGATTAAGGAGAATACATATAACCTCACGCGTATGAATCTGGTGATGCGCGGCATTCTGCCGGACAACATTGTCACGCGCAACGGCGACACGCTGGAGGAAGACTGGCCTTTCTTTGAGGACAACGATCCTATAGGCACCTACAACCCTCTTTATGTGGATGCGGTCGTCTCCAATCCTCCATACTCACAGGCCTGGGATCCGGCACACAAGGATTCAGACCCGCGTTACTCGCGCTTCGGACTGGCGCCGAAAACAAAAGCGGACTTTGCGTTTTTGCTGCATGACCTGTATCATTTGAAACCGGACGGCATTATGACCATTGTCCTGCCGCATGGCGTTTTGTTCCGCGGCGGTGAAGAAGGTACAATCAGAAAGAACCTCATCGAGTAGAACCATATCGATACCGTCATCGGTTTGCCCGCCAACATTTTCTTTGGCACCGGCATTCCTACAATCATTGTCGTGTTAAAAAAGAAACGCGCCACCAGCGATGTGCTGATAATTGACGCTTCAAAGGGCTTCAGCAAAGTCGGTAAAAACAACGTTCTGCGGGCCTCGGACATTAAAAAAATCGCCGATACCGTTATCGGCTGGCGGAGCATTGACAGGTATTCCCGTGTAGTCAGTCAGGAAGAAATCCGCCGGAATGAGTATAATCTGAACATTCCCCGTTATGTGGATTCCTCCGATGCGGCAGAAACGTGGGATATTTACGCCTCCATGTTCGGCGGTATACCAAAATCCGAAATTGCCTTATTTGAGCAATATTGGGACACATTTACAGGACTGAAAGCCATTTTATTCACAGAGAGTGAAACGCCGTACTGCGGCTTGGCTGTGGACGATATTGAAAAGGCTATTAAAGAGACCCAAGGTGTTATCGGTTTCAAAAAGAAATATGAGCAAGCGTTCGGCGATTTTGAGGAGCTGCTGAAAGGCGAGTTAATTGAAAAGATGATGGAGCTGAACATCGGCATGGAAGAATCCGTTCTTGCCGGAGCAATTTTTACCCGTCTTGAAAAGATAACCCTCGTTGATAAGTATAGCGTGTTTCAGGTCCTTGACGATGAGTGGGCAAAGATTGCCGTTGATCTGGAAATTTTGCAAACGGAAGGATTGGGCGCGGCCAGAAGGGTCAATCCGAATATGGTTCTGAAGAAAAAGGACGGAAAAGATCAGGAGGTGCAGGACGGCTATGCAGGTCATGTGATTCCGTTCGCATTGGTGCAGTCCACCATCCTGAAAGAGGAAGCTTTGACGGTTAAGCAAAAAGAAGAACGGCTGGCGGAGATCCAGTCTTCTTACGAGGAAATTATTGATTCGCTGACCGAGGAAGAAAAGGACAGCGATGTCCTGAATGAGGCGAAAGACGCTTTCGCTGCCGCAGCAGTCGGCAAGCAGATTAAAGAAATGTTTGGCTCGCTTGTCAAGGCCATGTCAATCGTTGCAGACTATGATGAAGATGCCTTTGAAAGAAAACTGGTTGCCGTTCAACAGCTAATTGATGAGGAAAAAGAACTGAAGTCGCAGCTCAAGAAAGATTCCACGGAATTGCATCTGCGCACCAAAGAGACGATCGAAAACCTGACGAATGATCAGGTGATAGAGCTGCTTGAGGATAAATGGATAAAGCCGCTGATGACTGCGATCTGCACCATTCCCGGTGTCATTATCACAGACTTTGTTTCCCGCATTCGCGCTTTGGCAGATAAGTATGCCGTCACATACGCCGAATTGGCGCAGCAAATCGCGGAAACGAAGTCTTCTCTTTCCGACTTGATTGACGGACTTACCGGCAGTGAATACGATATGAAAGGGCTCGGCGAGTTTCAGGCTCTGCTGCGGGGTGAATGATATGACGGAAATGAAGACAAAACCTGATATTCGCTTTGCAGAATTTACTGATGCCTGGGAACAGCGGAAGTTGGGGGATTTGGGTAGAGTGCTTACAGGCAATACCCCGCCGACCGCCGAAAAAGAAAATTGGTCGGCGGGAAAAGATGGGTATGTATGGATAACGCCGACCGATATTAACACACTTCTCATGTCCGATTCAGAACGGCATCTGACCACTATTGGTTGGGAAAAGGCAAGGATAGTTTCCGCTTATTCTGTGCTTATTACAAGCATTGCGTCTATCGGCAAAAACGCCGTAAATACTGTGCCCGTGGCATTTAACCAGCAGATTAACGCAATCATCCCAGAGGGAAACGATGCTTACTTTATCCTGTCTGCAATGGAACAAAACATTAGTCGATTTGCAGGGTTGGCAGGGCAAACGGCAACAGCGATTATTAACAAAACGGAGTTTGAAAAATTTGTGCTGTCTGTACCAATGATTCAGGAACAGCAACAAATTGGCGCGTTTTTCGCCGCCCTCGACCGCATTATCACCCTTCATCAGCGTGAGTATGATAAGATAGTCAACATCAAAAAAGCCATGTTCGAAAAAATGTTTCCCAAAGATGGAGCGGACAGACCGGAAATTCGCTTTGCCGGATTTACTGACGCTTGGCAGCAGCGGAAGTTGGGGGACGTTGTAGAGTTTAACCCAAAGGCAGTCTTGCCAGATGTATTTGAATACGTTGATTTGGAATCCGTTGCCGGCACAGGCTTGATAGGACATCGGACAGAGATGCGAGAATCTGCGCCATCCAGAGCGCAACGCCTTGCAAAACGTGGTGACGTGTTTTATCAGACAGTCAGACCGTATCAAAAGAATAACTACCTCTTTAATTTGCCCTGTGATGACTACGTTTTTTCGACTGGCTACGCTCAAATGAGACCTCGCGTTGATAGTTATTTTCTTATGAGCAGTATTCAAGAGGAACGGTTTGTAAAGACAGTTTTAGACCGTTGTACAGGTACTAGCTATCCTGCTATCAACGCAAATGACTTGGCTGAAATCGAAATACAATTGCCTTGTGACAAAGCCGAACAGCAAAAAATCGGAACTATGTTCAAGAGCCTCGACCGCCTTATCACCCTTCATCAGCGTGAGCTTATAAAGCTGCAAAACATAAAAAAATCCCTGCTTGGAAAGATGTTCGTTTAGGAGGATTACAAAAATATGGCGTTCAACATAGAATCCGAGTTTGAAAACGCTCTTATCAGCATTCTTTTTGATAAAGGATGGGAACATCAGGTTTTGCAGAATCCGACCGAGCAGGACCTGATCGATAACTGGGCGGGCATTTTGTTTGACAACAACCGCGACATTGACCGCCTTAATAACCAGCCGCTGACATCCGGCGAAATGCAGCAGATAATTGAGCAAATTACCACTTTGCGCACGCCGCTCAAACTGAACGGATTCATTAACGGCAAGACGGTGTCAATTACCCGTGACAATCCCCGTGATATCGTTCATTTCGGCAAAGAGGTGAGCCTGAAAATTTATGACCGTTTGGAGATTGCGGCAGGGCAGAGCAGATATCAGATTGTCCGGCAACCTCGCTTTGCAAGTAAATCGAAGCTTTTAAGCGATCGCCGGGGGGATTTGATGCTGTTGATTAACGGTATGCCGGTTATTCATATTGAGCTAAAACGCAGCGGGATTTCCGTCAGCCAGGCGGCAAACCAGATTGAAAAGTATGCCAAAGAAGGGCTTTTCACCGGGATATTCTCGCTTATTCAGGTCTTTGCGGCAATGGAACCGGATGAAACGCTTTACTTTGCCAATCCGGGGATTGACGGAAAGTTTAACCCGGATTTTTATTTTCATTGGGCTGACTTTGACAATGAGCCGATCAATGACTGGAAGGCCATTGCCGCCTCATTGCTTTCTATTCCGATGGCTCATCAGCTTATCGGGTTTTACACCGTTCCGGACAGTACGGACGGTGTCCTTAAAGTCATGCGCAGCTATCAATACTATGCCGCCAGTGCAATTTCCGACCGCGTTGCCAATACAAGGTGGCAGGGTGACAACTTGCTCGGCGGTTATATCTGGCACACGACAGGATCCGGCAAAACGATGACCAGTTTCAAGTCGGCGCAGCTTATTGCCAATTCGAAGGATGCCGATAAGGTCATATTCCTAATGGACAGAATCGAGCTTGGTACGCAGTCATTAAAAGAATACCGCGGTTTTGCCGAAAATAGTGATGACGTTCAGGCTACCGGGAATACTGACGTTCTGATTGACAAATTGAAAAGCGGCGATCCCGCCAATACGCTGATTGTTACTTCCATTCAGAAGATGAGCAATGTCAAGGAAGAAGGCGGAATGAATGCCGATGACATCAGGAAAATGGCCGATAAGCGCATTGTTTTTATCGTTGACGAGGCGCACCGCTCCACCTTTGGCGATATGCTGATAACCATTAAGCAAACTTTTTCCGCGGCAATCTTTTTTGGTTTTACCGGAACCCCCATTCACGAGGAAAACCGCAAGAAAATGAACACAACAACAACGGTGTTCGGCGATGAGTTGCACCGCTACAGCATTGCCGATGGAATCAGGGACAAAAATGTGCTCGGTTTTGACCCTTACAAGGTGCTGACTTATAAAGACAAGGATGTACGCAAAGCTGTAGCCCTGTATATGGCCAAAGCGGCAGACGAAGCGGAGGCAATCGCATATCCGGCGAAAAATGCAGTCTACTACAAGTTCATGGACAGTTCCAAAATAAAAATGGCGGGCAGTTATGATGCGAACGGTAATTACAGCAAAGGTATTGAGGATTATCTTCCCCCCGCCCAGTATGAGTGTGACGGACACCGGGAAATGGTGGTTAAGGACATTCTGGATAACTGGCTGACATTAAGTCATGCGGGAAAATTTCATGCTCTGCTTGCAACCGGCAGTATCCCGGAGGCTATTACTTATTACCGCCTTATCAAAAGAAAGAGGCCGGAGCTGAAAATCACGGCTTTGTTTGATCCGAACATCGACAATATGGGCGGGGGAATATATAAAGAGGGTGCTCTTTCAGAAATCATCACCGACTACAACGCCCGCTACGGACAGAATTTCACTGTGCCGGCCCATGCAAGGTTTAAGAAAGACATTGCCGAGCGTCTGGCGCACAAGGAGTCCTATAAGATGATTGAGCGCGAGCCGGAGAAGCAGATTGACCTGCTGATCGTCGTCGATCAGATGCTTACGGGTTTTGATTCCAAATGGGTTAACTCGTTATATCTGGACAAGACGCTCAAATACGAAAACATTATTCAGGCTTTTTCCCGCACGAACCGCCTGTTCGGCCCGGAGAAGCCTTTCGGCACGATTCGTTATTACCGCCGCCCGCACACGATGGAAAGGAACATCGGCGAAGCCGTCAAGCTTTACTCCGGCGACAAACCTGTCGGCCTGTTTGTGCAAAAGCTTGAAGAAAACCTTAACACGCTTAACGGGATATTCACTGACATCAGCAAAGTTTTTAAGGATGCCGGAATTCCCAACTTTGAGAAGAACCCTGACGATAAATCATCCCGCGGTAAATTTGCCGTTCTTTTTAAGTCGCTGAATGAATATCTGGAAGCCGCCAAGATACAGGGCTTTCAATGGAAAAAGCCGGTATATGAATTTCCGCTTGGGACCGGGCATAAGAAAACCGCCGTTGCAATGACGTTTGATGAAAACACCTATCTGAACCTGGCGCTTCGTTATAAAGAGCTTTTTTCCGGGGACAAGGGCGATGGCGGAAGTGATGCCGTTCCTTTTGAGATTGCCGGCTATCTGACCGAGATCGACACCGGCAAAATAGATGCCGATTACATGAACTCCCGTTTTGAGAAGTATCTGAAACTGGTCAATATCCCGGAAACCTCGAAGGAACTTATCGGACAGGCCCTGGACGATCTGCACAGGACATTTGCCGCTCTGACCCAGGATGAACAGAAGTATGCGAATATTTTTCTCCACGATATTCAGAGGGGCGATGTGACTGTAGAAGAGGGGAAGACGCTGCGTGACTATATTACCGAATATCAGACCAGGGCCAAAGCCGGCCAGGTTCACCGGATGGCTTGTCTTTTCGGCATAAATGAAACGCTTTTAAGGGATATGATGAATCTCAAACTGTCCGAGGCAAACATCAACGAATACGGCCGTTTTGATAAGTTAATGGACACTGTTGACAAGGAAAAAGCCCGCTTATACTTTGAGGCACGGCAAGGAACGGCCATATCGCCTCCGAAGGTAAACATACAAATGGACAAACTGCTGCGGCTGTTTTTGCTTGAAGGTGGTTTTGATGTTGAAGAGACAACTTTGCCGGTATGATAAGTGCTGAAGAGTTAGTTCGCATTTTGCCTCTTGAATTTGCTGAGATTTAAGGTTGGTTAAGGAGCGTCTTCGCAAGAAATCAGGCAAAAAAAAGCAGTCTGCGGGAAGAATTGAATCATTAGATTTTTGAAGGTGCTATAAGCAAAGAATTCTTTAATAGCAGTAAAAAAATCGGCATTTAATTTGCCTTAGCCTGTGCGCGCAATTGTATGCCGAAAGCTATTTTGTGATTTTAATCCTTCTCCGATGCCTGAACAAACGCGGTCTTGTCTCTGCACTGCATTCTATTTGCTGCATTTTTTGTTGAAGATCCTGCCGCAGGCCTGCATAAAGTCCGCCAATGACTCCGGATAAGAGTCCGATTCCGATGAGAACAAAGAAAATGGTGAATATTTTTCCCCCGGCGGTTACCGGATGTATATCACCGTAACCGATAGTTGCGAGCGTAATTACACAAAAGTAAAGCGAATCGAGCAGGGTCCATTTTTCCAATTCCGCATAGAAAAAAGTGCCGATGAAAACAAAAATAACGGCAAAGATGAATAGTTTTTTGAAAGCCTCATTTTTGAAGGCCGTTTTTAGAGCGTTAAAAAAGGTTATGAACAATTTTTTATTCCTTGCTGCTTACTGCACAAAGCGCTCGGCAAACATTCTTACTGCCATGCCGGCTTCCTGTCTCAGGGTCAGTTTATTTTTTTTGCAAACGAGTACCGTATCAATGATATTTCCATCAGGGCTTGCTTCGTCCCACTTTGTATAAACTTCCAGCACCTCAAGCATTGCATATTTGGCAATTGCCGCCGCACCGTCGGAAAATATGCGCCAGCAATCAAGCGGATACCTGTGCTCATGGCAGGCGGCAGGGGCGATCATGCAAAAGATTCCGCCTTCTTTAAGAACCCTTCTTACTTCCAGAACTGTTTTCCATATATATTCTATATGTTCAAAAGCCTGGCCGGAAATAACCACGTCATAGCTTTCTGCAGGAATTTCATTCCACCGATAGACGTTTTTCAGGACGATATTCACATTTTTCCCTTCGCACATGTCGCAGCCGCAATAGCTCCAGTTTTCGTTTGAAAAAAGCGGCTTGTATGTTCCGTTGACATCCTGACTTCCGACATCAAGTATCTTCAGATTTTTATCCTTGTATTGCTGCAAATATTTCGATACAAAATAAGCTGCATTTTTATAGGAAGTCTGGTGCATTAATTATTTTTGGGCATCCGTTAGAAAACAGAGCGCTTCCTTTCCCGTATTTAACGTCAGATAATTTTTCATTACATAAGCATGGGCCTTCTCACCAATATCGGTTCTCAGCTCACGGTCTTTTATAAGCATTGACAGTGTCCTGTACCACTGACTGTCGGTTTTGCATAGAAAGCCGGTTTCTCCGTGTTTGATGATGGAAGAAAGTTCATCGGTGGCCTGGGCAATGACCGGCACTCCCACCAGTGACGACTCCATCCATTTGTTTTCTGAAATAGATTCGTGGAAAGGTGTTTGCGTAACCGGCATCACAACAATGTCGAAAGAAGCGATTCTTGCCGGAAGTTTGCGCCAGTCAACAAAGCTGTAATAATTAACCCTCTCTCCAAAACGTTTAAATTTTTCTATGATTTCAAACGGTCCGGCAAGAGAAATATTAAGCGCCGGGTATTCATCCATGAGCTGAATGAGAATATCTTCAATCAGCATAAGATCCCAAAGGTGGGTGATTGCACCGCAGTAGTATCCGATGGTAACTTTTTCCGGATTCCTTTTAACCGAGTTTTTTGCCCGCAGTGAGAAAGACATCATTTCCGAACTGGCGACGTTTCTGCTGACAAAAACTTCTTTTCCCGGAAAAAAACTGTTTATTTCTTTTTTGATAACATTTGTCGATACAATATATGCGTCACATAGCCCCATCGTCTTATGAAGTGAATCCAAATGCGGTTTTATCCCTTCCTTATAACCGTTTTTTACCGAAAGGGCATTTTTTATGCCGTTAAAATCGAAAATAAAATCATCGATGCCAAAAAATACCGGCAATTTTAATTCTTTTGCATTTTCTATAGTTTTTCCCAGTAACTCTGTATAACATGACCTGTATACGACAACCACTCCATAGGGAGCTAAGTCAATATTATCCTCATTGCTCAAATCTAATAGGCATACGCAGTCGGATTCCGTTCCCAGAAATGAAAGCTGTTCCATAAAATGCTCGACCCGGTAACGGGTTGTTGCCGCAGTATGATCGGTTATGAATAGTATTTTGGGAGCGGTTTTTACCGTCATGGATGTAACCGTATCCGCAAAACGGGTGATAATTTCCTGCATTGCCGCTTTGCCGTCTGCTGCGTTGATAATCAGGGCTTTGTCATAACCGTCAGTGCATTCTTTAGCGGCTCCGACATTAAATGCAGCCAACGGAAAATTCATTGCCATTATTTGTTCAAGTTTTTTGTTGGATGGCTGCGGAGAAATTGATGGTATAAAAAACAGATCTATATCAAATTTGTAAATAAGCTTAGGCAGCATTTCTACAGTATATTTTCCGGCATATCTCAAGCGCGGATGAGTAATTTTTTCGGAATGTTCCCCAAAGATAATAATGCCGCAATCTGCATTTTTATCATCCGCAAAATCAAGCATTTGCCGGACTGTTTTTGGCGCGGATCTATCCTGGGAATCCATTAAAATTCCAATGTTCATCGTTTTATTTGTTTTGATTTTTTTCTCAATTTTAGGGAGATAATATTTTTCAAAATCAATCAAACGTATATTTCCAAGACCCGGATAATATTTATTCAATAGATTGGCTGCCGCTTGTGAGGAAACGGCAATTTCGTCACAGTGAAGCAAAAAATTATGCCATGTTTTGCGCCATTCGGAAATGTTTACCGGCCCATAATTTCTGTTTTTTGCGGTACATTTTTCACACACCTCATATTCCGGCAGTCCGCAATATTCCAACCGGGAATTAATAAGTTTATAGGATGGACATATGGGAAGGAAGTTATTTTGAAAAAACTTAACCTGTATTCCGCTTGTTTCCCTTATCCTTGACAAATATCTGAGCAGAGAAGGTATATCGCGATATAACGTGATATCATCCACTATTATTTCATTTACTCTTGTTTTTGAGAAAATCATCAACAAAGTTCTGATACTGCTGAATTCAAAATGTATTTCCGTATCTTTAAAATAATATTCAAAGATATATTTATTTTTTGGTTTTTCATAACTTACGGTAATACCACCGCCGCCGTTTTTATGTAACTTATCTTTTATTGCTTCTGCTGTTTCATTTGCATTGGGGCCGTCAGGATCTGTAAGTATTACGGTCGTGATATAGTTGCATTTTTCCATGCTTTCCAGCATTTGCAGATACTTATTAACTGTCAGAGAGCTATGTTTTTCATTAGTGGGAAAAGCGTTGCTGCAGATAAAATCCCTTATCTCGGTATCCTGCCCGGATGATAGTTCCGTGTCTCCGTTTTTGCCGGCTTTGTTCTTTATTGACACCGGCAGAACTTTGCCTATGAATATATTTTCGCTAAATCCGTTTTTGCTATAGGTAATAGATATATCTGCGGGTGTTGTGTGTGACGTTTCAAATACTTCGGCAAAACCTGAATACAGTGAATTTTTTGTGCAGAAAAGGTCATAGCAGTCCTGCCTTTCTATACGGAGTCCGGGAATAATTTCATATTCCGAATCTTCCTGGTTGAAAGAAATCCGTATAATGAGATTTTCAATATTCTTTTTCTCTGAAAAAATCCACCCGCTTATAGCTATACGGTTATTGCGGAATTCAAGCGTTTCAATGCAATAAACTGTGTCTTTTACAAATTTTACACAATTGATTCTGTCGGGACGAAGGCTCCCGAGTCTCGTAATTCCGGTTTTTATAATATTAAGAAAAGATTTTTTCTTCTCCGGCGGGTTGTTGCGGATTATACAGTCCTGATTTTCAATTTTGACTTCCGGTTTGTCAACAGTAGATAAACTTTTATAAAATTCCGGTGACAAAATTGGCTTTTCATCCACACGGAATCTGCCTGAAATTTCAATCCAGGCGGGTCTTTTGGTGTTTTTAAGTGAAATTGTTACCTGCGGATCGAAAGAATCAAAAATGATCATGTTTTCGGATGCTACGCCATTGTACAGGCCGTAAGGAATTTCACCTATATCCGACTTTAATGAGAAATCATAAGCAACACAATATTTGAATTCTACCGGATCGAACCTTATGTTTTTGATATTTTCAGCGAGATCCAGTTTATAGAAAAAATTACAGTATCCGTTTTTGAAACTGTCTGCCGGTATTGAGCAGTTTATTTTTTCATTTTCGCTGAAACCTGAGCCGCTGTCGAGATATATATCCCCAAAATGTTGCTTTTTAACTTCTATTAAATATTGACATTCAATATTTTTTTCAAGGACATATGCCGATTTTTTCAGTTTGAGAACAAATTGATAAACATTCCCGTATTTTCTTGATTCCAGTAGTCCCGCCAGCTCAGTATTTATTTCCATTGCGGGATCGTATTCAAAGGAATGCTGAAATTCAACAAGAACCCCATCTTCGGAAACAATCGAAAAACCTGCGTCTCTGCAGAAACGTTCCAGATTGTCGTGGGCGAAAAAGCGTATATGGGTATTGTCCAGAAGTCCTAGTTCCCTATATTTAAAATCGTTATTAAACAGATTAAGCAGGATGATATTATGGGCGATGTTCGGTATGGAACATATTGCCGAACCGTCGTCTGCCAGTAATTCACCTGCTTTTTTTAGTACCGTACAGGGTTCGTAAAGATGTTCCAGCACATCCGAAAATAGAAGGTAGTCAAATTTTATGTTTTTGAATTTGGAAAGCCATTCATAATCCATTATATCCCCGCAAACACCGTCTTTCGCATATTTTAATGCCTTACAGAAAGCCTGTTTGTCGCGTTCCACAATATAGACGCTGCAATTCATTTCTTCGGTGAGATACTTTGTAAGAACACCTGTGAAGCATCCGAATTCAAGGATTTTGCTGCCTTTTTTTATGTGCTTAAGGATTTTATAGTCTCTGCTGCATTCGGCATGCGGGTTGATTGTATAATCATACCTTAATATCCCGTTTACGGTGATTTTTTCGCTGCCAATTTTCAGGTCGGTTGTGCGGCCTTCAGGTTCAGGAGATTTTATCTGGACGAAAACAGCCGGGTTGTATTTTAGTATTTCCAGGAGATGCTCAAGTTTATCGGGCGGTGGTAGAAGATGGTAGACAATATCTAAATCGGTTGTCTCATCATCATCATAAAAAATATGCCGTTTTACCGGTAACGTGTATGTTGAACCGGTTTTTGAGAAATTTATAATATCCCTGCCGAATTCATAATAAACAATTGACGGTTTTTCCGTAAGCAGTGAAGGATGATAAGCCGGCGGCAGAGATTTTCTGTTTCTTGTCCGCTCAAGACATTCGCTGAGCGGGATTGAGAAAAAATGGCAGCCGTCAGGCTTCAGGACACGGGCTATCTCGCCAAAAGCCCTTTGAGCATCGGCAAGGTGTTCGAAAACGGCCTCGGTAATTATTAAATCGAAATGATTATCGGGAAAAGGTATATTGCACAGATCTACGCATATGGCGCCTTGAGGAATTCCTTTGCCGGTAAGGCTGCTTCCATTGGTGAATTCCTGTGAATATTCGCAGCAGATATACCCTTCGAGTCTGCTTAGCATATCGTGTACCGGGCCGTTTACAGAGGCATTTAGTATTTTTTTTCCTGACAGTTCGGAAACAAGCGTTTCTTTTTGTCCGTCACAGGCGAAATATTCCACTATGGAAGCTATTACATCATTTATTCTTATCGGGGTTTGGCAATATTCACAGAACGAAAGCTCCAGCAGAGAGAGGTTTTCCGGAGCTAAAAACTGTGTCCTTTTATCACAGACGTAGCATTTTTCAAATGAAACAGTTATCATAAGCGGCTATTTTTCGTCCTTGTTTAATTTTTTTCTGACCTGGACACTTAAAATTGTCGTCATTGATTTATTGCCTTCACTGTCTGTTGCTGTTATAAAAAACTTATATTTCATAGACATTAGCGGAACTTTGATTGGAAAGCCGTAGTGAATTTTGAAATATCCCTTGGAATCGGCCGCCAACTCAATTGCTCCCGGAACCGAACCGAGACTGCTTTTGGTCGGGGATGTGAACAGATTGCCCCAGCCTCCTATGCCGGTCTGTGGAACAATATAAACTGCGGAGTTGGGCCTTGTCCGTCCTTCAATATCAAAATAAAGATCAACTTCTTCATCCTGCTGTGGTGAAATAATCTTGACTTTGAAAAAATAAGCGGAAATGTTCAGTTTTTTTGAAGAAACAAAGTGGCCTGCTTCTCCGTTAGGATAAACTATATCCGAAGTTAAGATACCGTTTTTTATATTATCACCGTGCCTGATTTCATACTTTCCGTTATAAACGCCCGGAGAGGTTTCCGTCATATTTATATCGGTTATGATTGGATTTATTGAAAACTTTGCCTTGCCATAAGGAGAGGCCTTGAGGGTTACTTCAAGAACATCGCCTTCCTCGAGTTTTTCCGGGGCGTTGTGTGTGAGTTCCCGGCCGGGAGACGGTTCTTTTAAAGTGAATGACCATGAATGCAGGACCGTTTTTCCGTCAGAACCTTCAGTAAAGGAAAGTTCAACATCATTCTTGCCGTATTTTAGAAATTCACTTGCCGGAATCATAAGTTTCTTGGCTATAAGTGTGGTAAAAGGCGAGGCATTATGCCCGTTTATGATAATTTTGATGTTTTCAGGATTACTGTAGCGGAAAAGATTTGCCTCAATCTGGAAATATTCAAGCGAGGCCTCAGTTACGGAATCCCGCTGCGGGTTTGTCGTTATTTCCTGGGCAAATGCTGTTCCATTGTAAAATAATATTCCTGCGCATAAACAGGCAATAATGGCAATAATAGTCTTTTTCATGTTTTTCATAACAATATGTTCACAAACCTCTCTTTGGATACGTTTCATAATTTGATAATATCAGCTTGCAGTTATAAATATTTATTGGTTATTAATTTATTTACATTTTTTAACATTGCATAAAAAATTCTTGCCTGCATATATTAAGTCCTACCTTGCCTTACGCTTTCGCAACATATTTTTACGGCAAAGTGCCAGGGGTGTTTTTTTTAAAAAAAAGGGCGAGGCAGGAGGTTTTTCTGATCTGTAGAAGAATTTTACCTAAAATTTTTTTACAATTATTTCGTTCGTTTTAAAATAATTATTCCAAAAATTACAAAAAATTTATAAATAATTTTTAAAGGGTGGGGTGTGCGATGGAAAGCAATAACAGAAGAGTTGTCATAACCGGTATGGGGGTTATTTCCTGTGTGGGAAAAACGGTTGATACTTTTTGGGACTCTATTTCGGGCGGAAAATCCGGTATAGGTATACTTGAGTGTTTTGATAGTACTGATTTTGATGTGAAAATAGCCGGAGAAATTAAAGATTTTAATGCGGAAGATTATGGCATTTCCAAAAAAGAAGTCCGCCGTCTGGATCGCTATCTTCAGTTTGCCTTGGCGGCGTCGGAGCTTGCTACGCAGGACTCTAAGCTTCAAGTAACCGATGAGAACTGCGAAAGATTCGGGGCATGTGTAAGCTCCGGTATCGGAGGGATGTCAACTTTTGAAGCCCAGCATGATATACTGATGCATCAGGGGCCTTCACGGGTCAGTCCGTTTTTTATACCGATGATGATTGCCAATATGTCATCGGGACATGTTTCATTGAGACACAATCTTAAGGGACCTAATTTTTGTATTATAACGGCCTGTGCAACAGGGTGCCATTCTATCGGCGAGTCTTTTCATATCATTAAAAGAGGTGACGCCGATGTTATGTACGCCGGCGGAACGGAAGCGTCTATAACAAAAAGCGCTTATTCAGGTTTTGCCAATATGCATGCCATCTCAAAGGCTCAGGGAGATCCTAAAACTGTATCAAGGCCATTTGATTTAAACAGAAACGGATTTGTAATGTCTGAGGGCTGCGGTGTACTTATTCTTGAGGAACTTGAGCATGCTCTGGCAAGAGGTGCAAAAATACATGCCGAAATCGTCGGCTTCGGTATGACGGCTGACGCAAACCATATAACAAACCCCTGTCCGGACGGAAACGGTGCGGCGAGGGCGATGAAAATGGCTTTGAGGTGCTCAGGTCTTCAGCCTGACGATATCGGTTATCTGAATGCCCACGGAACTTCAACTCCGCTTGGAGATCTTGCCGAAACCCTGGCGATCAAGAGTATTTTTGCCGATAAAGTTAATGATTTGCACATCAGTTCCACTAAATCTATTATGGGGCATGCTCTTGGTGCCGCCGGAGCCATTGAATCAGTTGCCTGTATTATGGCGATGAAAACAGGTATCATTCCTCCAACAATAAATTATGAGACTCCGGATCCGGAATGCGATCTCAATTATACGCCGAATATTGCCGTTAAAAAAGAGATAAAATACGCAATGAATAACAGTTTTGGATTTGGCGGACAAAATGCCGTCCTTATCTACAAAAAATACGAATAAAAGATGAACGATGTTTCCGACATTGATTTTGATTCTTTGCAAAAACATTTAGGTATTGAAATTAGAGACAAAAATTATTTCATACAGGCATTAACTCATTCTTCGTATCATCAGGAAAAAAAGACTGAATGGCCTTCAAATGAGCGCCTGGAGTTTCTCGGTGATTCAATAATCGGTTTTTTCGTCAGCAACGTTCTTTACAGCAAGTCCACTCTCCTTTCGGAGGGAGAACTTGCTGTAATAAAATCATATCTTGTGAGTTCGCAAAAACTTTCCGAGATTGCCAGAGAAAAATCGCTGGGCTGCTATATACTTCTGTCACGCGGAGAAGAGCTTTCCGGTGCCAGAGAAAGAGTTTCCATTCTCGCCGACTTATATGAATCCATAGTGGCTGCTATTTATTTGGATTCAGGATTTGAATATATATTCTCCATTCTTGATGCACACTTTGCCGATGCCCTGGAAAATATTCCTGTGTCGGCAAAAAACTCCAAATCTATGCTGCAGGAAAAAACCCAGCTTCACTGCCGGCTAAGGCCAAAATATGTAATAAAAAAAGAGAGCGGTCCCTCTCATAATAAGACATTTTTTGTCGAGGTCTTTCTGGATGATACCTTACTGGCTGAAGCCTGCGGGAAAACGAAGAAAGAGGCTGAACTTTCGGCAGCAGCGGCGGCTCTTGAACGTTTCGATGAAATTTTTCCTGTAAGAACTCAGGGGTGACAGACCGTATATATTCCGGAGTATACAAAAATTACGAATTCATTTTTAAAGGAATATATCTTTCCCCCGGAGAAATGTTTTTTATCTAAAAATTTTTAAGGTGGTGTGTTTTAATGAAGCGTCCTTCATTACAGTTTTCAGTCCCTTGTCTTGCTGTTGTTGAAGAAAAGGGACCGCCTAATTTTCAGGGAATATTTTTTGAGCTTCCTTTTCCGCAGTTTCCTTTTAAATTCCCGGGCAGAGGTTTTTTCATTGCAAACGGATGGTGCAACGGAGAAGGCCGTTTTGCTCAGGAACTTAAAATATTAAAACCTGATAAAAAATCAGAAGTTGTAAAAACCGGAAAGCAGCCTTTTGAACTGAAAGAAACCAGTACACCTTTTATGGCCGTTAATCTCTTCCAGGATGTTGTCTTTGAGGCTCCGGGAACTTATTATATCCAGATTTCTTTAGCTGATGAACAGGGCGGTCTTAAAATAGAGCTTGAGTATCCTATGGTAATAAGACAGGCTGAAAATCAACCTGCTTCTTAATGGATCGTTATTTGTAAATCTGCGGGTTCCATTTAATTGAACAACTGCAAAAAATATTTTTATTTATACTTTATTTTGACCATCGTTTGTTTTTTTATGCTTTCATTAACGGTTTTCTCAGAGGAAAATGGTGAGCAAAAAGCGATAAAGCAGGCGGTGGTTAGTTTTTTTTATTGTTTTAAACAAAAAAAATACGATAAGGCATATAATTCTTTTACGTCGTCACTGAAAACGGATATCCCTTATTATAAGTTTGCACTTAAAGCCAGAGACATAAAAAAAGCGGATATAAAAAGTGTTAATATATATGATTCCGGCAAATTTCTTGCTAAAATGGAAATAAGTGTAAAGATGGAACTTATATATAAAGAAAAGCTTTGTCAGGCAATTTACAAAGGGACTTGCGATGTTGTTAAAGAAGAAGGCAAATGGAAGCTTGCGTCTGTACGTCTTAGCTCTGAAGATGCAAAAGTTATTAAAGAGCTTAATTTTGCAAAAGAGCAATAATGGGGGAGTGATTTAATTTGAGAAAAAAGCTTTTCTTATCAGTTTTTCTGCCTTATTTACTTTTGCTTCTATCTTTTTCCGTATTGATTGCCTGTGGACGTGACAGTTATGCAATGTTTTTCACAAAAATTACTGTAAATAACGCCTTTAGTATTTTGAAAAGCGATACTGAGAGCACGGTGCAAAACTATGAGGATTATGAAAAACGTATCAAAAAACAGATTTCTGAATACCGTTTTGGGACTTTTTTTTACGGATGGCTTGTCAAAACAGACGGAACGGAATTGGCCGTTTCCGATTATAAACGGCAGATCGATGATTTTTCTTTGGAAGACAACAGAACTTTGTTCCTGAATTATATCAAGTCCAACCAGCCTGCGTCTTCCATGCAGGTAAAGACAGACAGATATGTCAAGTTTATCGAATATAGTGCTGTTCCAAACACCGATTTGGTCATAGCTGTCGTTGCCGACATTCCTAAAGATGTTATTTTTTCTTATAACACCACAATATGGTTTATTATTTCAGTAACAATTTTATTGCTTTCAGGAATACTGTTTGCATTATATTCCGCAAATTCAATAACATTGCCGCTGCGTAATTTGGTAACGTACGGTGCGCTTTTGTTCAACGGTTCCGAAACCCCAAGACCGGTGCTTAAGGACAGGCATCTTGAGGGGCTGGCATTTTTTATGGAAGGGCTTTCGAAAAAAACCACGGTATACGTCGATGAGGACAGAGATCCTGTTACGCATATGCATGCTACTTTCGGACTGGAAACAAGATTGTTTGAGGAGATTGACAATAAAAAGCCTTTTGCAGTCTGTGAAGTTTCAATAAATTATTTTCAGCCTTACCTTAACAGGTATGGCAGGAAAAAGACCAATGCGCTTTTGAGATTTACCGCTGCTATTGTTCAAAGTGCCGTGGAAGAATGGGGAAATGAAACGGATATCTCAGCTCATGTTGATAAAAACCGATTTGTTATTGTGACGACGCCCAAAAAAGCTGCCGATATTTGCACTGAGATTATTAAGAATTTTGATAAGCATATAAACCATTTTTATGATGACAATGATGTTGAAAAAGGATTTGTTCTGAGTAAAAATCAGGCCGGTGATATCGGTTCCTATCCTCTTGCCAAAGTATTGATAGGCGTATCCACAAATGTGAATATACCGCTGATTCATCCGCTTCAGATCGCTCATATCACGAGTGAGATCATAAACTACCTTGGCATAAGAAGTGAAAGTGCCTATCTTATTGACAGAAGGGTCATAGACCGCACTCCGTATTCATCAAAACCCAAACCGCCCAAAAAAGAAGAACAGGAAACTGAAAAAGGCGGGAAAAAAGGTAAGAAAAAATACTCCAAAGTTATGAAGGATTCGTCGGAAAAAGTTAAAAAATCCGAATAGAAGCAGTGAATTGTATCTGCGCATTCGTCGTCAAACTAGGAGTTTTAGATTTATATTTGTGTGGCTTTGCCGCAGGGGGATAGTCACGTCAATGTCATTAAGT
This sequence comes from Candidatus Xenobia bacterium, assembly GCA_031551355.1. Taxonomy (GTDB): domain Bacteria; phylum Vulcanimicrobiota; class CADAWZ01; order CADAWZ01; family CADAWZ01; genus JAVBNT01. The sequence goes on along the minus strand of JAVBNT010000024.1, from coordinate 20,089 downwards.
TAAGAGAAAAGGGCAATTGACTGCTTTTTATATTTCGAGAGGTTTTCTCGTCATTTCATCGCATATATCCATAAAGTCAACTTCTTTTGTAACCGGCAGGGGAATAATTGACGGTTTGGTAACTGTTTTAAGTTCCGTGAAATTTTCTTTTGCCATTTCCTGTTCAAGGGTTTTGACGACCATTTCTTCAGTTACCTGTTTTTTTTCTTCCTTTACCGTCTCTTTTTTTATCGTTTTTTTTGCCATTAGAACCGATCTCCTTTAAAACTAATCGTAATATTAAGTAATATATAGTAACCGAAAAAATAATCATTGTTTCAGTATTGCTCCCTGGATCGCCACGCTGTGCTCGCGATGACAGTTCTTTACAATACTGTTTTTTTGATTTTACTATAACAACCTATTAAATGCTGTGAAAGGCAGTCAATTGTATTCGCAGTCTAAGGCAAACCGGATTTCGACGAGCGAGACGTAGTGTTACTACTTCGAGCGAGCGAATATCCGGTTTGACGACGAATACGGATACAATTCACTGACTTTCGTCTTTGTGGGAGCGGGGGTGCGCCTGCTCATAGGTATTTTTAATATGCTGCATAGTTATATTTGTATAAATCTGTGTTGTAGAAAGGTTTTCGTGGCCCAGTAATTCCTTTATCGTTACAAGATCGGAGCCGCCTTTTAATAGATGGGTCGCAAATGAATGCCTCATCGTATGCGGGGAAGCATTTTTTGAAATCCCGGATTTAATCATGTTTTTACGGAACATAATCTGAACCGCCCTCACGCTTATACGGCTTTTATCACGGTTGAGAAAAAGGGCCTGCGTTTTCTCATCGGGCCTTACCGATAGATATGTCAGTATTGCCTCGGCGGCGGCGTCATTTATAAGTACGATCCTTTGTTTATTTCCTTTTCCTGTTACTTTTAGCATGTTATTTTTGAAATCAATATCTTCAATACTAAGGCCTACAAGCTCGCTGATTCTCATTCCGCTGGCGTAGAAAAGTTCCATTATTGCATGATCCCTGTAATAGATGAATTTTTTGAAATTATCGTCGAGATCAGGTTCACTTTCGGTCTGGGATATTTTCTCGGTTGTTTCCAGAAGTTTGACAACGTCATCTTCGTCAAGTACTTTGGGTAAATGCTTTTCCAGTTTTGCTCCTTTGACGTCCTCAACCGGTGATCTTTGTATGTATCCTTCTTTTTTCAGGAAATGAAAGTATGATTTTAGGGTTGCAAGTTTTCTGTTTATTGCCCTGGCGCTATATTTCAGTCTTAGCTTCAGGTGGGTCAGGAATTCTCTAATAGTTCTTTCATCCATAGTTGAAAGAGTCAGCTCCGCTTCCAGATGAGGCTTAAAATAGTCGAAAAAAATATGCAAATCATGCTCATATTCCTTAAGAGTCCGCGATGAGAGGTTTCTTTCCACGAAAAGATAGTTGATAAAATCATCGCGATAATAATTGCGTAATTTTTCAGCGGCCGATGCCGACGCTTTTTTTAAAATTTCAACTTCATTGAAATCCATATTATTCCTCGTTGAATAAAATTTTTTTGGGAATTGTTTCCGATATGGAGTAATATCATCCACGCGGACGCGCAATGCGCACCCCTTAGCGCCGGCTATGATAACTGATAACTAACATATCCGCGGCAGTTGGGCACCTGAAAGCATATCAACAATTCTTTTCGTGCCGAAATTTGTTTTCAGCACAACCTTACCTTTGTGTTCACCGGTAATTTCACCGATGATTGAAGCCTCACGGCCTTCGCTGAAGTTTTTCATAATTCCAAGGGCTTTTTCAGCTTCGCCTGCAGATATAACGATCATCACTTTCCCTTCATTAGCCACTTGAAGCGGATCAAATCCTACCATATCACAAAGAGACCTGACTTCCTCCTTTACCGGGATGCTGTCTTCATACAATAACATACCAAAATCTGCCGGGGATACCAGTTCATTTGCCGCCGACGCCAGACCGCCTCTGGTCGGATCTCTCATAAACTTTATGCCGCCGCACTCTTTTACTAAAGCCCCAATCATATGATTAAGGCTGCAGCAATCGCTTTGCAGCGGCGTATCAACGCCTAATTCCTCACGGGCAGCGAATATTGTCATTCCATGATCGCCAAGGCTGCCGTTTATTAAAATGCAATCACCGGTAACGGGCTTTTCAAATTTTAAGCCGGTTAAAATGCCTATTCCGCCGGTATTTATAAATATTTTGTCGGCTTTGCTCCGGTCTACTACTTTTGTATCTCCGGTGACAATTTCTACTCCGGCATTTTTTGCTTCCATCTCCATAGAGCGCAGTATCTTCTCAAAAACGGAAAATTCAAGACCCTCCTCGATGATAAAACTGCAGGACAGATATTTGGGAATGGCTCCGGAAACGGCAAGATCATTGACTGTTCCGCACACCGCCAGTTTCCCTATGTCCCCGCCTGGGAAAAACAGCGGAGTGACGACAAAACTGTCGGTTGAAAATGCAAGCTTTGAACAACCGGTGCCAATATCAAGCAAAGCGCTGTCGGACAGATTATCCAAAACAGGGTTTGTGAACCGTGGAAGTATATAATTTTCCGTTAAATCGCGGCTAAGCAGCCCGCCGCTTCCATGTCCCAGCAAAATTATGCCGCTTTTCATGAATTTATCCCCTCTTATTCAACTGAATACTTAAACCAGGAGTTACATGCTCCTTCATTGGAAACCATACATGCACCAACAGGGGTGTCAGGAGTGCAATCTTTGCCGAACAGTTCACACTGCTTCGGAGTTTTAATTCCCTTAAGAATGTCTCCGCAGCGGCAGGAAAGAGCCGGAGAGCTGTTTTTCTCCGGAGCCGGAAGAAACTGATCTATATCCAAATGGCAATAATTTTCTTTTAGACGCAGCCCGGAATTTTTTATATTTCCAAGTCCTCTCCATACACAGTCGCACTGACGGAAATATTTGCCGACAAGTTCTCTGGCAACTGTATTGCCGCTTGCCGAAACTGCGCGCCGGTACTGGTTTTCCACTTTATATTGTTTATTCTTTATCTGCATAACAAGCATAAATATGGACATTATTATATCAAGAGGCTCGAATCCGGAGATAACCGATGCTTTGGAATATTTATCCGGCAGGAAAGAATATATTTCCGCGCCGGTGATGGAGCTTACATGTCCGGGAAGAAGAAAACCGTCAATAGCGGCTTTTGCGTCCCCGGCGATAACCTCCAATGCCTGGGGCATTGTTTTGAGGGCACTTAGTATATAAACATTGTCAAGCGATTGCTCCTGTGCTTCGGCAAGCATCGACGCTACGAGAGGAGCGGTTGTTTCAAAGCCTATTGCCGGAAAAATAATTTTTTTATCCCTGTTGTCGGCGGCGAGCTTAAGCACTTCCGTCGGCGAATATATATAGCTGATGGAAGCTCCGGCTGCCGCTGCCTGCTGCAATGTTGAGTGTGTTCCCGGAATGCGGGACAAATCTCCGAAAGACACCAATAAATGATTCTCCATCATGGAACATGAGATTAATTTGTCTATATATGAGACTTCCGTTACACAGACCGGGCATCCCGGTCCGGAAATGAGTCTGATGTTTTCCGGGAGCAGTTGATTGATGCCGTCTTTATGAATAGCGTTGGTGTGACTTCCGCATACTTCCATAATATTTATTTTATAATCAATATCCAAAGCTTTGAGTTGATCGAGAATTCCGCTTGCCAACCGGAAATTTTTAAATGGGAGATTAAGCATTATCATTTCTCCTTACGGAATTCAACTGTTCATCCTGAAGCTGCGACAGCTCTTTTATCATTCTTAAAGTTTCCAGAGCTTCATCTTCACGGAATTTTTCTATTGCATAGCCTGCATGAACCAATACGAATTCACCGATTTTTATGTCGGGAACAAGCGATATTGAAACTTCTTTTTTAACGCCGCCGAAATCTATCAGCGCACATTTGCCGTCAATACTTAAAATCTTTGCCGGTACTGCAAGACACATAATTTAACTCCTCGCTGCGGCGATCACAGCCTGGCCTAATGAAAGACCGCCGTCATTCGCTGGCACTTTATTGTGGATATATACTTTAAATCCGTTTTTTTCCAGTTTTTTCCTGCATAAATCGAGCAGAAGTATATTTTGAAACACGCCGCCGCTGAGAACGGCATTTGATAAATTGCAGCAATCTCTTATTTTTATGCAAATGTTACCGGTAATTTCAGCGATAGTATTGTGAAATTTAGCGGCAATTAATTTTCGCGGAGCATTGCTATCCAGTTCCAGCATTATTTCCCGGTACATTTGCGATAGTTCTATTTCCGTAAAGCCTTCGCCGTTTTGATTTAACGCAAACGGATAATATTGCGCCGATTCCAGGTTTTCGGCAAAGTTTTCAAGCATTATGGCGGCTTCGCCTTCATATGAGATTACGCTGCATATTCCCAGTATTGCCGATACGGCATCGAAAATTCTGCCGACACTGCTCGTTAAGTTAGTTTTTTTATGCAGCATTCCTGAAAAGACTTTTTTCTGCAAATCGTTTAATTCAGATGACGGGCCGATATTAAAATCCCAGATATTCTTTTGCGGAAAAGCTGAAGATAAAGCGCTTAAAGCCATTCTCCAGGGTTCTTTTATGGCCATTTCTCCTCCCGGCATCGGCAGATATGAAAAACATGCGCGGCGCGTAAAGGTTTTATAGTTCCCCGTAAAAAATTCCCCTCCCCAGAGGTTTCCGTCTTCACCGAATCCCAAGCCGTCAAAAATAACGCCTATTGAATCCCCGGCAACGAAATTTTCCGCCATACAAGCCGCCATATGCGCATGGTGATGCTGTATTTTTACATGTTTTACATTGGCAATACTTTCCGCATATTTTGAAGAAAGATAGTCGGGATGCATATCATAAGCAACCGTATCTGGAATTAGTTCAAACAGTTTTTTCATATGCCGGACGGTTTCTTCAAAGCAGGAGTCGGGATTGATGAGATCACCTATATGTCCGGATAATACGGCGGAATCACCGGAAAGCAGGCATACGGTGTTTTTTAGTTCTCCCCCGCAGGCCAGAATATTAACCTCAGTAGCAAAAGGTATTTTTATCCTGCCGGGAACATACCCTCGCGAACGCCTTAGAGGATATTCTTTGCCGTTATAAATTCTGGTGACGGAATCGTCACACCGCATATAAATTCTGCGGTTGTTGGTCAGAAAGAAATCGGCTATGCCCGATAACTGCCCTAAAGCATCGCCGTCACGGAAACAAAGGGGGGAATCGCTTATATTGGCTGATGTCATCACGAGAATGGATTTTATATCATTTAAAAGCAAACTATGTAACGGGGAATACGGCAGCATAAATCCGAGACTGCGTTGATTCGGAGCTATTTCTTTCGGTATTGCCGCTTCTTTTTTACGCTTGAGTATAACTATCGGAGCTGCCGGGGATTTTAGCAATGATTCTTCCGCAAAAGAAACTTCGCATATTTCCCTTATTTTTTCGAGATCAGGCGCCATCAGGGCAAATGGTTTCCCGTCACGCAGTTTTCTTTGCCTAAGTGCGCATACGGCGTCTTTATTAAAAGCGTCACAGGCTAAATGATAGCCGCCGATACCTTTTACGGCGATGATATATCCCTTTTTTATCAGCTCGGCCGCTTCTTTTACCGGATTTTCGCTTTTGATAACTTCATTGCCTGATTTTATGAGTTCGGGAAAAGGACCGCATTGCCGGCAGGCGTTGGGCTGTGCATGGAATCTTCTTGAGAGCGGATCGCGGTATTCGGATGAGCACTTATCGCACATTATGAAATCCTTCATAGATGTATAAGGTCTGTCGTAGGGAATGTTTTCTATTATCGTATATCTTGGACCACAGTTTGTGCAATTTATGAAAGGATATGCGAATCTGCGGTCGGATTGGTCGTAAAGTTCTTTCAGACAGTCGCTGCAAACACCAATGTCGGGTGATATGGAGATTTTTCTTTCACCGGATGATTCGCTTTGCTTTATTTGAAAGGTATCAAATGCTCTGCCGGGAATATCATCTACTTTTATTTCATATATCAAAGCTCCCTGAGGGCTTTTTTCCCTAATATCTTCAATAAAGCCGGTTATGTTTTCGTTTAGCCCTTCCGCCTCGATTATCACATCACTGTCGAAATTATTCACAAAACCGCTGAGTTTATATTTTGCCGCGAGTTTATATACGAAAGGGCGAAAGCCGATTCCCTGAACAATTCCGGTTACTTTTATCCTTACAGTTCTCATAGATTCCTTAATTTAACATAATTATAGTTGTGTTTTACAAATCGTATAAATTATGACGCCTGTTTATATTACCGGATAATTTTTCCACAGAAGAGAAGCGGTAATAAATATCCTGCCAGCATAATTAAAACCAATAAAACAGAGAGCGAATACTGCAGGGCGTTCAACTTGATTTTGTCTTTAAAATGTTTTTTGCCAAAACAGGCTTTTATCAATTTGGGTAAAAACAGCCAACTGTAAATTATTGCCGCCGACATAACTAAAACCATAGATGAGACACAGATATTTGTGCCTGTCATACCGTATAGTATTTTCATTTTAACAATAAAAGTTCCCAGAGGCGGAGCTGATAAAAGCGAAAAAAACGATATTATTAACAGGAGCGCTAATACGCTGTTTCTTGCTGACAGCCCATAAAAAAGCCTTAACAGTTGCTTTGTTTTATGACCGGGCAGCAGCTCTTCCAGAAAGGCCAATGAGAGCAAAGAAATGTTATATAGCGCTATGATTATTATAAGTAACCATGGCGTGCAGCGCAGCGGGAAAACAGCGAAGAAAATAAAGCCCGAATTCATATAGGCGGACCAGATGAAAAATTTTCTTATTGTATCTAATCTGAATAAAATTAAGCTAATTACTGTACATGCGAGCCCTGTATAGATTACAAAAATCATAAAAAGGTATTCTTTTCCGAGAATGGGGGAAGATGATAACTTTAGCAATACTCCGGATAAAGCCGTCAGCGATGTACACAGATAGTAAATAAGCGCGGATTTAGGCCATTCTTCACCTGTTTCCCTCAGCCACAGATTAAACGGCAGAATTGGAGCCTTGATAAAGAGTCCGCATAACAGGAATATTGCTGGCAAAGCAGTTCCTTTATACTGTGTTATAAAAAAATCCGTTTGAAAAAATATGGTTTTCCCCGGTGTAAAATCGGCTTTTACCGAATATACGGCAAATAACACGGATGAGACAATTAACATTATTGAGGCGATCGAGTCGGAAACTAAAAATCTTTTGCAGGCAGAAGTATTTTTTAATAAGAAAGCAAAGGGCAGGGAAGAGATTATCAGAAAAAAAACAAGGATTCCTATGTTTGAAGATGAAAGTGCCGAAGAATAGGCAAAAGAAGAAAAAAACATTGCCGGGTACAAAAACGGCGTATTTTTTTTAAACAGCAGTATCACAAAGAAAAGGATCAAAAATAAAAGCAAAATAAACGGATCAGACTTTATTTTAAGAAAGAAATATTCCAAAATGCCGGTTATTACCAGAATCAAGCTGAAAAAAAGAGCCGGTTTTGCGCCTGATTTTTGTCTGAAAATCAACAAAGCAGCAAAAAAAAGACAAAAAAACGGACTGAGCATATTAAAACTTCCCTATAAAAAATTAGTTATACTTTTTACTGTATTTATAAGCGGGCCTTCGATATAATAGGGGTATATTCCCATCACAACCAGACAGACGCCGAGTATCAGAAGTGCCGACATTTCCGTAGAGTCAATATCTTTGGTATTATAGTATGTCAGCGGCAATACTCCCTGAAAAAACGGAATTACCGATTTTAGAATATATGCCGCATTGATTACCGGCAATAATATCAGCAGTATAAAAATGAACAGGCTGTTTGATTTTGAAGCCGACAGCAGCATCAGGAAATGAGATACGAAAGTTAGGGTTCCCGGCAGAGATAACGCGGCGTATGCTCCGATAAAGGTTACATTTCTAAGACTGGGTGTTTTGTAAAACAGGCCCGAGAGTTCGGTTGTTCCGTGTGTTCTTTGTTTCAGGAACATTGCCGAGCTGAAAAGGATGAGCATTATAAGAGGAGATGAGAAGCATGACAGCAGAGAACCTTTTATGGCGTCCTGTGTGGAAATAAAAGTTACAAGAATTATTATGACCGACGAGTTCGAAGACAGATAATTGACGAATATTTTTATCAGGTTTTTTTCCATAAATGAGTTTATGATTGCATATATTATGGAAAGAACCATTAACACTGCTATTGGAAGAGAGTAGAACTTTATTGCTGCCGGAAATAACGGGATCAATATTTTGAAAATGAAGTACAGGCCTATTTGAGACGTAGCCGACACGGCAAGCAAATCAATGTTGCTTTTTTCAACAAGATTGGCCGTCCAGTTGTTAAATGGCCATACAGCCGAAAAAATCAGAATGCTTATAAAAACAAAAGGGAACAGATACAGTTGCTGTAGGGGAAGCAGTCCCGATTTATTACCGCAAACAAAGATATTAGGATCGGGTTCCGGCCCTGTTTGAGGCAATAATATGTATGCCGTTACCATGCATATAAAGATGGTAATTGTTGCCGTCGGAGTTTGTAATGATTTATTGGTTTTTATACAAAACGGACATATGGGCAATAATGCTAAAAATAGAAAGATAAAGATGAATACTATGTTTTGAGAAAAATATACGCCTATAAATCCGCATTTTGAAAGCAGTGAAAAGACGTGATCGTTTTTTGAAAACTGATTTTTTCCGACAAAAGTGGAACAGAAAGACGTCATTGAGAAAGCAAGAAGGAAAAGGCTTTCAATATTGCCTGCCCCCATGGAGTATGAAACAGGTCCCCATAAATGGATATTTTCAATGAATTGCAAACAGGGGGCTCCGGGATAATAATCCATGTTTAAAAATAACAGAAGTGAAAGTATCAGCAGGCAAAAAGAAAAAAAAGAATTGAGAGATTGATAATTTTGTTTATCTTTTTGCGGAATCAGATAAACTACCAATGCCCCTATCAACGGAGTCAATATAATTATTGTAAGAAAAACCGAAAGCACAATAAAAAGCCTCTCAATTAAAAATTACTGAAATGATTATATATTTGCGTAATAGCCAACATCGTTACGGTTAATGTCAGAATGATTGCAATTTCCTGATACATACTGATTTTGCCTTTACTCATTTCTTATATATTCTCCTAAGCGGAATTAATTTTTTTAAAAACATGGATATTGATGTTCTTATTTCACTTTCTTTTCTTTCGGTGATATTTCTGTAAAGCATAAATCCGGTTAATATGCCCCAAATATTCATAGAAAGTGCGATCAATATGTCAGGCATGGATACGCTCAAATTTGTTTTAATGTTGGTATACTCCTGCCAGAAACTGCTGGCAAAGGGCAGTTCAAGCAAACTTATAAAAACAGATAGTACGGTTAATATTGCAAAGGAAACCGAAATAGTGATGGATGGATTATTTGATGGTGTAAGATCCCCGTTTTTATTTAAAAATATTATTGAAGACATTCTTGCCGACGAATAGGAGAGAATAAAAATGGTAAGCGACGTAAACAACAGATAAAAAGAATTGTTCAGGGACGCGAGTATTGCCGTATTTCTCCAAAAACCGACGAAAGGCGGCAGACCTGACAGAAAAAACACCGAAACTGCGCAGGCAGAGAAAATCATTCTCACATATTTATTATTGATATTACCGTCCCAGATGGAATCGCTGTACATAATTGAACTTATATATCCGGAAACCATCAGCAAAAGCGCAACGATCAGCAGCATGGTATATAACAGAATAAAAGACGCGCTGCCGGCATCGCATACAAGCGCGATTGCGAGAAAACCACTGTTTGCAAAACATATGTTTCCGGCTATTTGGGATATTCTCCGGTTTAAAGAAGCGTTACAGGATGCCATAAATGCCGTAATCAGTGCCATAAATATAAAAACAGCCGTATATAACTCAGGGAGCAATATCGTAAAAGGTTTTATGGTTATAAGTATGAAAAACGGTATTGCTGTATGTAAAAAACATATTCTTGTCGAAAGGGATGCCTGATATTCATTGCTGTTTTTAAGCAAAATTGCGTTAAAAGGATAAAAGCCGGCTTTTAGGGCTATTGAACACAGGATAAGTGACGTCGCGGAAATTGCCGAATGGTTATTCTTCAGCAGACCTTCCGAAAGAAGTACATACAGGGAATTTATATCCGCAGTTCCCAAACCGGTTAAAAATATTATCGACCCGGCCAGAAGAAAACTGTCTGCAATCAGGTTTATCATTAATATTTTTATCGAACTTGTATCCGGCGGGGAATGCTGCCGCTCCACAGCTCTTAACAGAAATGTTGCGACCGATAAAACGGCGGTAAAAATATATATTTGTAAGAGGCTTGATGATATTATTGTAAGCAGGATAAGAGATTGAGATAATGATGTTATGCCAAAATATTTAAGCCACACATCATTTTCCCTGTTTTTAAAAATTTTTACGACATAAAATTGTGTTATTACAGAAATCAGGGATATTACGACCATGAAAAGTGAAGAGATGCGGTTTACTGTAAATATTGCCGGAATATCGCCTTCCTGTGTTGTTATCCATGGAAGTTCTATATGCAGCGTGTAACCTGAATGGCTTAAAACGATATATGATATTGCACATGACGCGATGAATGACATAAGCGAAGCTATAATTGAAATCGCGGCAACAGTACGCTTTGCTTTGCCCATCGTAAGCGCGATCAATCCACAGGCGACAAACGGAAATATTGCCGCCATAAATGTATAGACCATTAATATCTTATCATAAATCATAGTTTAAGCTTTTCCGTCATGAATTGTGATTTTTTGCCTTATGATTGCCCGCCGGCATTTTAAAGTCCCATTTTTGCGATAAAGTAGCTGTTCATTCTTTCAAAAACATCTTTATCCAAAAAACCCCTGAACGACTCCGTTTCCAGGAAACGTTTAGGTATGGTAAGGGATGCAAAACTATATCCCATACTTTTTTTCAGCTCAAGCTTTTCTTTATATATCTTCTGTCCCAATATTTTCAGTTCATTTTCGCTGACATCCCATCCCAGGGTTTTGCAGGCTTTTGATAAAAGCTCCAGAGAATATAGTTTTCTGGCAAACAGGCATATAACCATACTGCATAAAACGGATCTAATCTCTTCTTCCTCGACAATCATATCGACAATCTGCTCCGGAGTAAGCTGTTCTTTTTTCTGGTCGACAGAGTAGCCGGCATTGTCAAGATGCGAGTGACGGCACCCGACGGCCTGTCCGAATACCGAGCCATATCCGGTGTGATATCCGGCAATACCGTTGCCGTTGACATTGAGGATAAACTCATGTGCTCCATACTTTCTGGCACATTCATTGGGATCCAGTCCCATTAGTTTATAGAATTCATTCGGCTGCGATGCTATGTTGCCGATCATTTCCAGATAGGGTTTCAGTTTGCCGAACTCCGGTTCACACAGAAGTTCATCGGAGGTTATCAGTTTTTTTGCATATGCTTCCGTTGCCCATGCGAGCATTACTCCTGTCTGCATAGCGTCCGCCCCAATAAGTTCCGTCTGGTAAATCAGTTCCAGAATATTTTGCTGATTGCCTATTCCCAACAGAGAGCCAAGGGCATATATAAGCTCATAATCATATCCGACTGATAATGTTTCATATTCGTGCTGCTCAGAGAAACGCAATTTCAGGGAAGCTATATGTATGCATCCTACAGGACATCCTGAACATGATACTTTTTTGCTCAGGACATTTTCCGCGAAGGCTTCGCCGCTGATATTGTCAACCTCCTCAAACGAGCCGCTCTGTAAGTTTCTCGTCGGTAAGGCTTTAATCGAATTCAGCGGTTTAATATTTTCCGGAGTTCCTAAATCATGATATTTATTTAGCAGAGGTGTCTCTGTTATATTTTTGTAGACTTCTTCATAGAGTTCTTTGTAAGATTTATTATCCTGTATTTCAAATGATTTTGCCGCTTCAATAACAATGGCTTTAAGATTTTTGGAGCCCATAACGCCTCCGAGCCCCAGACGGCCGAAATGTCTGAAATCATCAACTGTTCCGCAGGCATAACTGACTAATTTTTCTCCTGCCGGTCCGATTCTGAGAATACTTCTTTTGCCGTTTCCGGGTATTGCCTGCCGCAAATACAGGCCGGTTGTGTCGCAGTCCATACCCCAAAAGGGCTGGGCATTTTTAAAAACAACTTCCTTGCTGGTAATATGCAGGAATATGGGAGCAGCGCTTTTTCCTTGAATTACGATAGCATCATAACCTGCCATTCTCATCGCCATTCCAAATCTCAGACCGGCATGCGATTCACCCAGTTCGTTTGTTTGCGGAGATTTAAACATTGCCACGGTTTTTGTTACCATTGGATAAACGAATGTCAGCGGGCCAATGGCAAAAATAACCGGCTGTCTCGGATCGTAAGCGTTTTCAAGAGGAAGCAGGTGTTTTGACAGCAGTTTTGTTGCCAGTCCTGTTCCTCCTATATATTCTCTGAATAGCTGCTCACTCTGCTCTATATGAAATTTTTGTTTTTCCAAATCTATATAAAGAACCGACACCGACTGTTCACTAAGCATTTTCAGAAACCTCCCTCATGCCGATTACACCGTGCGGGCAAAATTTTACGCAATATCCGCAATGCTTGCAAATAATAATTTCATTGAGAGCGGAATCAAAGCCGATTGCTTTAACAGGACATTCATTCACACATCTGCGGCATCCGGTACACAATTTTTTCCGGTATACTGTGCCGCCTCCTTTTCTCTGTGTAAGAGCTCCGGTAGGGCATGCTTTTACACAGGGTGCATTTACACAGGCCTGACAAATTATTGCCAGCATCTGATTTTTTATCCCTCCGGCCGACTTTATCCTCAAAGCCGCCCTGTCAAGTGAAAGGCTGTTGTACCACTGTCTTGAACATGACTGCATACAGCAGAAACATCCTATACATTTATAAATATCCGTTACTACAAGTCTTTTAGGCATAATACCCTCTGTTCTCTGGAATTTTTAAGTATGCAATATATAATTTTTCCTGTAAAAACAATATATTTTTCATTAAGTATCAAACTTATACAAATTCTATGTTCAGACCTTTTTTTCCCTCTGCTAAACGTTCGGTATGATGGAAATTGAGTTTGCCTTAAGCAGAGGGATAGATGATTTAAGGGGCGAAATATGAAATATAAAGATTTGTGGATTTTGCCTGATAGCGGCAAACTATCCGTTCGGGAAAATTGGTTGTGGAGGTTTTTTTGTATGGAAGAGATAAAAGATGAGCTTTTTCCCGTAATAAGAAAGCGTGACGGAAGGTTATGCCGGTTTGATATAAATAAAATTTCGGAAGCCATTTATAAGGCTCTTTATGCAACAGGTATAGATTCAAAGGAAAGAGCCGAGCTGCTTTCTTCCATGGTTATAAAGGAACTGTCGTTTTCTATGGGCGGGACTTTGCCGCAGGTAGAGGAAATACAGGATGCTGTAGAGAGCATACTGATGGCCGAAGGACTTTCGCATACGGCCAAAGCCTATATACTTTACCGTGCAAAAAGAACGAGTATACGTGACGGAAAATCAGAACTGATGGATATTGTTGAAGATATCCTTAAGGGTAATGATTCGAAACCTTCACCGCTGCGCCTGTCACCGCATGACAGAATGATGGAAATAGCTCAGTCGGCAAGCCGCGTATTCTATCTTTCAAGAGTAATTCCCAGCCACTATGCCGATGCACACCGCAAAGGTGAAATATATATACATTCGGTTGAATATTACGATAAGACAATTGACAGTCTGGCTCTTCCGCTCCGTTCTTTTATGGAAAACGGTTTTTGCGGAGGGTATGCCTTTCTCAATCCGCCGAAAAGGGTTTCAACAATTGCGGCACACGCGGCAATTATTCTACAGGCATGCCAAAATGAAATTTTTGGTGAGGTTTCGTTCCCTAATTTTGATACCAATCTGGGAAGTTTTATTGAAGAAAAACTTGTAACGGCCAGCACGCCGGATTTATTTCAGGCTATGGAAGGATTTGTTTACAATCTTAACACGCTTTACTCTAAAACATCTTTCCATCTGCCGATGAGCTCGCTTTCAATAGGCCTTGATGTTTCGCCGCGGGCCAGAGATGTCGCTTTCAGTATCTTGAAGGCATTGGAGCGCGGTCTTGGGAACAGTGAAACACCCATATATCCGGAGGTGGTTTTTTATGTTAAGGACGGCGTAAACCTTAAAGAAGGGGATCCTAATCATGATCTGTTTAAAAAAGCGGTGGAGGTCGCCTGCAGGCGTATGAATCCGTCTTTTGCCTTTGCGGATGCTTCTTTTAACAAAGGTAAGAATGTTCTTTACTGGGGAAGCGGGGCACGAATGGAAACTCAGGAGGAAAAATCGCTGACAGGGCTTGGAAATGTCGCGTCGGTGACTATTAATATTCCCAGGGCGGCTATGTTTGCCACTCTCAGAAGAGCGGATTTCCTGATGAGTTCTTTTTATAATGAACTTGATCGCCTTATAGAACTGTGTGCCGAATTGCTGGCAATAAGAATGGAGCTTGTAGGGAAGCTCACTAAGTCTGATCTGCCTTTTATAATGGGTGAAAATGTTTACTCCGGCTCTTCGGAACTTGCACAGTCCGACAATATCTATCAGGCAATAAAGTCGGGAACATTATCAATAGGAATTTGCGGTTTGTCGGAGGGACTGAGAATTCTGACCGGAAAAACCCAGTCATCTTCAGACAAAACTCATGAATTGGGAATTGAAATTGTTAAATACATAAAAAATGCCGTCGATGCCACTGCCAAAAAACATGGACTTAACTTTGTTCTGGTTTCTCCTTATGAACTGGCTCCCAGCGAAACATTTTTCAAATTGGATAAAGCAGAGTTTCCCGATATTATGAAAATTGCCGTAAACGGGATCTATACGCAGGGGTTTATGGTTGCCGAAGAAATTCCGGTAAAGGAAAGGATTGATTTGGAGGCCGGGTATCATCCGTTTTTTGACGGGGGGCACTACTTTTTTGCCAATTTAAAAGAACTTCCGAATCAGAATGAAGCCATCGAAATAATAACCGGGATGCATAAGGCCGATATTGGCTTCGGCGGACTTGCTTTCGATCTGTTCGAGTGCGCCTCATGCGGGAAAATTGTTAAGCGCACAACTGAATGCAGTTGTGATTCACCCAGGGTGAATCATATATTACGGGAAACTTCACGTTTATCGCTGCTGTAGAATAAAGTATTTTATACCGGTGTTTCCTGTTTAAACGCGGAAATCCGATGATTGATAAATGCAGGGCCTCAAGCTATTTTGTTTGTAAAAACATTGAGGATATTGAGTAAAACCTTTCGTTAAAAAAGGAGGAATGGTTATGGGAATAAATTTGCAGGACACTTGTCTTTCGCAAATCAAAAAAGACAATACTGTCGTGATTATTTACTTGGTTAATGGTTTCCAAATCAAAGGAACAGTTAAAGGTTACGATAACTTCACCGTTATAGTGGAAACAGAGG
This sequence comes from Candidatus Xenobia bacterium, assembly GCA_031551355.1. Taxonomy (GTDB): domain Bacteria; phylum Vulcanimicrobiota; class CADAWZ01; order CADAWZ01; family CADAWZ01; genus JAVBNT01. The sequence goes on along the minus strand of JAVBNT010000024.1, from coordinate 4,501 downwards.
GTAAAATTCAAATGGTATATAAACATGCCATTAGCACAATAAATATGGGAAAAGTAAACTTAACTTTCATAGGAGAAGCGTTCAAGCCTGCGCCATCAGCCGAATAAATCTGTTTGCTGCTGCTTGAAGAACTATTTGTATGATATTTACCAAAATGCATGGAATCGGCAATGATTTCATAATAACGGACTCCTCGGAGCTTGGAAAAATTGATGACATGCCTTTTTTTGTGCGTAATGTCTGCGACAGAAGGCGGGGGATAGGGGCTGACGGACTGATTGTGCATTCTTCCTGTGAAGAAGCTCCCGTTAAAATGGTTTTATGGAATTCCGACGGTTCAACGGGGGAAATGTGCGGTAATGGAATAAGGTGTCTTGCCCGCTACGCGGTAAGGTCTGGAATTGTACCGGGGCCGGGATTTAATATAATGACCGATGCCGGAATACGTGAGGTCTTTGTTGATCCCGACAGCAATAATGTTGGTGTGGATATGGGTAAACCGTCTTTCCGTTCACTTGAAATACCTGTAAAATTCGGTATGGACGAGTTTGTCGAGCAGGACATTGAGTGCCTTGGAAGGGTCTGGAAGTGTACTTGTGTCAATGTCGGCAACCCTCACTGCGTTATATTTGTGAAAGGGTATGACGATATTGACGTTGCCGCTTGCGGAAGAGCGATGGAAAAGCATAATGTTTTTCCGGCAGGGGTTAATGTTGAATTTGTCCTTGTACACAATCCGCATAGTATGGAAGTCAGAGTGTGGGAACGGGGCGCCGGGATTACTGAAGCCTGCGGCACCGGAGCATGTGCTTCTTTTGCCGCGGCCTGCAGAACAGGAAGAGCCGCTCTTTATGCAGAAGTAGAGCTTCCCGGGGGTGTTTTAAAAATTTCATATGGCAAAACCGGGAATCTGCAAATGAAAGGCCCGGCGGATTTTGTTTTCTCCGGTGAATATATGTAAGGGTTTTTGGTAATGAAACTTCCTATAGAGTTTAGTTCATTAATTATTTTAACCGGCGGTTTGGGCAGCGGAAAGACCGAGTTGGCTGCCAATCTTTCCTTTTCAATTTCCGAAGATAAAAAACAAACGGTTCATCTTGTGGATCTTGACAATATAAAACCTTATTTTAAAGCCAGAAATCTGATGGCTGATTATGGCAGGGCAGGTATAAAAATAGTTGCCCCGCCTAATGAGTATCTTTTTTCCGATTTGCCGCTGCTGCCGCCGGAAGCCAGAAATATTATTGCTAAAAAAGATTTATTGTCAATTGTTGACGTGGGTGGTGATGAGTCGGGAGCAAGGGTTTTGAGAGGCTACAGAGAAGAAATTCTTGCAAGAAATCATGATTTTTTGTTTGTTTTGAACAAGTGCCGCCCTTACCCCAACAATCCGCAAGGCATTGCTGAGATGATCAGGAATATAGAATCCGTTTCCGGCCTGAAGATAACCGGTATTGTAAACAACACCCATCTTCTTTCCGAGACGGAGCCAAAGGTTGTTTATGAGGGGTATGAAACGGCATTGGCAGTGTCTGACATTACCGGAATTCCTTTTTTGTTTAACTGTGTAAGGGCGGATCTGGATATTCCCGGTCTTAAAAACATATATAAATTGAATTTATATTTCAGTGATATGACGGATTATTGGGCCGGTAAAAATCTGCAATAATTCCGTTTTTTTAAATTATTAAAAATTGGAGGTAGTTATAAATCAATGGCAAAAATAGAAGTAAATGCGGAAAGGTGTAAAGGATGTCTGCTGTGTGCTAACTTTTGTCCTAAAAAGATCATCGCAGCTTCCGACTGCCTCAATTCCAAAGGCTATTACTATGCATATCAGACGGAGCCTGACAAATGTATAGGATGTGCCGTATGTGCACGTATGTGCCCTGATGTTGCTATTGTTGTATACAAATAATTTAGGAGGGTGCTTTAATGGGTAAGAAAGTTTTAATGAAAGGTAATGAGGCCATCGGAGAAGCTGCCATTACTGCCGGATGTCATCATTTTTTCGGCTATCCGATAACGCCTCAGAGTGAACTGCCCGCTTATCTTTCGAGAAGAATGCCCGAAGTCGGAGGGGTCTTTCTTCAGGCTGAAAGCGAAGTTGCTGCAATAAATATGGTTTACGGTGCCGCCACAACCGGTGTCAGAACCATGACGTCTTCTTCAAGTCCCGGTGTAAGTCTCAAACAGGAAGGTATTTCTTACATAGCATGTGCGGAATTGCCTGCCGTAATCTGTAACGTTCAGCGTGCGGGCCCGGGTCTTGGAGGAATTCAGCCGGGGCAGGCGGATTATTTTCAGACGGTAAAAGGCGGAGGGCATGGTGATTACAGACTGATCACGCTGGCTCCGGCATCGGTTCAGGAGATAGTTGATATGGTTCGCCTTTGTTTTGATCTTGCAGATCAGTACAGCACTCCGGCAATGCTGCTTACGGACGGCATGCTGGGCCAGTTGATGGAACCGGTCGATTTTGGTGACTACCAGCCTAAAAAAGTTGAAAAAACATGGGCTCTTACCGGAGCAAAGGGAAGAGACAAAAATACGGTAACGTCAATTTATATACAGCCGGAAGAGATGGAATACCATAACAAACGACTGCAGGCTAAATATGAAGAAATAACGGAAAATGAGCAACGCTGGGAAGAATTCGGATTTGACGACAGCACCGAATACCTTGTCGTTGCACAGGGTTCATTATCCAGAATAGTAAAATCTGCTGTAATGCAGGCTAAAGAAGAAGGCGTAAAATGTGGCCTGCTGCGTCCCATTACGCTTTGGCCTTTCCCTGTGAAAGCATTTGAAAACCTCAGAAATCTCAAAGCGATTCTTGTTGTAGAGATGAATGCCGGTCAAATGGTGGAAGACGTTAAACTTTGCGTGAACGGCAGAAAACCGGTTACTTTCTTTGGAAGAATGGGCGGAATGATTCCTTCAATAGATCAGGTTATCGGGAAAATAAGAGAGCTTGCTGACGGAAATTTTAAATAATCTTTCGTCAAAAAACAAATAGTTAACTCTTTTAAAATATCATTTTAGAAGGCTTTTTACGCTAAAAGGAGGTTTACAAATGCAAAAGGTTTTTGACAAACCTGTATCTATAGATGAAAAACACTTTAGTTATTGTGCAGGATGCACACATGGAATCATTCACAGGCTTGTTGCCGAAGTTATAGACGAGTTGGGAATACGTGAGAAGATAATCGGTGTTGCTCCTGTCGGATGCAGCGTTTTTGCTTATGAATTTTTCAACTTTGATATGTGCAGTGCCGCTCATGGCAGGGCCCCTGCGGTGGCAACAGGAGTAAAGCGCGCTAAACCTGATAATATTGTATTTACATATCAGGGAGACGGAGACCTTGCCGCAATAGGAACTGCTGAGATAATTCATGCTGCCGGCAGAGCGGAGAAAATTACGACTATATTTGTTAACAACGCCATATATGGGATGACCGGGGGACAAATGGCGCCAACGACTCTGATTGGACAGATTACCGATACTACTCCTTACGGCCGCAAAGTTGAAAATCAGGGTTATCCTATAAAAGTTGCGGAAATGCTCTCGACAATTGAGGGAGCCAACTATATTGAACGCGTCTCGGTAGTTACTCCTGCTTATGTCAATAAAGCCAAGGCCGCGATAAAAAAAGCGTTCCAGTATCAGGTTGAAGGCAAAGGGTTCAATTTGGTTGAAGTGCTGTCCACATGTCCGTCATGTTGGGGACTGTCTCCTGTAGAGTCGCTTGGTTGGCTTCAGGAAAATATGATGCCATTATACCCGCTTGGAGTTTATAAAGATGCAGCGAAATAAACGGAGGTATTGCTATGCATGAAGAGTTGATCATTGCCGGTTTTGGAGGTCAGGGAGTTATGCTTATAGGTCAGCTCCTGACATATACCGGTCTGGAAGAAGGAAAAAATGTTTTATGGATGCCGGCCTACGGTCCGGAAACCAGGGGAGGATTTGCAAACTGCACCGTTATGATATCGGATACCGAGATATATTCTCCGATAACAAGCGCTCCTACGTCCCTGATTGTCATGAACCTTCCTTCTCTTGACAAATTCGAAAAAACACTAAAACCGGAAGGTTTGATTGTTGTTAATAAATCACTTGTAAACCGTGATGTTTTTCGCGGAGACATTGATAAATTAGTTATACCTGCAACGGAAATAGCAACTGAGCTTGGTAATGTAAAGGCTGCAAATATGGTTGCTCTGGGCGCTTATATTGAAAAGAAAAAAACTGTAAAATTTGATACTATTATCAATATTCTGCCCAAGGTATTTAAAGGAAAAGAAAAAATCATTCCTCTAAATGAAAAAGCTCTTAGTCGCGGAGCCCAATTTGTAAGAGATAATTCCTAAAACAGTTTTTTCGTTCCGGCAAGAGATTAGTATGGGAGATGGGGCTGTCGTGGGGAAACGGCCGGGACGAGCCCCCGGAAGACCACAAAAAAGAGAGGAAAAAAACGTTGGGTTTATGCAGGTTGGT
>JAVBNT010000037.1:0-9319 GCA_031551355.1 Candidatus Xenobia bacterium | reverse complement strand
AGTGTCTAGCTTTGTTGGATACTTGAAAGGCAAAAGTTCTTTGATGATGTTTGATCGACATGCAAACTTGAAGTATAAGTTTAGCAACCGTCATTTTTGGTCTGAAGGTTATTATGTAAGTACTGTTGGTTTTAATGAGGCGGCTGTAGTCAAGTATATACGTGAGCAAGAGAAACAAGATCAAATAAAAGATCGATTGACAATTAAAGAAAATGAAGACCTCTTTAGGGGTTGCTAGCAACAATTAGTCCCTTTAGGGGCTGCTTTTAATCAGTGGCAATGTGGCTTGAACGAATGTGAAAGCCAAGGGCTTTAGCCCTTGGCCAGTAAAAGAGGCTTATAGCCTCGAGCAAGCCACCCGTTTTACGGGTGGTACTGACTTTTACTTACAGGCGTCGTAGACTTCCTTACTTATAGCCGCAATCGCTGCCGCCGCTTCCGTTGCATATCCTGGTTTTATATTTCTTACGAATACGGTTACTACTGCATGCGATTTTGGTGATATCTCAATTATTCCGGCATCATTGACGATTCCGCATATTGTTCCCGTTTTGTGATATACTTTTACACCTTTGGGCAGTTTGGCCGGCAAACGGTTGTTAAACTTGCAGTCCCCCATTATTGCGATGGCTTTTGCCGTTGAATTTTTGCTAAGCAGTTCACCGTTGTACATTTTTACCAGCAGCTGAGTGAAGTCATACGGACTGCTGAGGTTATCCAGTGCTTCCGCTGATGCCACATCGTCTGCATACGTAGATGTTTTTTCGGATATTTCTTCCATTTTCTGAAATTCTTTGAGATTTGTGCCTTTGTGTTCGGAAAGAACGTTGTTTATTGATGCCATCCGCTGCTGTTTGCTTTTGGCTTTCCAGATTTGTGCTATTTGTTTGCCCGTTTTCCCATAGAACTCTTTAGTTTGTCCGAGTGCAAGCAAATAGCTGGGTCTGTTCGGTGTGTAAATATCACTGTTTTTAAAGCCCAGTGAACTCATAAGTTTATTGCAGCTGTCGGCGCCGATTAGTTTCCACAGCAGATCTGTGGCAGTGTTGTCGCTGACCGTGATCATTTCTCTCATCAGCAAGGACACGGTGAATTCCGTTCCCGCCGGCTCATACTGTATATCGCCTCCGCCGATGCATTTGTCGTTTTCAGCCATTTTGATTTTATCGCTGAGCGTAAGTTCTTTTTTATCGGCTTTTTGCAGGGCGCAGATCATCACCGGAACTTTGAATACGCTTGCAAGAGGATAAGGTTTGCCGCCGTTAACGTAAAAACTTTTTTTGCTTTCAATATGATATACCCCGATTCCGATATCCATATTGCTTTTTCTGTTGGCGGCGATCTGATTTATTTTTTTTTCAAGTTTTTCAAGCTGCTGATCTGATATGGCATAGGAAGGCTGAGGTATCAATGCTGTGAAAATGAATATCAGCATCAAAAAGATGAATTTTTGCATTTTTTGTCTCCTTAAATCTTCGAAAAAGATATGCTTTGGGCTTTGTAACGGCAAGCCCCGATGTTTTTATTATTTTTTGCCTGTTGTTTTATTCCTTTATGAATGCCTGTTTGTTTTATAGGATTTTACAAATAGAAAGAGAACATATTTGCATTAGATTTTTTTATCTTTGAGAATTGCCGCTCCAGGAGGTTTTACTTGGATTCCCATGCCCTTACCGCACTTTATATTTCCACAATAGCCGGTCTCTCAACTGTTTTTGGCGCATTTATTGTTTTTTTTAAGAATGCAAAAAGCGATAAAATGATTACATTTTCTTTGGGTTTCGCTGCCGGAGTAATGATTTCCATATCCTTTACCGATTTACTGCCGGCGTCGCAAAACGCTCTTGTCTGCAGTAACGGTCCGCGTATGGGAGTCGTTTTGACGGTTGTTTTTTTAATCGCCGGAATTTTGGCGGCGATGGCAATTGATCAGTTTGTTCCTCACGAAGATTACGATGGGGAGCACCATGAAAAGCCTCACAAGAATCTTTTCCGGGTGGGAATGGTCTCGATGATTGCGATTATGCTTCATAATTTTCCTGAGGGTATCGCTACTTTTATGGCTACTTACAAGGATTTGGCCCTTGGCCTTTCAGTTGCCGTTGCCATTATGATGCATAATATTCCCGAAGGAGTGTCGGTAGCGATGCCGATTTATTATGCTACCGGCAACAAGTTTCAGGCGATAAAATATACGTTTATATCAGGTATTGCCGAGCCAATAGGAGCATTGCTGGCCTTCTGGATTTTGCGGCCTTTTATAAATGATTTGGTTTTAGGAGCAATTTTCGCGGTTTTGGCCGGCATCATGCTTTATATATCATTTGAGGAATTGCTGCCTTCTTCGAGGCAGTACGGGTTTAACCGTCTGGCGCTTTTTTCTACTTTTTTGGGTATATGTGTTATGCCTTTGAGTCATATTTTATATGCAAATTGCTAAATATTTTTCATACGCTTTGGTTTTGTTAATATTTTGTTTATTTGAATTTGTGTTTCGTTGTGCTACAATAAGAAGAAATATTACGGTGAATTTTTAAATTCTGATTTTATTGACTGTGGGAGTCTGATGGGTAAATTTGTTTCATATAATAAAAATAATAAGCTTTTTATTATTGCGCTTGTTTTTTCATTTTTTGTTTTTAAGGCGTTTGCGTTTTGCCCATGCACCCATCATCATTATTCCCTGCTTGCTTCCTCCCATGCGCATCATGAATGTGACTGTGTTCCTTCCGCTCCGTGCGAGAGTTGTGAAAATGAACATCAGCTAATCCAATCACCTCTTAACCTGTCTTTTTTTGCGGAAACATTGTGTTTTATCCCTGTTGAATATTTCAGAGTTTCCATATGCTCCGCAGCATCATTTTTTGAAGACGAAAATATCGCTGTTTATACCAGTGAACTTTTGTGCTTCCTCTCCTTGATGCGCGCCCCTCCCTCTGTCTCCTTATAAACTTTTTCATTTTTGCATAAAAGTTAACCAAGGAGAATCCTTATTATGATAGGCAGATTATTTGTTTGCTTTTCACTGATTCTATTTTCCGTATTCAGCGCTCTGATTTGCTTTGCTTCGGACAATTCGCTTCCGGTGACTGAAGACGAGGCGCTGAGGCTTGCCTGGAAACAGAACCGTGAAATTATTTCTGCCAGGCTGCGTTTTGAGTCGTCCTGTTATGAAACCAAGGCAGCTGGCAGCCTTTCCAATCCGGACTTGACCGTTTCACCTACCATTGCCGGTGAAGACGGTTCCGATTCGGTATTGCTGTTTACCCAAAATCTTGAACTGAACGGTTCCAGAACCGCCAGAAAATCCGTAGCTTCCGCAAAATCAAAGGAAGAACAGGCCTTTTTTTATGCCGTAGTGAACGATGTATCTTTAAGGACGAAAGAATGCTACTGGGAGCTTGTGAAGACAGGTTTTGTTCTTGATTTCCATCGGGAAAATGTTGCATATTTTGGGCTCTTAAAGAAAAAAATAGAAAAACAGATCGATGTGGGAACTCTTCCGGGATTTCATTTGTCACGCGCCGATATTGAACTTTCAAAGGCCAGGCAGGAGCTTCGAGCGGCGGAACTGGAGTTTACTAAAGCATCCATAGAGCTTAATAAAATTCTCGGTTTTGAAGTTGGCCGGGAGATTAGCCCAATGGCTGATTTGGAATTTACCTGTCCTGATTTTGATGTGGATGAACTTTTGAGAATTGCCAGAGAGAACCATCCTGAGATAATGGCTGCCCGGGCAAAGATAGATATTGCTAAAAGTGAGGAGAGATTTGCCAGGACCCGGCGTCTGCCGGATTTGCAGCTTACGGCAAGGAAACCGGAGTTTGATTCCCAGGGAGGAGTTGCCGTTTCAATGAGCCTTCCTTTATTTGACTGGGGATCTGTTTCCAATGAAATCAAGGCCGCTCAGAAGCGTGCACTTAGTGAAGAAGAAAATATGGCCTTTGCCGTTACAAATGTAGAGTCATACGTATATACTGCAATTGCGGAGTATAAAGCCTCTGCGCAGAGTGTTGCCGACTATGAGAACGGTTTGACAGATAAGGCTAAAAATATTGCAGTTTTGGCAGAGAAAGCTTATGAAAAGGGAGCTGCAGGATTTTTGGATTTGATGGACGCCAGAAAAAACTTTGCCGAATCGAGCATTGCCAGAGTAGAAGCTTTTGTCGGCTGTCACAAGGCTTTGGCTAAACTGCGGCATTCTTATGCTCAATTCTCAACCATGGAGGCTGAAAATGAAAAGAAATAAGGTTTTAATTACATCTGTTTTTATATTTATTGTTTTACTGATTGCGGTGACGTTTATTTTTTCCGGCCGTAACAGCGTTTCTCTAAGCGCTCATAATCCGGCGGAGACTTCCGGTGCAAGCTCAAAAGAGGCCTCTCATGAACATGGCCCGGATTGTGAGCATGAGGCCGCCCATCCTCATGAAGACGGACATAAACATGAGGAAGGGGAAGAGCATGGCGATGACGGCGATGGACATAACCATAGTAAGGAATCAGCTTCTGCCCAGCCGCTTAAGGGTATTGTTTCCGTCAAAGTTTCACATGGAGACTCGCTTGATACGGTGATAGCTCCTGGAACGATAGCTCCCGCTTCTGCTGCCAGTTTTAAAGTTACCTGTTCGGCAGAAGGCAAAATTGTCCGGTTTTTGGCCGATATCGGTGATGTTGTCAATGCAGGAGATGTTCTTGCCGAAATTTCGAGCCTGGAGCTGATGAAATGTCAGGCCGAGTATATAAAAGCCGTGAATTCGCTTGCCGATTCAAAAGTTCAAAGCGATGCGGAAAACTTCAGGATTCGTTCCGGGGATGTCTCTTTAAAACGCTACGAGGAGTCAAAAAGTCAGCTTTTGGAGGCGGAAAAAACGGCTTCGGCTGCTCAGGCTGAATTTGAACGCGCAAAAGTAGAGGAAAAACAATGTCTGGTGCGGCTGAACAGGGCAAAAGAGCTTTATGCTGACCAGATAATTTCCCGTCAGGATTTTGAAACGGCTCAGCATGAACACAGCAGGGATCATTCCTCGCTTGTCAGTGCCGAACTGACATTGAAAAAAGCCAGGGAACAGGAATTAATTGCCGTAAAAGGTTTTGAAAGAGAAGAGGCTTTTTACAAAAACCGTTATGCCGACAAGGTTGCTTCGCAGTCTGCAAAATCAAGTTTGAATACCGCTATCGCTGAAAAACAGTCGTCGGCCAATCAGATAAAACTTCTTGGAGGTGTTCCCGGTGATACAAGTGGCCTTGTTTATCTGACAAGCCCCATTAGCGGAGAGATTTCAGCGCGTGATTTTTCTCAGGGCCAGACGGTCTCTTCGTCGGATGTAATCTTTACGGTTGCCAATCTCTCGTCTGTTATTGTGGAAACTAAAGTATATGAAAAAGACATTGCCGCGGTTTTTAAAGGCCAGACGGCCGAAATACGCAGTTCTTCAACCGGAACGAAGGTTTTTAACGGCAAAGTGTTGTCGGTGGGTAATACAATGGATCCGTCGACAGGCAGCTTCCCGGTTAAGATTGCCGTTCTCAATCCGGGAAGAGAACTTAAAGCCGGAACATTTGTTAAGTCTTCAATTATTATTGCCCGCAGGGGCGGGGCAATTTTAGTTCCCTCGGTAGCGGTTATGGATGAGGACGGCCATAAGATAGTTTTTGCCAGATGCAGCGGCGAGAGCAATTTTGAAAAAATCGAAGTTAAACTTGGAAGTTTGTCAGGGGATAAAGTTGAGGTATTGAGCGGATTATGTGCCGATGACGAGGTAGTCGTTGAGGGCCAGAGCCAGCTTAAAACGTCGTTTGGTAATGTTGAGCTTAAAGCCGGCTGCAGTGACGGCTGCGGCGGACATTAGGAGGGCCCATTGATGAACCAGGATCATTTTGTTAAAAAAATAGTATGTTTTTCTTTCGGCAATCAGGTCTTGATTTTTATGTTCATTGCCGTTGTCTCAATGCTTGGTGTAATGTCGTATGCGAAAATGTCGAGAAATGTTTATCCGGAGATAACGATACCGGTATTCACGATTATTACTGAAAATGAGGTTATGGCTCCCGAAGAGATTGAAATGAGTATCACCATTCCTATGGAAGCGGCAATGAACGGATTGCCGGGGGTTAAAAGAATCCGTTCTCAAACAACCCAGGGACTTTCTTCGGTTGTCGTGGAGTTTGACATCACATCCGAATTCTGGCGCGCAAGGCAGTTCGTTTCCGAAAGAATATCCCAGATAGCGCCGACGCTGCCTGCCGGAACCGAACCGCCTAATCTCAGCAGTGCGACTACCCGCCTTGCCGAAGTTTGTGAGATTTCTTTCCAGGGTGACATCAGTGATGTTGCCTTAAGAGAACTTGCCGACTGGCAGGCTCGTTATAAGCTTTTGACTGTTCCCGGGGTTGCCGAGGTTTTGAATATGGGCGGCAAGATGAGGCAATTTCGCGTTGCGGTAAATATGGATGCCCTGCTTGCTAAGTCTATAACCGTTGCCGATATTGAAAAAGCTTTGAAAGAAGGCAATGAAAACGCTGCCGGAGGATTTATTTCCACCGGTGTTGCCGAATACAACGTGAGGGCTTTGGGACGTTTTACCAATATAGAAGATATTCGTAATGTCGTTGTTGCCACTAATAACTCAATACCGGTATATCTTAAGGATGTCGCCGATGTAACCGATTCCTATGCCATCACAAGGGGTATCGTTTCCAGAAACGGCAAAAGTGCTGTAGCCGCCATAATAATAAAGCAGCCTGATGCCGATACGGTGGACGTTGTTAAAGGCGTTAAAAAAGCGTTGGCGGAGCTGCGTGAAACTCTTCCCAAGGGTGTGGAGCTTTATCTTCACTACGATCAGACCAAGCTTATTGATTCCTCTCTGAAGAGTGTTTTGGAGGCGATTGTTGTCGGAGCCGTTCTGGTTGTGGTTGTTCTTGCCGTTTTTATGGGTAATATGCGCAGTACATTTGTTGTTGCCATATCCATTCCGCTTTCGGTTCTGCTGGCCGGCAATGCTATGCGTATACTGGGAGTAGGCATAAATACAATGTCTCTCGGCGGTCTGGCAATTGCTGTCGGTATTATGGTTGACGCTTCAATTATTGTTGTGGAAAATATTTTCCACCGCTATCACCAGCGCAAAAAGGAGGGTGTCTCTTTTGACCGCAGCGGTCTGGCAATGAAATCGGCGTCTGAAGTAGCTCTTCCGGTGGCGGGCGCCACTGCCGTTATTGTGTCTGTATTTCTTCCCCTTTTTATGATGGAAGGAATTGAAGGGCTTTTGTTCCGGCCTCTTGCCCTTACCGTTGTTGCTTCCATGTTGTCGGCGTTGCTGCTTTCTCTCTGTTTCACTCCTGTAGTTGCGGCAAAAGTTCTTGATTCTTCATCATCGAAACAGGAAAGCGACGATGTTAAACTTGTAATGGCGATAAAGAAAATATATTCCCCGGTTTTGGAGTTTACGCTTAAGCGTCCGAAACTGGTCATTTTTTCAGCGATGACGGTGATGATTCTGTCGGTAATTTCACTTGCTTTCCTGGGCAGGGATTTTATGCCGAAAATGGATGAAGGCGCCTGGGTTATTTCAACCGCGACAGCACCTGAAACTTCACTTGAAGAGAATAACAGGATTACCTCGCAGATAGAGAAGCTTTTGCTTGAGAATGAAAATATTGAAGAAGTTATCCGCAGGAACGGGCGCTCCGAAAGAGCTATCGGCTGTGTGCTGCCGGTTAACTCCGGGGAGATAATTGTCAATTTAAAGCCCAGGAATAAGCGCCGTAAACCGGCTCAGAAGCTTCTTGCCGAGGTCCGCCGGCAGATAGAGGCGATCCCGGGGGTGGCGATTGCTTTTACCCAGCCGTTTCAGCTGAAGATAGATGAAAGTCTTGAAGGTACCCCGGCTCCGCTCCAGGTAAAGATCTTTGGCAATGATCCGAAAACCCTGCAGGCCAAGGGGATTGAGCTGCGGGATATTATGGAAAATGTAAAAGGACTCGAAGATGTAAACCTGACTCAATCGGCCGGCATCCCGCAGTTGCAGATAAATATTGACCGTTTTGCCGCCGCCAGATACGGTATACCGGTAAGTTCGATTTCAGAACTGGTCCGTTTTGCCGTCGGCGGGGAGGAAGTGACGCAGTTGTGGAACCAGCAACGCTCCTACGGCGTTTTTGTCAGGGCGCAGGATGGAGATCGCAATGACCCGCAGGCTATCGGGCGGCTTATTGTTGACGGAGGAGAAGGACGCAAGGTCCCGCTTTCGCAGTTGGCTTCCGTTGAGCTTTCGCAGGGGCCTAACGTAATCTGGCGTGAAGCGATGAACAGGATGATTAATATTAACGCTTCAATTTCCAATTCTTCTCTTTCGAAGGTTGTCTCTGAAGTAAAGGAAGGGATGGCAAATGTTTCACTGCCCGCAGGCTATTTTGTAGTGTTTGCCGGACAGTTTGAAAATCAGCAAAGAGCGATGAAGTCACTGCTTTTTGCGGCCTTTCTTTCACTGATACTCGTTTTTACGATTATCTATATGGTGATGAGATCGTTCTCGGAGTCTCTGCTGATACTTGTCACTGCTCCGAGCGCTTTGATCGGCGGTATTTTATTTTTATTCCTTTTCGGCGAAACACTTAATGTGTCTTCGGGAGTGGGGTTTATTGCGCTGTTCGGGATTGCCGTTCAGAATTCGCTGGTGCTTTTGTCACAGACCAAGGATTTTATCGCAGAAGGACACACTCCTGCGGAATCTATAATTCTGGCCAGTGTTCAGAGACTGCGCCCTAAACTGATGACGGTTCTTTGCACGGCTCTCGGCCTGCTGCCGATTCTGCTCAGCAATGCCAGCGGGGCGGAGATTGAAAAACCTCTGGCAATTACTTTGATCGGCGGACTCTTAACCTCAACGATCTTTACATTGCTTGTACTTCCTTCGGCGTATACTGTTCTTGACGGGTATAGAGCCCGTATGCCTAAAAAACAGCAGCCTTCGGCTTGCTAGGTTGGAAGCCGGTCAATAAAAAACAATACGCCTCTTTTTACCTGTGCCGTAAAAATTTCTCACAGAGAAAAGGAGAGAGCGGAGAATATTTTATCGATATTTATCTCCGTGAACTCTCCCTCTGTGAGGGACAATCCGGAAAAGGGCTGTCGTGCTAACGGCGGCCCAAAAGATAATAGTCAGCGTCTGTAGGGCGCCTAATTCCGGCATTTGCCGGACAAATATAATCAAGGAAAATCGGTGAAAACTGTGAGAGAATATTCTCAAGAGTACAGAATCAACTGTTTTTCCCGATTTTGTGTCGTGCTAAGCGGGGCTGGAATGCCCCGCTT
>JAVBNT010000007.1:0-126282 GCA_031551355.1 Candidatus Xenobia bacterium | reverse complement strand
TGATACCCATCATATAAAAACTATCCGGTATTTTTACAGTGATAATTCTTTTTTGCAAATCATTTGATAATGGCCACGGCATATTTGTATTCTTCACGTGCATTATAAAGTATTGTCTACATTTGTGCAGTTTGCTCTAATTAAATATACCGGAACCCTGCTGTATATATTATTGTAAAGGAATATAATTAATATAATTGAAAGATAATAGCAGTAAAATAAAGACAAGGAGATTGCCGAAAATGTACAGAAATGCGATTGTTATAATAATATTTTTAGTTTTTATATTTTTACTGCAAATGTCTTTGCCGATTAAAGCCACCGAACATAAAGAGCCGCCCGGATGGAAGGACAGATGGTATGTCAATACCGTCTGGTACCAAATATTTCCCGACCGTTTTTTCAACGGTGATTCCGCAAATGATCCCGACTTTATAGAGACTTACGATCAAAACGGCCAGCTCCATAAACAAAAACCGCTTTTATGGACAAACGATTCGCCAAACTGGCTCAGCAAGTATGGCGGAGATATAAACGGAATAGATAAAAAACTGCCTTGGCTTACAGAACTTGGAATTGATTCTATCTGGCTGAATCCCATTTTTAAGGCAACTTCAAACCATAAATACAATACCTCCGACTATGCGATGATAGATCCGTCTTTCGGCGACCGCGAAGATCTTAAAACATTGCTGAAACATATGCATGACAACAATATGCACCTGATACTGGACGGTGTATTCAACCACAGCGGCTATGAATTCTGGGCTTTTCAGGATATCGTAAAAAACGGAGAAAAATCACCTTACAGCAACTGGTACTATATTAAAAGCTATCCCGTCACCGAACTATGGAAACAAAGTGAGAAAAATCAAGCCAATTACGAATGCTGGTGGGGAATCGGCTCTCTGCCGAAACTTAACGTGGACAACCCGGATACAAAGGGTTATTTGATAGACACCTGCAAAAGCTGGATGAAATTAGGCATCGACGGATGGAGACTTGACGTTCCCGAAGAAATTAAGAGTCCCACATTCTGGAAAGAATGGTCTGCAGAAATGAAAAAATGCAAAAATGATGCCTACCTCAGCGGAGAAATATGGGGCGAAGCAAAAGAGTGGCTGAGCGGAGACAAATTCGACGGCATAATGAATTACCATGGATTCAGGGAACCTGTACTTCAGTATTTTTCGGCGGGCAAGCTTACTGTCTCCCGGTTTGACAGGCTGTTAAATGAAAGAAGGCGACTTTACCCTCATTACATCAACTGCGCAATGCAGAATCTTTTAAGCAGTCATGATACTGTAAGAATCCTTTCCGCGATGAAAAACAGGGATGAAAAGGACAGTGACAAGGAAAAGAAAAATTACGACAAGGGTGCAGCTGACCATAAAACTATTGAAAAATACAAAATGGTTGTGCTGTTCCAAATGACATATGTTGGTTCCCCGATGATTTATTACGGCGATGAAATCGGTATGGTCGGAGGCAAGGATCCCGACTGCCGCCGCCCCATGATATGGGACGAGTCAGAGCAAAATAAAGACATACTCAACTGGTATAAAAAACTGATAGCCGTAAGAAAGGCCCATAAATCCCTGAGAACAGGTGATTTTGAGACCGTTTTTGCCAATGACAAACAGAATACATATTGCTATAAAAGAACTGAGGGCACAGATTCCGTTACCGTATGCATAAACTACTCTGATTCAGAACAAAAAATATCGATCCCGGCGGAAAAAAACACCAAATTCAAAGATCTTATAACTAATGAGACTTTTGACACAGGAAAAAAAGCCCTGTCTGTAAAAATGAAACCTATGAGCGGTATTATCCTTAAAGAACAAAAATAACCAGGAGAGCACAATATGAGCGGAAAAGAGAAAAGAAGGGCCGAGCGCCAAAACACAATCGACGTAACGTATATCTCAAACAATGACGGCACATTCAAAGGCTCAATTACCGATATAAGCCTGTCCGGCGTCAGATTTGTGCTCGACAGGGAAATACCGAAAAGATTTATTATTGATGTAAATATAAATTACAATCCGATAAATTTTGTGCAAAAAGCCCATGTCATATGGTCAAAGAAAAAAGAAGACGGCTACTATGAATACGGGGCCGAATTTATAAATGTCGCCAGAGAACGGCTAATGCTGCTCGAAGACCATATACTTGATATCAAAAAAGCCATCCTTACCAAAAAATAATTTACGAATTTACATTCGAATCAACTTCAGTAATAAATTTGCCTATAATAGTCGTATAATAATTTGTCTAACGTTGATATTGTCGCTCAGTCCTTGCGGAAAACATTGGAAATGCAAAGCCACGTCAACCTTGGGGTTATTTTTTTTGTAGCCTGAAATTCCCGCGTACCGTATCTTCCGCATATACAATCACAATTGAAAAGAGTAAGTGCCGTTGCCGAATAAAAAACCGCCTGTCAGCGTTATTATGCTGACATATAATCGAGAAAAATTTGTATCCCGCGCCATTGAGAGCATTCTTTCACAGACATTTCGTGACTTTGAGTTCATTATCATAGACAACGGCTCTACAGACGCAAGCGGTGAAATTTGCGATTCTTTTGCCGATAAAGACAACCGTATCCGCGTCATTCGCCGTGAACGCGGAAATATCGGCAGCGGCCGCAATACCGGACTTGACGCTTCAAATTGCGAATACATCACGTTCATTGATGATGATGATTGGGCTGAGCCGGATTTCCTTGAATTTCTCTACAGTCTGGCTATTGAAAACAGTGCGGATATCTCGATTTGCGGAGCGGCGGACAGGGTATTATTTAACTATAAGCGAATTATGACCGCCGAGGAAGCCCTGATAGAGCTGATGTGGCGCAAATTATATAATGCGGCGTTTCCGACAAAACTTTTTCGCCGCGATTTGCTAAGGAACCTGAGATTTCCGGAAAGCGGCAAATATGACGATATTGCTCTAATATACAAGCTGCTGGCAAATGCAAAGCGAATTGCCTATCACGGACTTCAAAAATACACCTTCTACAGACATAGCGGAAACAATTCCGCATGGACATCAAAGCACAGCCTTCTGGAGAGCGAAACACTGGACGAGTACCTCAACACCTTTCGCGAACGTACGGTATGGCTCAGCGAACGATTCCCCTGCAGCGCACCGGCATTCAGGTATTTTGAGTGGTCTTTCATTATTTCAATGGTGGAGAAAATCGACAGACTGGGTATAAAAGGCTGCGAGCGGCAGCTTAAGCAAATGCTGGAGCAGCTGAGGCTAAACCGTCAGGAATTTATAAATTGCGAATATATATTGAATTTTGAAAAGGAATGGATAAAACATTATCTTTAAACACATTATAAATTAGGAGAACTGAAAGTATTGAAAGCAAAAGAACAGGACTTTTACGACAGAAACCGTCAACAACTGCACAAAATTGTACCGCTTGCAATGCCCTTAACCATTGCAATCGAATGTTCAACCCTGTGTGTTTTGCGCTGCAAATTTTGTTCCATTTCGTCTGAAACCGCACGAAAACAACTGGGGCATGTAATGAAACTTATGAGCGATGAAACATTTTCACTTGCCATAGAACAGCTGAAAGAATTTCCGCAGCCGTTCAAGCGTGCCTATTTCACCGGTTTAGGAGAAGCTCTGCTACATCCGCGCCTGCCTTATATGATAAAATCAATAAAAGAGAACAAAATCGCCACTGAAACCATGATTTTTACCAATGCCGTTAAGTTGACTCACGAAAAAAGCCTTGCTCTGGTTGAGGCGGGTCTGGATATTATGACCATATCGGTAAACGGTCTCAGCGCTTCCGATTATAAAAACAACTGCGGGCGCCGAATTGATTTCGACAAATATGTTGAACAGATAGCTTTCCTCTATGAACACAAAGGTAATTTGCGCATTAACATAAAAACCGTGGACCTTTGCGTCAACAGCGAAGAAGACAGAAATTTCTTCTTCGACACATTCGGCAATATTTGCGACTACATTAATATTGAAAAAATTGCCCCTATACACACGGGCGTTGACTATACTGGCAGCAACATAAAAGATCGGAACACTCTCAGCAAATTTGACTCACTTACCAAATTAAAACTCGCATGCTCACAGCCATTTTATAAATTGTTCATATCGGTATCAGGAAAAGCGAATTTTTGTGACGCTATCTATGGATTCCCGTTTGAAGATCTGGACATCCGCAAACAACACCTGACAGATA
Organism: Candidatus Xenobia bacterium; assembly: GCA_031551355.1. GTDB lineage: Bacteria > Vulcanimicrobiota > CADAWZ01 > CADAWZ01 > CADAWZ01 > JAVBNT01. Next base: position 122,054 of record JAVBNT010000007.1, on the reverse strand, counting down.
TTTGGAACGGTCCGGTACACAGGGAATTTCTTCGCAATTCCCTGCGCGGAATTTGCAGCGGCACTTCAGCCATGTGTAACGAGTGCGCAGGAAGGCATAACCTGGCATTCCCGGCAGACGACCTAGACCCCCATACCGACGAAATTCTGACAAGACTAGGCAATTAACGTCACTGACAGGAAAAGACTGCAAGTCTATGGGTATTCGTAATGCAGAATAGAAGTAAGGAATAGTCTATGAAAAAAATTATCGGCCTGACAAAGGTCCGAAATGAAAGCGATATCATAGAGTCTTTTTGTCGATACAATCTGACCTATTGCGACAGTATGCTGGTATATGACACCGGCAGCTTGGACAACACAAGGGAAATCATTCAATCCATGATAGACGAAGGGCTGGCGATTCATTTTGCCGATGACATAAAATCCCTTTCCCTGCCGCTTCTGGACATTTTTAATGCGATGGCAATAAAAGCTATCGACGAATACGGTGCGGATTTGATTGTGAGGCTGGACGCCGACGAATTTTTATACCATACAGACGCCGTAAATCCCCGCGCGGAGCTGGAGAACCTGAATGAAAAAGTCGAATATCAGGCTCCATGGCGCACCTACACGTATATGCCGGACTCCGGCGGACGGAAAGATTTTTTACCGAATTCCTTTACTCATTACCGCAATCCGCTTTTGGAGACATTCAATAAAACTATTGCCAGTAAATACCTGTTAAAAGATAAACAGGCAAAATACGCTCCCGGCGGGCATTCGATGATATACCCTGAAAAATTCCATAACGATATTGCCGTTGAAAAGCCGGAAAAACTAGTATTTGCACATTTTCCCTTGAGAAGTAAAGCACAGTTAATGACTAAAAGCATTCCCGGCTGGATCGACACGCTTAAATTACCAAAAGCAACCCGTAAGGGGATGGCATTGCAGTGGGAATTATTATTCAATGAATTCAGGGACCGCGGTGACATATCCGAAGAGAAGATAAAGCATCATTCCATTGTTTACGGCTTACACGAAAATACCATGAAAAGCATACTGACGGAGATAGGCGATCGCTTAACGGTTCAGGAACCAATGGATGTTTCCTTTTGCGCGGACAAAGTCCGTTTGCGGTATACGGACTATAAAGCGGATCAACAAATACTGATACGCACAGCGCTGACATCGTTTGAATCCGCACTTTACGCAGCTGAGGAAAGAGAAGCGCAGCTCAGCCGTAAGCAGGGAATTATTGAACGGTTTTGCAGAAAACTAGGTATCTGATAAAACAAGTGCGGTTATATAACGCACAAAACCGGATTCAACAGCCAAGAGAGATGAAAAAGTGAAAATAAAAATAAATAAATTAAAAATCATGACTGACAGGATTCTATCCGGTTTAAATGTTCCTCAAAAGGATAAAGACTTAATTTTTGAATGTTTTCTGGATGCCGAAATCCGTGGTAAATGCACACATGGATTTCTCAGGTTTCCGGGAACGGTAAAACTTCTTCGAAAATTTAGCGGAGTCGTTCCCCTACCGCAGATCATAAAAAAATCCGTCAATATGCTCCATATAGACGGTAACGGAACGGCCGGCCTGATTGCCGCAAAAACAGCGTGCGACGAGCTGCTTAAAATACATTCACAGCCCATAGTAATCGCTTCTGTCAGCAATTATTTTGCCACTACCGGCGCACTTGGGTATTACGCCAGATTTTTAGCCGAACACAACAAAATTTCCATTATTTTTACAAACACAAAGTCGGCCGTTGCTCCGTATGGCGGAATCAAGCCGGTTATGGGAACAAATCCGCTTGCCGTAGGAATTCCCAACGGGGATAATCCAATCATTTCCGACTTGTCGACATCGGCAATTGCCTACAGCGATATCCTTATAGCAAGGCAGGAAGGCCTGAAACTGCCGGATGACGTTCTCATAGACAGTGAAGGGAAGCCCACAAACGATCCAAACGACTTAACGTCCGGATGTCTGCTGCCGCTGGCGGGGCATAAAGGGTATGCGTTAGGACTTGCCGCAGAAATTCTTGCAGGAGTTTTCATCGGGGCAAAATCCGGAAACGAGGTGCCCGGCTCGGAAGGCATGCTGATTATCGCCATCGACAGCAACGCATTTATTTCGAAAGAACAATATGACCGGAATTTAGACAGTTTTATCTCGGAAATTGTCAACTCTCAGACCGCGGAAGGGTTCGCCCGTGTAAGGCTGCCCGGAGATAATGCCTCAGTCCCGGAAACCGATGAGTTTGTGGAGATAAAAGATTACGCATATAAAGATATAGAACAGCTTTACAGCGAAACGGAACAAGGCAACCTTAAGGGAAACGGCTGATATTGTTTCCCCACAGGCAAAAAGCAACATGATTCTTCAATGCAAGCTAAAAATATAATGCCTATATCAAAGTAATATTAAATTCAGAATTTTCCGGACAAATATAATTAATAAAAATCGGGGAAATATTCTCAAGAATGCAAAATCAACGGTTCTTCCCGATTTTGTGTCGTGCTAAGCGAGCTTAGAAAAGCCCACTTAGCACGACAATCCCCGTCAATCCGTATATTTCTAAATTCTATGCTCCGGTTTTTGCCGCGGCAAATTTCTCCAGCATTATGCGGCTGTTATCCACATAAGTCTGAAGTCTCAGGGCAGGCATCGACTTTTGTGCCAGCAGAGCCAGATCATAAATCTGCCAGACAATCAGTTTCATATCCTCATTAGGCGGCTGTAGCATATCCATCATTTTTTTCAAATTCCTGATCACCGAACTGTTGCCGTTAATGACTACCGTATGCGCGGAAAGTGCTTCCGGAGCCTTGCGCTGCATCATCGAAGTCATTTCCTGAAGACGCCTCATATTTTCGTTAAGAATGATCATTGCCGGCATATCGGAAGATTTAAAGAATTCAAGTTTGATTTCCACACCGGGAATGTCAATAATTTCCTTGAAATATCCGGTCATCGTCTCAGAGAACGTCTTGTTGGTTGCCGGGTCTACTATTCCCGACTCCCCGTCCTTGTCTACGGCACCGTCAAGAACCTCCGAATCAACTCTGGCAAACTTCATCTCCGGATTTTTCATTTCCAGAACCTGGATAAAATGTGTATCAAGCCAGGAATCAAGAATCAGAATTTCACTGCCCTGCTCCTTGAACATCTGCACATATGAAGACTGATCCTCGGCATCAGTAGCATAATAAATCTTGCAATCCTTTTCCGGCTTTTTGCACTCTTCAAGCGTAATATATTTCCCCGATGACGTTTTGAATATCAGAGCATCCTTCATGGCATCAAAGAACTTGTCATTCTCCATCATACCTACTTTAATGAAAGGACTGATATCATCCCAGAATTTTTCATATTTTTCGCGTTCGGACTTGAAAAGACCGGTAAGTTCATCGGCAACTTTCCTCGTTATGTGTGAAGAAAGCTTTGTCATTGTCGAATCCTGCTGCAGATAACTTCTGGAAACGTTCAAGGGCATATCCGGGCAATCAATAACACCGCGCAGATTTATAAGAAAATTAGGAATAAGATCCTTTAAATTGTCGCTGACATAAACCTGATTGTAATAAAATTTAATTTTGCCTTTTGCAGGATCCAGCTCGTGTCTTAATTTTGGGAAATACAATACGCCTTTGGCCCTCACCGGAAACTCTACATTCAAATGGATCCAGAAAATCGGATCTTCCTCGTACGGATAAAGGTAACGGTAAAAATCAATATAATCCTGATCTTTTAAATCGGCGGGCCGTTCAAGCCACAGCGGCTTTTTCTCGTTTATCCTTTTGCCGTTAAGAAATATCGGCACCGGCATAAACGAACAATAAGTTTCAAGTATATGCGATAGGCGGAATTCATCAAGGAAATCTTTTTCCTCATCAAGTACAGTCAAAACAACATCGGTTCCTCTTTCCGTCCTCATCCCCTCTCCCAGTTCATAATCGGGACTACCGTCACAGCTCCAGAGAACCGGGGATGAGTTTTCCTGCCATGAAAGAGTGTTGATCTCAACCTTTGAAGAAACCATAAAACTGCTGTAAAATCCAAGTCCGAAATGGCCGATAATCTGACTCTGTTCGTCATTGTTCTTATACTTTCCCAAAAAATCGCTGGCACCGGAAAAAGCTATTTCATTTATGTATTTTTTAACCTCTTCCGCTGTCATGCCAATGCCGTTATCGGAGAAAGTTATCTGTTTATTATCTCTGTCGATCTTTACATTTATAGCGTATTCTTCGCCTTCGTTAACTTTTGCTTCGCCGCAAAGAACAAGGTGCCTGAACTTATTGATGGCATCAAGACCATTGGTAACGAGTTCCCTGACAAAAATATCCTTTTCCGAATAAAGCCACTTCTTTATCAGCGGAAAAATATTCTCCATCTGCACGGAAATAGAACCTTTTTCCATTTCTTTCACATTATTCGACATATCAAAACCTCCTTAAAAAATGCCTGTTAAACAGCTAATGTTTAACAGCGCCTGAAAATTATATTGAAAATAAACTTGCATACAATTAAAAATTATACATGAACAGAAACCATTCATCAAGCCCCCCGGACAACAACGCCAAAAATATATATTGCTAAAAAGAAAAAGCTCTGTTATTATTTTATAGAGAGTGAGGCGGACGACCGCGGAAGATTCGTTCTACGAGGAAAGTCCGGGCTCCACAGGGCGGGATGCCGGGTAACACCCGGTAGAGGCGACTCTCAGGAAAGTGCCACAGAAATGTAGACCGCCGCGAAGAAATTCACGGTAAGGGTGCAACGGCGAGGTAAGAGCTCACCAGCAGCAGGGTAACCTGCTGGCTAGGTAAACCCCATCCGGAGCAAGACCAAATAGGAGATTGGGATTTTTTCCCACCGGCTGCCCGCCGTAATCTCGGGTTCGGTCGCTTGAGCTGCGGGGAGACCTGCAGCCTGGATAAATGGTCGTCGCCTGCCTTCCGGCAGGTACAGAACCCGGCTTATAGCCTCACTCTCAAATTATATCAAAAAAGATCGCCTTGAGCGATCTTTTTGACTGTCTGGGACTGCTGCGCAGTCTTTTTATTTACTTAAAAATCATTTTCATCCAGCCGCTTTAATGTCCGGGAACACCATAAGCTCTCTTTACAGAGTTCTCGGCCTGAGTCATAACACTACCCACCTTGGAAGAAACGGAATTAAATGCAGAAGAGAGCTTGCCTCCAAGCCAGGAAGCACCGTCTGCGACCTTACCTCCGACAAATTTGCCGGCTTCGGCTATTTCACCTCTATATTTTACAACCTGGGCAACACCGGCGACACCGAGGGCAATTGCGGGTCCGATTCCCGATGGAGCGGTAGCCGCAGCGACGGCAAGAGCACCGGAAGTGATAACATCACAAATTCCGCCGGTAATCTGTTCCTTACCTTTGGCTTTATCGCCGTTTTGCATTTCATTAACACCTCTGGCAATATCAACCCCTCCGAGAACAACTCCGACGCCGGCAGAAACTTTACCCAATACAGGAGCGGCTTTCGATGCGGCTCCAAGAACTTTGGCTCCGGCACCGGCAACCTTTGGAGCGGCTTTGGAAACAGTTGAAGCAAGCCTGGGAGCGTTTGCGGAAATTGCAGCTCCTACCCTGGAAGCACCACCCGCAACAACACCCTTGGCCTTGGAAGCACCGGAAGCAATTTTAGCAGCAGTTGAAGAGCTTTGTATAACACCTTTGGCGTTATTATAGGAATCCGCAACTTCAATAGCTGCCGCCGCCGTTTTGCCAATGCCTGAAGAAGAGACTCCGCCGCCAACCGCAAGACCCAAATCCATCAGTTTGGTAATATTGTTTGAATAAGAGAGACCCTTGGCTGCCATGCCGGATTTTGTAAGCATACTACCGGCTTTGGCAATTCCTACGGCATCATTTACATTTTGCTTAACCGAAAGACTGTCACTCATAAAAACCCCCTCCTCCGTTTTCTTAATAGATATATCACTCCATAAAGTAAAAGAGTAAAGGGTTTACTGACAAAATAAAATATTTACCAGCGAATGCTTTCTCTGATTTAAAAATACGCATTTTTTATGCCCGGAAATAACCGGCTCTGACAAAAAAAATATCGTTTGAAGGAACTATTATAATAAGCACTAAATCTTAGCATAGATAAAATTAAGGAGATTAAGATAAAACATGGTCTGGCATTCAAAAAAAATAGACGAAATCTATTCTTCTCTCGCAAGCGGCAATCAGGGATTAAAATCTTCCCGGGTAAAAGAACTGCAGGAGCAGCATGGTTTCAATGAATTGAAAGCGGCAGCTAAAAAAACAGTACTGCAAATATTTCTCTCACAGTTTATTAATGTGATGGGCATAATACTTATACTTGCCTCGATTGTTTCCGCTTTCATGGGAGAAACAGTTGATTCGATTGTCATAATGGCACTGGTATTTTTTAATGCCGTTTTAAGCACAGTGCAGGAAGTAAAAGCCGAGCAGTCTCTGGAAGCGCTTGAAAAAATGTCGGCACCCAACGCAAAAGTAATCAGAGACGGCATACAGGCGGTAATCCCTGCCAAGGAACTGGTAGCCGGAGATATCGTCATCCTTGAAACAGGAGATTATGTACCGGCCGATATGAGGCTAACTGAATTCGCCAGTCTGAAAATACAGGAATCGGCATTGACCGGAGAATCACTGCCGGTTGAGAAAAGCGATACGGTTCTTGCAGAAGACGCTTCCCTTGGTGACAGGGTAAATATGGCTTACTCATCAAGTCTTGTGACTTACGGACGCGGCAAAGGCATCGTTGTGGAGATCGGCATGAATACCGAGGTCGGCAAAATAGCCTCCATGCTGCAAAATACAAAAGACACGGAAACCCCTATGCAAAAACGACTGGACGCACTGGGCAAAACACTCGTAAAAGCAGCGCTTATAATCTGCGTGGTCATTTTTATTATCGGCGAGCTGTACGGCCGGCCGGCCGTAGAAATGTTCATGACCGCAGTATCGCTGGCTGTCGCGGCAATACCCGAGGGACTGCCGGCCATCTCAACAGTAGTGCTGGCGCTTGGCGTTCAGCGTATGGTCAAACGCAATGCCATCGTAAGAACTCTGCCGGCTGTAGAGACGCTTGGCAGTGCCACCGTGATATGTTCCGACAAAACCGGAACATTGACCCAAAACAAAATGACCGTAGTGAAATACGCCCTGCCTTCATTCAACGGCGCAAAAGAAATCAGTGACTTTAACGAGACGGAGCTGTTAAGAGCAGCCGTCCTTTGTATTGACGCAAAAATGTTACAGGATCGGCCGATAGGAGACCCGACGGAAATCGCCTTGCTTGAGATGGGTATAAATCATAAAATGGACAAAAATGAGACCGAGTCCGAATTTCCAAGAGTTGCCGAACTGCCTTTTGACTCGGAGAGAAAGCTTATGACGACCGTCCATAAAAACGGCAATGAATTTTATGTATACACAAAAGGCGGACTCGATGAAATTCTCAGCATCTGCTCAAAAGACAGTATTGATACGGAGAAAAGGCAAAATATCCTAAAAATAAACGAATCAATGGCTTCAGGGGCATTAAGGGTTCTCGCCTTTGCCTGTAAACGCATGGATTCAATGCCCGAAGATCTTAAAACTCTTGAGAGCGAACTTCAGTTTATGGGTATTGTTGGTATGATAGACCCTCCCAGACAGGAAGCAAAGGACGCGGTTGAGAAATGCCACGAAGCGGGCATTATACCGGTAATGATAACAGGTGATCATGCGATTACGGCATCGGCAATCGCAAGGGATCTGGGAATTCTGTCAGAGAACGGCCGGGTTCTCACCGGAGCCGAACTGGAAAAAATTAACGACGATGAACTTTTTAAGATGGTTGAGAGTATTTCCGTCTATGCAAGAGTGTCTCCGGAACATAAAGTCAGAATCGTCGACGCCTGGCAAAAACACGGCAATGTTGTCGCCATGACAGGCGACGGCGTAAACGATGCGCCGGCACTGAAAAGCGCTGATATCGGCTGTGCAATGGGACAGGTGGGAACGGACGTCGCTAAAGACGCATCGGATTTAATACTTGTCGACGATAACTTTGCGACAATTGTTTCGGCGGTTGAGGAGGGAAGGCGTATTTACGATAACATCCTCAAGACGGTTTCCTTTTTGCTGGCCTGCAATGTAGGAGAAATACTGGTAATCTTCACTGCCACGCTGCTCAATTGGGCAACTCCGCTGCTGCCTATTCATATACTGCTGATCAACCTCGTCACGGACGGTCTGCCCGCCCTGGCAATGGGTGTTGACCCTCCTGAATCGGATATTATGAAACGCAAGGCAAAAAAATCACAGGAAATATTCAGCAAAGATCTCATCCACCGGACATTATATCAGGGCGTTATGATTGGCATGCTTACGATCGCCGCATTCCTAATCGGAATGAGGACATCAATAATTGCCGCCCAGACAATGGCATTCTCGGTATTGGCTCTAAGTCAGATTGTACATTCATTTAACTTCCACTCGAAGACAAAATCAATATTAAAGGATCCGCCATTCAAAAATATCTACCTTTTCGGAGCGGCAATCGTCTCAATTTTAATCGTCACCGCCTGCATAACGCTGCCCGGACTCAATTCACTGATGAAGCTGGAACCGCTTTCTAACTACAATCTGGTTACGGTGATCCTGCTTTCACTACTGCCTCTGCCGATTGTAGAGTTTATGAAATTTTTAGGACTGAACAGCGTCAAAGATGAAAAATAAATCAGGTTGCGGCCGGCTATATTGATAAAAAGGGTGTTCCGTTAGTAAAAAAAACGAGACACCCTTTTTACACCCCCCCCGTAAAACGGAACCTTTCACGGAGGCACAACGATGCAATGTAAACGGTATTAAAGGAACTTGTGCGCCGTTAAATTCCGGGTAAGATCTATCTAAAAACGTATACACAACTCAATTATCTCCACAGACTAAAGCCCCATCCGGATAAATATTTAACGAAAAACACTTGCATCAAACAATAACCTATATTATAATGAGGCAAGATATATATTTCACAAAATACAAAATTAATTTTCTCTTAATTTTATTATATTCAAAAAATCAGAATTTTAATATTTTCAAAACTTCATATAAAAAATTTCTTTCGATTTAGCGGAAAAGAAAGCAGAGCGAAACATGAAGGTTAAAAAATTTAACCCTCCCCCCGCTCACCGGAATTCCCCCAGTAAAAATAATGCCAATCAGCCGCATGACAGTATAAAAATAAATAATATTTATATACTGGCGCTGACTGTTTGCTTGGCATTCCTGATCTTTGGCCTTGCTTTTGTACATCATGCAGCAAATTTAAGCAGAGAGGATACAATCGGCTATATTCAGGAAGCCACCAAACAAACCAAATTTGCCATTGAGGAACATATCAACGAAGAATATGCGACCTTGATGGCCGCTGCTATTGTAACACAGGAGAAAAATCTGCTTACTGACGATAAGGAGCTAAGCGAATTAATAAAGAGTCTCGGTGCAAATAATGCCTATGTTCTAATCGGATTTGCCGATAAAAACGGACAGGCGGTATGGGCAAACAAACACAATGGCCGGCATCGCGCTAATCTATCAAGAGAGAGCTTCATCAAACAAGCCCTAGCTGGTAAAAACACGCTGAGCGAGGGGCAGCTTGATTCATTAAAATCAACCGTCCACTACTATTCCGTGCCGATTTTTGACGAAAAAACGGGTGCAGTAAAAGGAGTTATCTTTGCCGCCGACCCGCAGGATGAGCTGCGCATGATTATTAACCGCTCACTATACGCAGGTAAAGGGCTGGCTCATATAATCGACAATAAGGGCAATTATATCGTAGAGTCCGACAATCCTCTTGCAATCGGCACCGGAAGCAATATTTTTGAACTGCCTGTCCCTATGAATGAAGAGACCAGGCGGGAAATACTGGACAACATGGCGGCAAGAAAAGCCGGACATCTGAAAATGTCCTTCCAAGGCGAAAACAGGCTGGCAGCATATACACCACTCGCTCTCAATGATTGGTATGTATTCTATGCCGTGCCGGAGGATTTGGTTAGCGCCGGATTAAAAAACGTTACCTTTGGCACTGCCGTCATCATCAGTATCGCTACCTGCATATTTATTCTGTTTATTTTGCTGATCCGTAAAGTTAATAATCATAACCGCAAAATTTTAGAGAAGCTGGCATTTGTTGATAGAGTCACCGGGCAGCGCAATTATCAGAAGTTTTTGATTGACGCCGAAAAAATTTTAAAAAATACCAAAGGTATACAATATGCCGTCTGCTACAGTGACATCAAAGGCTTTAAATACATAAACGATTTGTTTGGCCGGGACATAGGTGACCAAATGCTGCATTACCTTGCCAATATTCAGCAAATAATCTCACAGGAAGGCGAGATTTACGGCCGCATCAGCGGGGACACTTTTGTCGCTCTGCGCAAATATCAAAACAAACATGATATTGCTCACCGGTTTGACAGCTTTGCACAACAATTGTCTGTTTTCCCTGAAACATTTCAGAGCGGATACAAGGTGGAATTATACGGAGGGGCATATGTCATCGATCCCGCCGATGGTGATTTATCGCTCAACGATATGCTGGACAGGGCAATTTTAGCGCAAAAAGAAGTAAAGCTGGCGGAAGGAACAAAAAGATTTTGCTTTTACTCCAACGATATGAGAGAGCAAAAGCTATGGGAAGCGGAAGTAGAATCAAAAATGGATGCCGCCCTCGAAAACAATGAATTTCAGGTGTATCTGCAGCCTAAAATAGATATTCAGAACAATAACCGCATCCTCGGAGCCGAAGCTCTTGTACGTTGGCTGTCTCCTGAAAAGGGCTTGATTCCTCCGATACATTTTATCAGTCTGTTCGAGAAAAACGGCTTTATCTTAAAGCTTGATAAATTTGTATTTGAAACTGTGTGCAGATATTATAAGGAGAATATTTTAGACGGGAACCTGCCGGCATACATATTATCGGTAAATGTCTCCCGTCTGGCTCTTATACAACCTGATTTCATCAGCTCTTATACAGCAGCTAAGAATTTCTACGGTATACCCGATGGCTGCATTGAACTGGAGTTTACCGAAAGCCTGGCATGGAAAAATCATACGCTGTTCAAAACGATTGTTGCCGAGTGTAAGAGAAACGGATTTTTATGTTCAATGGATGATTTCGGCTCGGGACATTCTTCACTTAACATGCTAAAATCTATACATGTTGATGTTTTAAAACTGGACAGACAGTTCTTCCTTTATGGAGACGACGTAAAGCGCGGCCAGAAGCTTGTGAAAAATATTATAATGATGGCAAAGTCCCTGAATATGAAAACAGTTGCCGAGGGCATCGACAAAGAAATCCTTGTAAACCAACTGCGCACGATGGGATGCGACGCCATTCAGGGTTACATTTTTTCCAAACCGATGCCACTCGAAAGTTTTAAACAGTTTGTAAAATCATGGTCCGGCGGCGAAAACAAAGCAATTCAAACCGGCTGAAATGATGAATAAAGTTATCAGTTATCAGCAGAGATGCGTTTAAATCAATGAAAGAACCGTCATCGCAAGCCAAACATAACTGTGAGAGCTTTCTTATCATTTATTACTTCAGCCCAGGCAACACGGCTGTAACCGTCTATTACTCCAAGGAGATAATATTTTTCGCCATCCATAGTTATTCCCTTTGAAAGCTCACAACAATCTGCGTGCAATAATTCGCCAATACGGCTCATAATTATTTTCCTTTTATTCTCTTTCATTGGTTCAGTAAGTCTATTAAGACCGTTTCGGCACAAGATATTGTAGATAGTGCTTGGTGATGGAGCTTGATATTTGCCATCAAGAAGAATGCGGTTTATCTCATAGCGGTTATTGCCTTGTCTTCATGAAATTTTGGTGAGAAAAACCGTGATAAGCGCAAAAATCCTTTACTTTTGAAAAAGTCTTGCTTTTTTTCTCCTTTATCGCCTCGTATTCAACTATACAGCGGTACATACGCTGCGCTAGAGCTTCACTGATTAATCCTTTACACGTAGACTCCATAAGTAACTCCTTACATTTTGATAATATTTATTTTATCTAAAAATGTAACGAATTATCTAACTTTTACAATGAGGAGGCTGCCGACGAAGCAATCCAGAAAAACAAATGTCTGGATTGCCGCGCCTTACAGGCTCGCAATCGTCCAGGCGGCGTAGCCGCACAACTATAAATGCAAACATCCGTTAGGATGCCTGTCATTGTTATGTTTTCATAACAATGACGGGTAGAACAAATGAACCACACAATTTTTACGAGATCCAAGAATAGTTTTTCTTAACGGATCTTTTCCTGGAGTTGTGAAAAATAAAACGGCTAAATATCCTCTTAATAAGAAAAGGAATATTTAGCCTGATGACATTGCCTCCAAAGGAGGGGAATTTACTAAAAATCTGAAAATCAATTCAAACCGGCGGAGATGCTAAGATAAATCAAATTTATACGAACGAGGCGTAGTCTTCTCTACGTCGAGCGAGATAAATTTGGTTTAGCGACGCAGATTCGCCGGTTTCAATTGATTTTAGTGTTCGAGGAGACGGCGCATGCGATTCCTCACATCCCCCGCATACTTTCCGTCAGGGTCAAATCTCACGTAAGTCTGATAATATCTGACAGCGTCGTCAGTATGACCCGCTTTTTCGCTGTTTACGCCAAGATGGTAGTATATCGGAGCATAACTGCCGTTAACCGTAAGCCCCTGCATCCATGTCGTAACAGCCATTGTATCATTTCCCAGCTTCGAATAAACAACCCCCAAATTGGAATAGCTGTCTGCATAAGACGGAACAGACTCTATTGATTTGGAAATAATTTCAGAGGCCTTGCGCAAGTCACCCTGCTCACAGTAGATCATCGCTGCGGAATTGGCCGCTTCTGCAAAATAAGGGCATGATTCGGCAGTTTTTTCATAATATGAAATTGCCTGCGAATAATTTTTCTCGGCGCTGCAAAGATTGCCCATAAGATAAAGAGAGTTAAATTCATGGGGTGCTTTGCCAAGAACATAAGCCAGATCACTTCTTGCCGCCGAGTAATTTGCAGATGAAATATAATACTTTGCCCTGGCATTCCTTACCAGAAAATCTTCTTTAGAAGAAAGATGTGTCTGCCATAATTCGAGTGCTTTTTCAGGGCTTTTCAAAATTATATAAATTTCTCCAAGTCCGGCAACGGTCAAGCTATCCCTGGGATTAACTTCCATTGCTTTATTATAAAACAACAAAGCCTGTTGAATATCTCCTTTTTTCTGATAAACAATAGCACTGTCCCGGTTATATTCAAAAGGCTTGGAATCCAGCTCCGTGGCTTTTGCAAGATTTTGCATAGCTTCATCAAAATCACCAAGATTGGCATCAACAACAGCCAGTGCGCTATAGAAAGTAGAAACATTATTCCTGAATTTTATGGCCAGATTCAAAAGTTCCTTGGCTCTGGGATAATTGTGATAGGTAAGACAGAAATTGGCGTAATTATAAAAAACCAGGGGTTCATATGAAAACAGCTTTGTATTTTTATCAAACTGTGAATTCGCTTCCTTATAAAGGGCAAGTTTCTGAAGGGTAAAAGCCCTGTTATTGGCGGCGCCCATATAAGAAGGTTTTATTTTCAGGGCGGCGTCAAAACATTTGAGCGCTTCCTCCAATTCTTCTGCACGAAGATATGCAAGGCCAAGATTGTTATAAACTTCTATCTGTGACGGATCGTATTTTAAACTCTCTTTCCAGTGGTTGATAGCCTGCTGTTCATTACCGGAAGAAAATTCAATTATAGCAAGATTGTTATAAGCAAAATAAAAACCTTTGTTATTCTGAAGTATACGCTCATAAAGCGGTTTAGACTGTTTATAATCACCCTTTATATCATAAAGGCATGCAAGCCTGAAAATGGCGGCATTAAACTTCGGTTCGGCCTCTATCGCTTTCTTATAGGCATCTTCAGCCTGTGCAAGCGCACCGATATTTTCAAAAGCGCAACCTTTCTGATAAAAATTCATACTTCTTTTATTGGGAGTGTTCGGACGCGGTTCTTTTTCCTGTTTTGCAAAAATACTGCCGGTAATTTGCAGAGACACAAAAAATGAAAGCAATAAAATAAAAACTGTCTTTTTAAACATAAACATAACACCTCTGTCTTAAAAGGATTTACAACCATGCGCTAGAATTAAATTATGTCGGCAAGGCAATAAAATATTCTTAACAGTTAATATAAAAACCTTTCTTCAAAAGATTAATTCAGACTCTAAATAATATAACTATATAGTTAGTTTTTTTCGCGCATCCTACACGGAGGAAAATTCTTAAATGAAAATTGCTATAGATGCTATGGGAGGAGATCATGCCCCTAATGAAACAGTAAAAGGGGCTGTGATGGCATCCAAATATACAGATGCGGAATTAGTATTGGTAGGAAATGAAAATAAAATAAAAAAACTTATTCCGGCAAAAATTAAAAATATCTCGGTGGAGCATACTGATGAATTCATAGAAATGGACGAATCGCCTTCACTGGCATTGAGAAAAAAAAGAAAAGCATCTATCATTGTCGCTGCAAACCTGCTTAAGGAAAAAAAAGTTGATGCGCTTATTTCAGCCGGAAATACAGGAGCTTTGCTGGAAGCTGTTGTCCTTCACGTCGGCAGGATAAAAACAGCCAAAATAAAGCGCCCTGCATTGTCGGTAATACTTCCCACGTATCAAAAACCCACGGTCCTGCTTGATGCAGGAGCAAATCCCGACTGCAAACCGGAGTATCTGCTTCAGTTTGCAAAAATGGGGTGCACATATGCAAAATATATACTTAACAGGGAAAATCCCACTGTAGGGCTTGTAAATATAGGCTCCGAAGATCACAAAGGAAACGCATTCTCACAGGCTACCTATGAGTTACTGGCTTCCTCCGGTATAAACTTTACCGGCAATGTTGAGTCCGGGGAACTTATGAGAGGAAAAGTCGATGTTGCGGTAGCAGACGGCTTTGTCGGAAATATTGTTCTTAAAACAGCCGAAGGGACGGCCGAAATCATCAGTAAAATAACGAAAGATCTCGTAAAAAAGAACCCCGTATACCTTATGGGCGCTCTTTTACTTACAGGACTTATAAAAAAACTAAAAATTGCCATGGATCACTCCGAACATGGCGGAGCACTTCTTTTCGGAATAGACGGTATCTGTATCAAAGCCCACGGCAGAGCCAAAGCAGACGCTATTGTCAATGCAATAAAACTTGCTGAAAAAATGGCCGGACAAAATATCATACAAAAATTCTCCGACGATATGAATGAAAGTACACCGGCCGTGACAGAGCAGCAGGTTGCCTCTGCCGTATAGAAGATGAGCGATACCACCAAGCAGATTATTCAATCAATTTTACGTCCTTTTTTGCTGGAAGAAAAAATGGGATTAAAGAATCTTTCGGTTATGGGCGGATTCGATTTATATATAAAAAACAACCTTCATAAAGCACTCCACAACAACGAAATTTCCGATACGCAGTTTAATAATGCGCAAAAGATTATCTCAGACTACAAAACATCAGCAATACCCGACAGGAAAAAAAAACTTTTCGAACTTAGGAAAGTTCTTACCGGAGTAAAGGAAAATACAACTCTCAAACCGTCAAAAGCCGTAAAAACTTCTATTGACATAAAAATAAAATCCGCACAAAAAATGTCTCTGGAAAGCGACATACAATATGCCAAGGGCGTAGGTCCGCAACTGTCATTAAAAATGAAAGTATTAGGCATAAATACTATCAGGGATCTGCTTTATTACTTTCCGAGGAGATATGAAGACAGAAGCAATTTAACTGCGATCGCCAATACAATGGATGGAGCATTTGAAACCGTAAAAGGCCGTGTACATGATAAGAGAGAACTAAGACTGAGAAAAGGGCTTACCGCTACCAAGGTAACTATCGACGACGGCACAGGTTTTGCCGTTCTTACCTGGTTTAACCAACCTTATAAATCAAAATCCATACCGATGGGGACTTTTATTTATGCAAGCGGTAAAGTAGAAAAAAAATTCGGGGAAACCCAAATTCAAAATCCGGAAATAGAACTGGCAAATGAAGAAGAAAATCTGCATACGGCAAGGATCGTTCCGGTATACCCGTCCACAGAGAACCTAAGTCAGAGAACATTGCGTAAAATCATTAAATCGGCGGTAGAGAATTATTCTCACCTGGTATCCGAAAATCTACCTGAAGAAATTGTATTAAAATATGACTTTATGCCGGTACAAAAGACACTGCAGGAGATACACTATCCTTCATCAGCGGGAGAAAAGGTAAAAGCTGAAGCAAGGCTGATCTACGAAGAGTTTTTTTTGATGCAACTGGCGATTTTGTCACTGAGAAAAAACAGGACACTTCAGAGCAGAAGCCACTCATATATAATTGATAAAAAGCTGATTGAAGAGTTTGAAGCAAATCTGCCGTTCAAGTTTACTTCCGCACAAAAAAGAGTAATATATGAAATATTGATGGAACTTGCCGGAAGTTATCCTATGAGCAGGCTTGTCCAGGGTGACGTCGGTTCCGGAAAAACAATAGTAGCTGCAGCAATCATATATGTAACCGTTAAAAGCGGTTATCAGGGAGCGATAATGGCGCCTACGGAGATACTCGCCGAACAGCACTACAAAAAATTCCGTCAATATCTGGAGCCATACGGAATAAATGTCGGGCTTTTTACCGGAAGCCTGACAAAAAAAGAGCGTGAAGCTCTGAAAGAATCTCTTAAAACAGGGGAAATAAATGTTGCCGTAGGTACACATGCTCTGATACAGGAAGGAATAGAGTTTAAAAACCTCGCCTTCTGTGTTGTAGACGAACAGCATAAATTCGGTGTTATGCAAAGAACAGAGCTGCAAAAAAAGGGAAATAACGCCGATCTGCTGGTTATGACGGCAACGCCGATACCGAGAACGCTGTCGCTGATACTTTACGGTGATTTAAGCATATCGGTAATAGACGAGCTGCCGCCTAACAGACAGGAAATAAAGTCATTTTTCAGGCCGTTAAAAAAAATAGATACCGTTTACTCTTTTATAAAGGAAGAAATAAAAAAAGGGCGTCAGGCCTATATAGTATGCTCCCTGATAGACGAGTCCGACAAAATAGAAGCAAAAGCGGCACTTGCACATGCCGAAGAATTAAAAAGCGGTATATTTTCAGATATAAAAGTATCTGTCCTTCACGGAAAAATGAAGGCACAGGAAAAAGAAGAAATAATGGAAAACTTCAGAAAACACGGCAGCGATATACTAATTTCGACTACGGTAATCGAAGTGGGAGTCGATGTCCCCAATGCAACCGTAATGGTCATACTAAATGCCGAGCGGTTCGGACTGGCGCAGCTTCACCAGCTCAGAGGAAGAGTCGGCAGAGGCTCCGAACAGTCCTATTGCTTTTTTTCCGGAGAAATCAAAAGTCAGGAAAGCAGGAACCGTTTGGAAACAATGGTCTCAAGCAGCGATGGCTTTGTAATCGCGGAAAAAGATCTGGAACTGCGCGGACCGGGAGATTTTTGCGGAACAAGGCAACATGGTATTCCGGAACTAAAGCTTGCCGATCTGATAAGAGACAGGAAAATACTGGAAATCGCAAGAAAAGACGCGGAAAATATCATCGCTTCAAACACTGATTTTGTAAAAAAACTAAAATACAACGGGGAAATATCTAATTCAGAATCATCCGGAATGATACATTAAAGAGGAATACAACTGATGTTTATATCTGGCGGAAAAGGAAAAGGTCGAAAAATAAAGGCTCCCAGCGCAAAAGATATCAGGCCGACTTCACAAATGATTAAAGGAGCGCTTTTCGATATACTCAGAGATGAAGTACAGGAAGCTTCTTTTCTTGATCTGTTTGCCGGATTCGGAACTATCGGCATCGAAGCCATGAGCCGCGGTGCCGAATGCTGCTTTTTCATAGACAAAAATAATTACGCGCTGTCAACAGTCCATGAAAACCTTACGTCATCAGGATACAGGGACAAATGCACTCTTATACTGTCAGATGCCGTGAATGCCTTACAAAAGAGAATTAAAAGGCAATTTGACATTGTATATATTGACCCTCCTTATGATTATCTAAAATACGTGGAGGTTTTATCCGAACTTTCAGAGAAAAATATACTGTCGTCAAAAGGCATAGCTGTCGTTGAACATTATCATAAAACAATACTGCCCGAGTCACTTCCGGGTATAATATTATACAGAAAAGAAAAATACGGGCAGACAGCCCTAACTTTTTTTCAGAGGGTTTATAAATGAAAATTGCCGTATATCCCGGAAGCTTCGATCCGATAACAATGGGGCATTTGAATATCATCGAACGGTGTTCAAAAGTATTCGATAAGGTCATCGTTGCCGTTCTGATAAACCCCGATAAAACCCCGCTTTTTACCATTGAGGAAAGAGTGGAACTTATCAATAAATCTATAAAAGAATATAGTTCCGTGGAAGTAAAAGCCTTTTCAGGATTATTGGTGAAGTTCATGGCGCAGCAAAATGCGTCGGTAATTGTAAAAGGTCTTCGTGCTATATCCGACTTCGATTTTGAGTTTTCCATGGCGTTGATGAACAGAAAGTTAAACCCTGACATAGAAACAATGTTTTTGATGACCGAAGACAGGTATGCTTTCCTAAGCTCAAGCAAAATTAAGGAGATTTACATGTTGGGCGGCACTTCCGAGGGACTTTTGCCTGAGCATATAGAGCAAAGTATTTTAAAGAAAATAGCCCAGAAAAATCATGACGGCATTTAACAATCGAACATTAATTCGATTGTCCAATATTCAGATTTAAGGCGGATGCGAATGAGTATATTCAGATTTCTCGATAAAATGGAAGCTGCGCTTCACCACAGTGCCAAGCTTCCTTTAACAAACAGATCGATTGTTAACAGGGAAAAATTTTTAAGTATTATAGAAACGTTCCGTTCGTCGCTTCCCGAGGAAATAAAAAAGGCTCAATGGATATCCAAAGAGAGTCAGCGTATTCTTCAGGATGCACGTAACAAAGCAGATAAAATCACCCGGGAATCAAATAATTTATCGGAAGAAATCATTAAAGAGGCACAGGAAGAAGCTCAGAGACTGATATCCGAAGATGAAATAATGAATCAGGCTAAAGAGCAGGCCGGAGAAATGATGTCTTCAGCACAGCAGCAGGCCGAAGCTCTTATAGAAGAGGCTGAGGATAAAGCCAGGGATATGATTGAAAAAGCAGAGAATTACGCCGCAAAAATAAGAAAAGATGCCGAAGATGAAGCCGAATTGACAAGGGTTTCAACTGACGAATACGCCGGAAGAGTTATAAACAGGCTGGAAAGGGATGCATTGCAAATTCTCAATATTCTCAGAGACGGCAAGACAACCATCAGTCAGGATTCGCCTGATGCCGTCACAAAAATAAACCGGGAGACCAATATTATCCCGGATGAAAATCAGGAACTATCAGAGTGAATATCAGAAAAAAAGCTGTTTTAACAGCTCTTTTTTTAATTTTAACATTTTTACCGCCGTATCCGTCTCAGGCAGCCGTTAAACAGAATGCGAAATCAGATCTTGACTCCTATGTGCAGCTAATAAAAAAATATGATCCTTACGCCATAATAACCGGCTGGTTTTGGGATTGGAGAAGTATTTCCGTCTACAGACGCAATGCAGGTTACCATCTTGGATACGATATCGCCATGCCGGCCGGCTGTCTTGTTCCGTCCGGATGGAGCGGAACAGTAATTGCCGTTACGCCCTGGAGCAGTTCCGAATGGGGCATATCCCTTCTTACAAATAACGGATATGTGATAACTTTCGGGCATCTTATCCCCTGTGTGTCGGTTGGTTCACCCATATTGCCGGGAACCGCAGTCGGAACCGTGGCCAGAGATCATGTCGATATAAAAATAACCGATCCTTCCGGCAACTACATTGACTTCGGCAAAACTTCCGGCTTATTCCCGATAGATCCCAACGCCGTTTTCATGACGGACAAAAGCTTCTATTTACATTCACCGCAGAATCGTGCAAAAATAATCAAGGCAAAACAAAGTGAACTCTCACTGCTAAAAGGTTCTTCTGCCGTGATGACCGAGTACCTTGATGAAGAAAAAATTCTACTTAGGGACTCACAGGAAAATCTGGAAAGAATGAAGCGTCTCCGTGACGAGGAGCTGATAAGTACGGCAAAATTGAAAGAAGAAGAACAAAATCTTAAAAACCAGAAAGAAAAGGTACAAGACCTCCAGAAAAGATATAACAATCAGCAACAGCGCATAACGGCACTAAGAAAAGAACTGAAGGCGTACAATGCCAAAGAATTGCCGACAACTCCGGCAAAGCCTAAAAAAACCAGTGAAATAGATCAGAAAAGACTGAAAATGGCTAAAGAAAAAATGGAAAAATATAAAAAACTCTATGAAGAAGGCGCAGTTTCCCGGTTTGAAAAGGAAGAAGCCGAAAAAGATTACCAGAGGCTGAGGCTTGAGATATTAATGAAAGAGTAAAAATTTTATCAGAGTTTGATATATAGGCGTAAGTTACTGCATTCGGGAGTTTCTGCGGTTTACCATTACTGCCAGACCTATAAAAGATACCATATTATTCAAAAAATGGGCAGTCATGGGGACCAGCAAATTTCCGGTATTTGAGAAGGAAAAACAAAGGGCAATTCCCATCATTGTAATCCATATGCCGGAAAAAATCAGCTTTTTGTTACCGGTATGCAAAATTCCAAACAGTATGCTTGATATTACAGGCCCCGATTCTTTCATTAAAACACCTCTGAAAAGAGCCTCTTCACAAAAACCGGAAAGAACGGCCAACACTACCAACTGCCATATTTTAAGATTACCAAAAACAGGTATATAAAGACACTCAACAATCCATTCAATATTTGTAAATTTAAGATACTTTCTAAAAATGTATAAAATCGTGCTGAAAAAAATCAATACTGCAGCAAGCCCGGCTCCCCAGACGACAGTTTTATCAAAAACTATTGAATTCCACCAAAATATTTTCCGGAACCACCCCCATATAAAAGCAATCAAAACAATCGCCAGTTGGGTAAAACAGAGCAGCTTAAAATAATTTCCCGGCAAAACATGGATCATGGTTGAATCTTCTTCAATTTCCGTATAACCCTCATCTTCATATATAAACTGAGTTTCTTCGATGCGGTCTTTTTGATCCATAAAATAATCCTTTCGAACGGCACTATTTAGATTTTTTCATACATTTTTTTATCAGAAAAAAGTGTGATATTTAAAAATTTTAATATTAACAGTCCTAAAGTTAACTTAATGTTTACAATTAAGTCGTCAATACCAATTGAACAAAGAAATACTGTTTGGTATAATGGAGGCAATCGCTTTTTAGATTCTCTGATTTAGCCTAATAACACCTGAGTGCATCTAGAATAGTATAAATTCTCTAAGAAATCAAGGAGGAGTATATAATGAACGGAATAGGATCAACCGGCGGAGCAGATTTTATTAGATTCCCAGCAAACAATCTCCCAGCAGAATCTCTCGCTAACACACAGAGCAAAGTTGCCGAACCCCAGGACAAAATGGAGTTTGCAAGCCATGTAAAAGCAGATGGAAAAGTAAGTCTGATTGTAAATGCAGAAACAGCGGAAGCGCTTGAATCTGTAAAATCACAGCTTATAACCAAAGGCTCCGATAGTAAAATAACAGCTGATTTGCCGATTATCAACGGTTTTGCAGTAGAAGTAGATTCAAAGCTTCTTCCAAACCTTGATAAAATAGGTAAAGATATAAATGTATGGATAGACGGCAGAATAACAATTCCGGATACGCCTGTAGGCGAGACTATCGAAGGCAGCGATGTCAGTGCAAAAATGGATGTCGCCACAAAAACACTCGGCATAGACAAACTTTGGGACAAAGGCATCACCGGTAAAGGCACAACAATCTGTGTTATTGATACCGGAATTGCTCAGCACCCTGATATGAAAGACAGAATTATCGGATTCAAAGATTTTGTAAACGGCAAAGCAGAAGCTTATGATGATCAGGGTCATGGTACGCACTGCGCAGGTATTGCCGCCGGAGACGGAAAATCATCCGAGAGCAAATACAAAGGCGCAGCTCCGGAAGCAAATATTGTCGGCGTAAAAGTTCTTGACAGAAACGGTTCCGGAAGTTTTTCCGATGTTATCAAAGGCATTCAGTGGGCTATTGAAAACAAACAGGAATTTGGAATTAACGTGGTCAGCATGTCCCTCGGCGGACCGGTAACACAGCCTTCAGCAAAAGACCCCGTGTCAATAGCAGCTGAAAAAGCAGTGGAAGCAGGACTGATAATGGTAGTTGCCGCCGGTAATGAAGGCCCCAGCAAAGGGACAATCGGCACACCGGGTAACGCAGAAAATGTTATTACCATCGGTGCTATGGACGACAAAGGAACAGTTGCCAGAGATGATGACAAACTTGCTTATTTCTCAAGCGTGGGACCGACAAAATATGACAACAGAGTAAAGCCTGACATTTTGGCACCTGGCGTCAACATAACAGCCGCTTCACATAACGGTTCAGGTTATGTAACAATGTCCGGAACATCAATGGCAACTCCATGTGCAGCAGGAATTGCAGCACTTGCAGCCCAGGTAAAACCTGACATTAAACCTCTTGATCTTAAAAAAGCCGCTATGGATACGGCAGAAAAGCTTCCTGAATCCGCAGGCGCTTTGACACCAAACCAGCAGGGCTCCGGTGTGATAGATCCTCTTAAGATTATCAGCACAATTGCTCCTGAGATAGATTTGGCTTAACTTTATAAATGCTTTCTCAAAAAAGCTGTCCTCCAGGGCAGCTTTTTTTATGCTATGTAATATAAATTTATTGGAGAAAAAAGTAATGCTGGAGATTATTAAAGAAAAAATCGCACAGATCCCCGAAATACTTAAAGAGAGAGATCTTGATTTATGGCTGACATTTGTCAGGGAAAGCGATACGATGAAAGACCCCGCCCTTGATATATTTATAGACCGCGGAGTCACCTGGCAATCGGCATTCATATTTACCAAAGACGGACAAAAAATAGTAATTGTCGGCAGCCTTGACGCCGAGAACATCAAAGATTCCGGGTTATACACGGATATCAGAACTTACGTTTCCTCAATTAGAGATGTCTTAAAAAATACGATTCAAGAAATTAATCCGCAAAAAATAGCGATCAACAAATCCTCAAATGACGTCATGAGTGACGGTCTAACCTGTGGAATGTTCGAAACACTCAGCGATATACTCAAGGACACGCCATTCATATCAAGGTTTACATCGTCCGAACCGGTAATAAACGCTCTCAGAGGCAGAAAAAGTAAAACCGAACTGGAGAGAATAAAAAGAGCCGTCGAGATAACTGAAGAAATTTACGCTCAGGTGACAAGTCATCTCAAAGTGGGAATGTCGGAAAAAGAAGTTGCCGCCTTCATACTTGATGAAGTAGAAAAAAGAGGGTTGACCACGGCCTGGGACAGGCATCACTGTCCGGGAGTTTTTGCCACTGTTGAAGCGGCGGCGGCGCATGCATCCCCGTCGGACAGACAGATGACCAAAGGAAGTGTAATGCACATTGATTTCGGAGTAAAATACCAAGGTTACTGTTCCGATATACAAAGAACCTGGTATTTTCTCAATGACGGGGAAACAAAGGCACCGGAGACTGTTCAAAAGGCTTTTGACACGCTGAAAGACGCAATAATGATGTCGTTTAATGCCATAAAACCGGGAGTAGAAGGAAGAGTCATCGATAAAATTTCGCGCGATTATATCATAGAAAACGGTTTTGGAGATTATCCGCATGCTCTCGGTCACCAGGTGGGCAGATCGACACATGACGGAGCAGGGCTTTTATGCCCGGAATGGGAAAGATACGGAACTCTCCCCTACCTTAAAATAGAAAAAGGTCAGGTTTACACACTGGAACCGAGAATAAGCCTTGATGATTACGGTGTCGTCACGATGGAAGAAATGATTTGCGTAACGGAAAACGGAGCTGAATATTTGTCAAATCCTCAGCTGGAACTCATTTTGATAAAATAAAGGCAGGGAATTAAGACATAAATTTTGAAAAATAAAATTAAGGAAAAATTATTTTAGGAGCACAAATGAGACATGGAGCATACGACTAAAGAAACAAGCGGTCTACCGGAAAATGCCTACAGGGAGCTGAAGGAAGGCGAAGAATATACTCCCATTGTCAAAGCAAATGAGCAAATGAAAGAAGTTACGCCTTACTCTGTGATAATGGGTATAATAATGGCGATAATTTTTTCAGGTGCAACAGCCTTTATCGGCCTTAAGACCGGCAACGTATTTGAAGCGGCGATACCTATTGCCTTGATAGCCGTGGGCATATCTCTCATACCTAAACTTAAGATTAGCATTCTTGAAAACGTCATTATACAATCTATCGGCGCAGCTTCAGGTTCTGTTGTTGCAGGAGCTATTTTCACACTGCCGGCACTTTTTATACTCCAGGCAAAGTATCCCGAAATTACCATAGATTTTATGAAAATATTTATGGCTTCTCTCCTTGGCGGTATTTTAGGCATTGTATTTCTGATTTTTTTCAGGCGATACTTTGTGTCCGAGATGCACGGTAAATTCCCATTCCCGGAAGGAACAGCCACTACGGAAATATTGGTTTCCGGAAGCAAGGGCGGCGATCAGGCTAAAATTCTGGGAATAAGTATGGCACTGGGCGCAGCCTATGACTTTTTTATCCTCTCCTGCAACCTTTGGAAAGAGACGTTTACCAGCAAAGTAATCCCCGGTGGTATCGCGCTTTACGAAAAAGCAAAAGTTCTTTTCGCAATTAACACAACCGCATCTATTTTGGGGATGGGCTATATTATCGGTTTCAAATACGCGGCAATCATCTGCGCAGGTTCCTTTCTGGCATGGTTCGTATTTGTTCCCCTTCTCGGAGCATACGTTCCTTCCATGGCAGTTCTTCCTGCCGAAATCATTTTCAAGGAACACGTAAGGCTTATAGGTATCGGAGGTATTGCCTGTGCAGGAGTTATAGGCATAATTAAATCTTCCGGAATTATAATTCAGGCGTTTACACTCGGATTTAAAGAAATGTTTGCCTCTAAAAAGGATGAAATAGCAGAGAAACCAAGAACAGACCGCGATCTTAAAATGGGAGTCGTTTTTGGCATAATAATTGCCACAACCATTTTGATTTTCATATTTTTCAATCAAAGTGTTCTAAAAGACATTTTTGCAGCCAATCCTGTAGGCGCCCCCAACCTGCTCAAAATTTCCATAGTCGCCTTGATTGTAGTTCTTGTGATATCATTCCTGTTTACTTCCGTTGCCGCAAGAGCTATTGCTACTGTAGGCACAAACCCGGTATCGGGAATGACCCTGATGACGCTGATACTTTCAAGCTTGATTCTGGTTCAGGTAGGACTTAAAGGAACCGCAGGAATGACGGCCGCTTTGCTTATAGGCGGAGTAGTCTGCACGGCGCTTTCAATGTCCGGCGCCTTTATTACGGATCTCAAAATAGGCTATTGGATCGGCTCAACGCCCAAAAGTCAGCAGACTTTTAAATTTTTAGGAGTGCTTGTATCTTCCTTTGCCGTTGCCGGAGTAATAATTCTTTTAAACAATACTTACGGATTCGTCCCCAAACACGCCGGAGTTGAACCGCTGGTAGCGCCGCAGGCCAACGCAATGGCAGCGGTTATTGAAACCTTTATGTCGAGCTCACAGGTTCCATGGGTTTTGTATATCGTCGGAATAGTAATGGCTCTGATACTTGAGTTCATCGGAGTTCCGGCACTGGCATTTATGCTTGGAGTTTTTATTCCCCTGGAATACAACCTTCCTGTCCTTGCCGGTGGAATTTTAGCAACTTTTGTTGAAAAAAGTCACAAAAATCCTGAAATTGCCGCGAAAAGAAAAGAAAAAGGTACTATGATCGCTTCCGGGTTAATTGCCGGAGGAGCTATTATAGGAGTTATGGGAGCAATACTCAAAAATTACAAAATAAACCTTGATCTCGGTATCGGAAATACCGCTTTAGGCGAATGGCTTTCAATAATAATTTATATCGGTCTGGCAGCATTTGTGTATTTCCTTGCAACAAGAGACGGTAATACTCCGGCAGTTCTAACGGCAACACCATCCGGAGATGGAAATAACGACAATAAAGAGCATGAAACTGATTCGCAAACAAAAGAATAAGAAAAACAACGGAAAAACGCTTCGCGTATTCCAACATTATAATATTAGAAATATGGAGGATTCTTTATGACTACAGGGACAATGAAACCGGGAACAATTGAATACGGCGCCATGCAGGCGATAAAAAACTGCCTGAAAGCAAAAGCCGGGGATAAAGCCGTCATAATAACCGACAGGCAGACAAAACATATTGCCGATGAAATGCTTAAGAACATGGAACAGGTATCTCCCGGCAATACGAAAATATTCACAATGGAAGATTTTGGCGACAGGCCTGAAGACGGCAGCAAACCGTTGGCATTCCCGAAAGCCATTGGCGATGCTATGGAAGAAAATGGAGTTACAATCAGCATTTATGCCGCACAGGGCAAAAAAGGCGAGCTTCAGACTTTCAGATCGCCGATGCTTGAGATTGTTGAAAGAAAGAGCCTCAGACATGGGCACATGCCTAACATTACCGATCTGCTGATGACGACAGGAATGGCAGTCGACTATGAAATGGTTCAGACAATAAGCGCAAAAGTTCATGACACTGTCAAGCATGCTAAATTTATCCGGGTTACTTCCGAATCGGGAACAGACTTCACATCAGAATTCCACCCAGACTGGAAATGGGCCGTTTCCGACGGTAATATACAGCCTAACAAATGGAGCAACCTGCCGGACGGAGAAGTATTTACATGTGTATACAAAATACCTGAGGGAAAAATAGTTGTAGACGGAGTTCTCGGAGATTATTTCTGCAGTCAATATGGAATACTTGAGAAAACGCCGGTATATCTTACCATCAAAGACGGCAGAGTTGTCGATATGAAATGCGACAATAAAGAACTCCATGACGATCTTGCCAATTACATGAAACAGGACGAAAATGCCAACAGAATCGGTGAGTTTGCCATCGGCACCAACATCGGCCTGGAAAAACTGGTGGGCAACCTTCTGCAGGATGAGAAATTCCCGGGAATACACGTGGCAATAGGTCACGGATATCCGGAAAAAACAGGAAGTGACTGGAACAGCGCCGCACACGTGGACGGAGTTTTGAAAAATCCGACAATAATAGTAGACGGCAAAACAATTATGGAAAAAGGCAAATTCCTGATCTAGAAACAAAGAAATTCATTCAGTTAAGAGAGAAGGGTTTCTCACAGAGAAGATAAGAAACAGAGGTTTTACCGGTAGTTATCCTCTGTCCCTCTGTGAGGAACCTTTCCATCGTTATTAAAAGGGCGTCCCGTTTTTCTTAACGAGGCAGCTCATAAGATTTAATTAAATGCAAAAACAAAACACAAAACAACTCACATTAAATGCTATGTTGATAGCGATTACCGCTCTTGCCACGTTTGCGATCAGAATTCCCACTCCTACAGGAGGACATATAAATTTTGGCGATACGGTCATAATAGTATCCGCCCTGATATTCGGAGCGGCAAGAGGGGCTATAACCGGAGGAATCGGCTCAGCCCTTGCGGACCTGATTGGCGGACATAATATTTTCATCCCCGGAACACTTATCATCAAAGCATTGGAAGGCTGGGTAGTTGGCACAATAGAAAGCAAATTTAATACTAAAAAAACGGTATTTATAAGAGTGGCAGCAGCAGGTGCGGGAGCTGCGGTGATGGTCGCCGGCTACTTTATTTACGAAATAATAGTATTCAATATCGGCGTAGCACTGTCAGTCCTAATTCCCAACACAATCCAGGGAATAGTTTGTGTTGCCGCATCGGTATTTTTATATCCGGTGCTGGCAAAAATACGGAAATAACGTAAATTTAGCAACAATACACCGACAGCGGATACCCGGACACGCCACATATAACCGCTACGACCGGGTTCGACCAGCCCCCTCCGAATGCTTCCTGTGCCACGCTCACAAGACATATATAAAAAAATTTTTCCATATATGTATATAAAATATTTTAGCGTCCGATTTGTTACAAATTATTAACAATAAAAAGTGGAAATCTGTATTGTTGCTGATTTATAATTATATCTAGGAAAGTTTAAAAGCATATAAGGAGTGTTATATTTATGAATAGCATAAATTCATCAATGGGTGCACAAAATGTAAATAATATAAATACAGATAAAAAATCTCAGGTTGCCGTTAAAAACGAATCTGAAATGAAAAATCCGTCCGACACATTTAATACAAGCTCTGCAGACGATAAAAGCGGCAACTGGAATATGCGTGAAGTGCTAAATACCATCGGTTTTGTTGGCATACTCGCCTCACCCATAATTGGAATAGCCGCTATCGCAGGCGGAGCATACCTGTTGGCAGGCGGAGTCGCTGCCGGTATTGTCGGAGGAGCTCTCACAGGAGGCCTGGCAGTCGCTCTGGCAAACTTTAAGGGATTTAATTAATATATTTATTTGCTCAACAGCCGGCAAGTTAATCGAAAGATTAGCCATATAAGCGGGGCAACAAAAACATGATGCAAAAAGATCGCTTTGGGCGATCTTTTTGCATCATGTTAAAAAATTAAACAAAAAAATCGTTACTCAATAACAGTTTTTGCCCTGCGCTCTTCCATCACACAGTACTGTATAAAGCTCTCAAGACGCTCGCCGTTTTGAGGCGTTATATTACTTATCACTATTGAGGCCTGGCAGCCGCCGCCTTTAAGCACCCTTGAACTTTCAATCTCAAATTCACATTCTATGGGAACGTTTCCGGCAAAAGGATATATTCTGGCGACGACTTTCATACCGGTTTTCAAAAATGCCGGAAAAATTATTGACATACGAGTGGAAGAAATAGTATGAAAAAATGTCGGCAGCCGTTTGGGAGTATTCCATAACATAAACTCGGCCGGAAGCACTTTATTCAGCCGGAAACTGTCATTATCTTTTGAGGGAATAAACACTTCAAGATGACGGCACAATTTTTCAAATTTATCAAGCTGTAACCTCATAAATTTTATTCCTACATGGTAAATATTCTTCCATATCTCTGATTTCCAGACAACCTCACACCCAAGAGTCAAAGGCTCTTCAAGCTTTAATGTCAAATTAAACGGTTTATCAGATGGAAAATCAAATGGAGAAACTATTTTAAGGCCGCTACTGGAAAAGTCAAGCATAAAAAACTCAATATCCATTACAGTACGGTCTATTGTAACGACTGCCGGTATCGAATCAAGCGTCTGAAGTTCCGTCCGGGGGTCCCCTCTGCGTTCTTCCTTTTCCTGCTTTATCTCTTCCTGCTTAGCTAAAATCACCTTCATTGCAAGTTCATCAACAACAAAGTCTTCTATACGATCCGAAAGAAACATTTTGCGCCCGATAAGGCCGTTTTCGAGAGATAGTATCTGGGTGCGATCCGTCATTCCAATACCAATTACCCGGCAGGCAGTATTTAAAAAAGCAAGCCTTTCACTTTCGGCCTTGTCCTCATCATCAAAAAAAGGCCCCAAAACGTAAGAATTTCTGGATGTAAACTCGCCGTCACCTACAGGCAAAATTATAGAATTTTGTGTAAGCCACAAGGTTAGCGAGGTATGTATTTCCATTCCTCTTGGTCCCACAAGTGGTATACTTATAGCAAAAAGCTGCTTATGCGTTGATTCGGAACGCCAGGTGTTAGCCCCAAAAACCTTATTTAAACGGCTTGCAACCGACTCCACCGTAACAGAATCCAGAGGTTCACGAAGCTGCTGCATAAACTGAACAGGTATTGATTTGAAGAACATATACAGGAGAGCCTCCATAAATAATACAAGTGGTTTTTCTCTGATAAAATAGCTTTATCCTTTAAAACGTAAAATAAAATTAAACAGAATAAAAAAAATAGCGGAAACAAATATTCTATGAAGGTTTTTACATGATAAAAATATAAAATATCGCTTAATAATAATTATTATCACAGTTATACAATCAAACAAACAGGTTAATTATGAGAAATTTCAGTTGCGGTATAGATATAGGCTCAAGAAGTATAAAAATTGTTATTTTCGATATTGAAAATAGCAAAATAAAAGACATAAAAGTATCCGATACAACGTCATTTCCCCAAAAAGAAGCGGAAAAATTATTTCAAGAAATAATTTCAGAGAACAATATACCGGAAGAAGAGATTAAATATATTATCAGCACCGGATACGGCAGAGAGCAATTCACAAAAGCGGATAAAAAACTCACAGAGATATCATGTCATGCAAAAGGGGTTCATTTTCTATTTCCCGAAGCCGGAACGGTAATTGATATCGGTGGACAGGACAGTAAAGTAATAAAGCTTGCCCATGGTAATGTCTGTGACTTTGCCATGAATGATAAGTGCGCAGCCGGAACAGGCCGCTTTTTAGAAGTTGTAGAAAAAATAGTTGAAGTTCCGCGGAGTAAAATGGATGAAATACTTGAAGAAGTTTCTTCTCCATGCTCAATAAGCAGTATGTGCGTAGTTTTCGCTGAATCCGAAATAATAAGCCTGCTTGCGAGCGGAAATAAAATTGCCGACATCCTTGCCGGAGTATTGGAATCACTCGCGCGCAGAACAGTATCATTGGCCGGAAAAATAGGATTGAATCCCCCAATAGTGTTTACCGGGGGAGTTGCAAATAACAAAGCTATGGTAAAAACGATGGAAAGCGTTATTGGCGAAAAACTTCTTTTACCGCCAAATCCCTCTATAACAGGGGCACTTGGTGCTGCAATTATCGCCGCCGGCTATAAAAAGGCTTAATTATCATCGTCTCCCTTATTAAAAGTCTTTTTATCAGCTCTGTCTTTATTTCCGGAATCTGGCTCAGTTGCCTTATCTTTATTATCTTTAATTCTTGAAGGAGACCATTCCTTATGGTTTTGTTCCTGTAATCTGCGCATATACTCTTCCATATTATAAAGAGTAAACTCCTCCAGATCATCAACACTGGCTATTGCAGAAGTCCTGGACAACTCTTCACCATCGGCAAAAAAAACAAACGTATTATTCTTCTTTATTTTGTATTTAGACACTGTAACAATATTTAATGACCGATCCATCTTAACAAGTTTAACCATAGATTTTTTCTGAACATACTTGTCAATATCATTTTCCAATTTTCCACCTGATATGCCGGAATAAAACCATATTATAATCGGCTCATCGCTTTCAAGAACCACTTTTTGAAAAGCCATTTCAGTAATTTCAGAAATAAAACCGGCTCTTGCATGGGACGTCATAAAAATCAAAGACAGACATAAAACAGTGAAAATCTTAAAAAAACTTATATTTTTCATAAAAATCCTCCCAATCAATCTCTTATTACCTCAAAAACAGTGGAATCACTGAGCTGAACTTTATCACCCTGGGCCAATAGCCGCCCTGCCGCTGAAATAAGCGGATTACCATTCAAAAATACAGGTTTATTACGATCAAGCTTCTGCAAATAAAGCTTGCCGTCATAGATATATAACTTTATATGCCTTTCAGCTAACTGCAGATCATCTAATGACAAATCAATTCCCTTACTGCGCCCAATCAGAACTTCATCAGCATTGACATTAAAAGTTTTTTTCCCTCCGGGGGATTTTATAAAATTCAAAGACCATTTAGCAGAATCTATCTGTTCTTCGTTATGCCCCACACCTGAAGCGGCTGCAAACCGGGTATTGAAATTAAGACCGGGTTTCGCATCAAGACCGCCGGACGGAACAGCCTGCTGATTAAAACCGCCGCTCTGCATCAAACCGCCGGACGGAGCAGCCTGCTGGCTAAAACCGCCGCTCTGCATCAAACCGCCGGACGGAGCAGCCTGCTGGCTAAAACCGCCGCCCTGCATCAAACCGCCGGGCGGAACAGCCTGCTGGCTAAAACCGCCGCCCTGCATCAAACCGCCGGACGGAGCCGAGTAGTCCGGCTGCTGACTCTCTTTATATTTTTTTATTTTATCAGCAAAACTTTGCATTACATCCTGTGACAACTCTTTTTCTTCATCCTTTGAAAAGTCCATACCTGCTGACTGATTTTTGGCAGTAACCATAAGATCCGCCAGCGATCCTGACGGAGCATTTTCCCATAGAGAGCCTGAAGACGGAGATTCGGCAGCATTCATAAAATTTCCCAAAATACCTGAAAACGCTTCAGGAGATTTTTGTCCCGGCTGCAGTGGAGAAGACATATCATCCAAGCCAAAATTAGCAGGTTTAATAAAGCTTTCAGTATTGTATATACCACCGGATGGCACAAAAGCATTATTGGCTAAACCTCCTGAAGGCCTGTTTAACTGAGCAACAGAGCCTGTATCCAAAGAGTTATCTCCCAAACTATATGAGAACTCAGCTCCGGTACGGCTATCCTTAAAAAAGACTAAATCATCCTGCTCTGCCTGTTGTCCCTGCAATGGCCTTCCAAACGGAGATCTTTTATGAATGTCCGCTACTTTTTCAGGTTCCGTTACCTCCTGATTAACCGGCTGAGCTCCTGTATATCCCGGAGGCGGCTCAGGCAACACAATATCATCAAAATCAGGTAGAGCGGATATGTCAAAACCGTTCAATAAAATATTAGGATCAATAGAATCCAAGTCATCCGCTTGCGGTGCGGCCTCAAACTGAGAACTATGAGGCGAAGAAGAACGGGAACCATATACACCGGAATCAAACTCCGGAGCAACAGCACCAGGCTTGCTCCAGGCGGCAGATTGAGAGGTCTGAGACATAGACGGAGACTGAGGACGGGTACGGGAACCGGAACCGGAACCGGATATACCGCCAGACTCACTGCCGGTATTAGCAGCCGCAGGATTTCTCCAGGCACCGGGTAAAGAGCCTTGAGACGGAGGACGGGAACCGGATATACCGCCAGAGTCTCCAACACTATTAGCGGCAGCCGGATTACCCCAGGCACCGGGCAAAGAGCTTTGAGACGGAGATTGAGTAAGTGGACGTGGACGGGAACCGGAATCAAACTCCGGGGCAACAGCACCAGGCTTGCTCCAAGCGGCAGATTGAGAGTTCTGAGATGGAAATTGAGGACGGGAACCGGATAAACTCCCCGACTCACTGCCGGCATTAACAACAGTCTGATTACCCCAGGCGCCAGGCAAAGAACCCTGAGGCTGAGGAGGTGAACCGGATATACCGGAATCAAACTCCGGAGCAACAGCACCGGGCTTGCTCCAGGCGGCAGATTGAGAGGTCTGAGGTGCAGACTGAGGATGCGAACCGGATATACCGCCGGAGTCTCCAACACTATTAGCGGCAGCCGGATTACCCCCGGTGCCAGACAAAGAGCCTTGAGACGGAGGATGGGAACCGGATATACCGCCCGGCCCACTACCGGCATTAACAGTAGCACCAGGCAAAGAACCCTGAAACTGAGGAGATGAACCGGATATACCGGAATCAGCAGCCTGGACATCGGCACCAGTATTAAAAGATCTCATTTTCACATTTTCCTTATTCTGAGATTTACCGGTAATATTCATATTATTTTTAGGAACAGATGAAGACTGCAACTCATCAGAGTGCGGTCTCTGTACCTGTGGCTGCGCTTTACCAAAATCATTTAAAGCCGGAAGCTGAAGACGCATAGGTCTTTGAGTCTTAGGCTTTACCGGAGGCAAACGTTTGGTCTGCGAATAAAATACACCGCTGTATGTTTGGTTCAGATCTTTGGATTCAAAAGACTCAGAAGCCACAGATGGCTGAAACGCTTTCACAGGTTCCGGAACATTAACAAAGTTTTCAGACCGCTTAATATCCTGAACTTCAAAAGAATTAAAATCAATATTTGCAGATGGAAATTGTTTAAAAGAAGGATCGGAATCCATAATAGCGCTTTCAATCTCCGGAATAGCATGAAAATCGTCAAAAGAAGATTCATTAACAAGCGGTTCAGGCCCGCCTGAAGGCTTTTTTTCAGCCAAAGACGTATTCGGAAGAAGCACTCCGCTGTCCTCTAAACCGGGAGACGCCGGTTTAGAGGAAAAAGAAACATTGTGCTTTGGAACCTCATCATCCCTTGCTCTCATTATTCCTGAACTTGCCGACATAGCAGCAACCGCTGTCTGTTTACCAAAAACAGACAATAATCTGCTCTCTCTGGAAAATCTTGACACCGGAGTTCTGGCTACGGAATGCAATGATTTTCTCTCTTCTTCCTGCTTTTCCCCCGCTCCGGCGTCCGTAATATCGGGAGCCTCTTCCGCTTCATCTTTTACAGCATCCATTGCCTGCAGGTTAACCATCGCAGAATCAAGGGTTTCGGGTGTAGCATGAGCAATTCTTTTTTCTTTTGAAAAAAACGCCGATAAAGGAGATTGTTCAGATTCTTTGTCATCTCCCTTTTTCACCGATGACAAATTATTCAAATTTGAGACAGACTGTTTCGCCCTGACCTTTGCAAAAAGATCCATCGGCTGAAACTCAGAAGAATCCCGGGAGACAGGCTTGCTTTCCTGAACAATATTCGCCTGAGGAACCTTAGATGAAAGCGTTTGTGACACATAAGGCTTTGCCAAATTTATTGGCTGAAAATCCAAACCGGCATCAATGTTATTCGACTTATTCGCCAACGACGTTTTAAATAAATCAACAGGCTTAAAATCAACTTTTACGGTCTGAGCAGAGCTCTGCCGATCAATCTGTGCTTCCGGTTCAGGTTCTTTTTGAGACTGTTTCTGAAAAAAGGAGAAGGTCTTTACTTTTTCGGACGCATCAGAAGAACCAAGAAGTTTTCCTCCGGGGGCAGGCTTCTCTTGCTTTACACCAGGTTCCGGCTGAAGCATTACCGTTTTCATCATATCGCTATGTTCAAAGGAAGAATCAGACTCCTGAGGAGGCATCTGCCTGGGCTCTTCAAAATCTTCATCAATCCCTGCGGATTCTTCATCGGTAAAATCCATACTCTTATCAACAGGCCCGTCCCACATCCTAAAAAGAACATCACCAAGCAAAAAAGTATCAAGGTGATAAAGTAACGCCTCTTTTTCCTTTTTGTTGTTTACAAGTATTACTTTACCTGAAGCCTTTTGTACAATCTTAAATAAGGACTTCTCTTCATCCCACTGCAACAAGGCATGTATTCTCGCCATAGAAGGCTCGTCAAGCAAAATCCAATCTTTTTTCTTTTCTTTTGGAGCAAGCCTTCTACCCAACGTTATACTATTTGCAGAAAGACAGAATGTCTGTCCTTTATGACGTCCTTTTAATATTTCCAGAAAAAAATTATTGTGTTCCATTACGGTCTGATTCCTCAGCAAAAAACAACCTCTGGAGACATTACTAACCGATGAAATAAAACCGGATATCAAATCTACTATCTTACATAACTATATATTTGTTAGAAAAACATAAAAACCTCTAAAAATATTGTTATTTAGCGACCTGCAAACAATAGAAATAAAAGAATTTATGGATAAAGAAAAACGGGATATTAATATTCAGCCGCCGGTGTTATAATATAAAAAAGCAAAACAAATTAAATTACGGAATAACTGCATTAAAAGGAGATCTTAAAAATGGAATTCGGAAAGATTGAAAGCATACAAAAATTGGGATGCCCGCACTGCAATAAACCAATTTCAGATATAGACGCCGAATCACTAATGGAGGATAACCGCATAAACTGTCCAAACTGCCTGATGCCGATAAAATTACCGGACAGGGTCATTCAGGAACTGCAAAAGCGTTCTTATTTGGGAAAAAATATAGATATATCCTGCTAAACGTCACCAAAATCGCCGACAATCTGCTGAAGCAAATCATTTATAGTAACAATACCGCTGACGCCTCCGTATTCATCTACTACAACAGCAAAATAATTTTTGCTGCTCTTCATTTTACAAAACAGGACATCGGCACCAACAGTATCAGGGACGAACTGGGCTGTTTTTAAAGCATGCTTCATTACATATTCCTTGTTATCGCTGCCCATACGGTAAAAATCTCTGGCACCGATTACTCCCAGAACATCGTCGGTATTCTCGCCGCATACAGGATAAAAAGAATAATCGGTAGCCGTCATTTTATTTTTCCATTCATCAATG
Source organism: Candidatus Xenobia bacterium (assembly GCA_031551355.1). Taxonomy (GTDB): domain Bacteria; phylum Vulcanimicrobiota; class CADAWZ01; order CADAWZ01; family CADAWZ01; genus JAVBNT01. The sequence goes on along the minus strand of JAVBNT010000007.1, from coordinate 85,792 downwards.
GTCTCATCGGAACACAAAAACGTTACCAACTTTCGATGTGTCATAATATCTTTTGCCGTCTTGTCATCAAACTCAAAAATATTGTGAATAACTTCCTTTTCAACCTCGTCAATTGTTCCCTTCTCACTGCCAGCATCAACCATCATCCTGATTTCTTCTTCGGTAACCTCATCTTCCTTAGAGTTGGGATCTATTCCGGCTAAACGCAAAACTCCATTGGTAGAAACAGTAAGAATCCATACCAGAGGGCTAAAAAACTTTGAGATCGCATATATCAATCCCGACATGGCAAGCGCAAGTTTTTCCGCTTTTTTCATCGCTATTCTTTTCGGAACAAGTTCTCCAAGCACCAAAGTAATATAAGACAATATTAACGTAATTATAACGACTGAGATCGCATCAAGGGTCGGAATGGGGAGATTTACGCCAAGAGTTACAAACCAGGAGATAAGCATATCTGAAAAATTATCGGCAGCAAAAGCACTGCCGAGAAAACCGGCAAGAGTTATTCCCACCTGTATCGTTGCCAAAAAACCGGCAGGCTGTCCGGTCAGCGACAAAAGTCTGTCCGCCCGCCTGTCTCCGGCAGCGGAGAGTTTCAGCAATTTGTTGTTATTTACAGTTATAACGGCTATCTCCGCACAAGCAAAAACAGCATTCATCAAAATCAAAACCAGCTGCAGAAGCAGCTGCCATAAAAGAGGATTATCATCCAAAAAAGCAGCACCTCACCATATAAAAAAATTCCTTAGCGGTAGATTCCGGCAACACCAAAATCCAACAAAAAAGGTCCATTTTCAAAATATATATTTTAGATTTTGACACCGCCATTAAAAGAGCGTCTAAAATATGCGGTTAACAATTTTACTTTTTGATTTAATACAACTATTTTAATAGATATAAAGCAGACCGCAAGGAAAAAGACAAACTTATTAAAAAATTTCAGCCTGACTATATTCATTATACCAATATAACCTAAACAAATACAAGAGGCATTAAATATCCACCGGTAGCAAGATTCATTGTTGCAAAATCGGATGCTTCCCGCTTTAAATTGGCGCGCACCAAAGCCGAAGCGGAAAAACTTCCGTTTATATGGTGCGGACAAAAATCATAATCAAGTCTCACTTCCTCAAGAAGACCTTCAGCAGAAATAGTCATGACGTCAATTTCCGGTGAAAAAATTTTTTTCTGAAAAACAAAACCGTCACAACTGCGCTCATCTATCAGCTTATTCCAGGAGTCGCGGTCCATTGAACTGCCGAAAACAACACCTGTGCCAAAACCGGAATCAGTGGGTTTGGAAATCCACTGATCTTTTTCGGAGGATATAGCTCCGTGCATTTCTCCATTTTTTCCCGTATTGACAGTTAAGGGAATCATCACCCTTAAAACGGCTTTTTGTTCATTATCAAATCCAAGTTTATCATATAGAACATCATCAGCAAACAATGCAAAAAGTTCCTTGGTTCTTGTCAGCCAGGTTCTTGTTGAGTTAAGAATCAAAAAATCGTCACTGCGGGACAGGATGGTTTCGTAGTCTTCAATCGGAAGTCCCTGCTGACGGTAAGCAGTCATATAAACGGAGTTTCTCCACACAAGATCCACTTTCTCCTTATTGAACATTATGTTATCTCCGGATAGAGATATTTCATAAGGAAAACAAGTGACTATTTTCATCTTATGCCCATAGAGTTCAAGTGCCAATTTTTCACAATCTCCGGCAACTCCGGGCAGATCCGTAAACTTCGGCAAATATCCATGTTCAATAACAAGAGCAATTACATCGGGAAGACCGGTCTTATCAGCAAATCTCTCACGGTATTCATCAATAAACCACTGCAAAATCCTCGGGGCTGTCAGGCACGGTTCATAGTCAAAACCAAGATAATTCAAAAATTGGGCTGATAGCCGCTGGGAAGTATCATAAAAATGAGTGGCCAGAGGAGCTGCCTGATTAACTTCTATAATTCCCCCATTACCGGTCTTGTAATCGAAGAATCCGTCAACCCTGCGGTGGCGCCTTTTCATCGAAAATTCCGATTCAAAAAGGCACTGGGAAACAAGATGACGCCCACCTTCACAAAGAGAATTATACAGTCGTTCGAAAACCTCAGAGCCTTCCGAAGATAACGCATACCGTTCAAGGCGAAGCAGGAGTTCTATAAACAAATCCAACCGTTTATTCAGCAGCCCACTGATGCTTTTTTCCACAAACAGCGGAACAGGCAAAAAAGAAATATACCTGTCCCCCACCATCATTTTCTCAGCTGCTGCTGTCTGTTTAAGACCGTTAACCAGCTCCATACGCTGTGAAGCAGACATTTTCACAAGCTTATCCAAAACCATATTTATGTTCATAGAAATCTCCAAAAAACAAATATAGACCGGCACAGATTACAAAAAATAAAACATTGTATTTTAACAGCAGTGTATGAAACAGAATCAACACGGCAATCAGTCCTATATCCACTCAGAATCATTCCACAGTTCAAGTTCTTTTCCGATTCCCTCTTGGACCGCTGTCCTGTAAACTCTGGCGGCAACCATCGCATCTTCAAAACCAAGCCCGGTAGGATTGAAAAAAATATTTTCCCTGTCATTCAAACGGCCGGGCCGCTCACCGGAGACAATCGGGGCGAAGTCTTCTATTAACTCTTCAGGAATTGCACCATGTTCCACAGCCTTGGCATGAGTTTGAACACCTCTGTGTTTTCCCTGAATCCACATATCGGCAACAATCCTGTCCATACGCGCAAGAAGATGTGTTTCGGCTTCATAACAGCCGATATTAAAAAAAGTCAGCCCCTCACGTATAAGCCACTTAGACTTTACGACAGGATTTTCAATATTCGGAAGGCAGGTCACTATGAATCTCTGATTTTTAGCAGCGGCCTCACAATCACTGACAGGTTCGATATTTAATCCCAATTTAGCAGACATTGAATCAGCAAAATCAAACTTTGTCCGGCCTCTCGAATAAACTTTAACATTCTTTATGCCCGGTCTCGCCTTGGAGATCCCTAGAAGCTGGGTCTTCATATTAACGCCTGCTCCGACAAGCAAAACAGAATCTATATCATCAGGCAAAAAAGCCTCTGCGGCCAAACTGGAAGCCGCACCGGTTCTTATCGCACTTATAACCTGAGCGTCCATAACCACCATAGGAGTCTTTGTTTTCCCGTCAAAAAGAACAATCAATCCGCTTGCTCTTGGAAGGCCAATACAGGTATTCGGAGGCATTGCCCCTAAAAGTTTAAACGAAAAAATCTGATCGTCCTCAAACTCAACATACGCCGACAGAGTATTTACAAGACCAACATGATGCTCATGGGTATTTGTTATTGCCTTCAAAGTCGTCTTCATCGGGTTTAACACTTTTCCCGAATACAACATGCAAAAACCTCTGCGGACATCGTCAACAGCTTTGCCCATATCAGTAGCACCGGCAGCAATAACATCCTCCATGGAAAGAAAGAGAATATTCTTTTTCATAAAAATTTAATCAACCTCTAATATAATTAAATTTGCCCAAAGTTTTTATTTGATTATTTATTATATAATTAAAGCCAAAAATCATTCTATTTTGACATATTTTTAATATATCCGTTTTTAAGTTACAAATATTTTTCAATAAAATTCAATTATAATGAAAAAATAATTAATACAGCCTTGACAAAAAAATGAATTAGATCTAATCTTGTAGCGCGCTCCCCCAATTGTTGGCGGACTACAACTGCAAAAAATAGCAACGCACTGCCTGAAAGCCGGATTGCCGTTCATGGCAGCGGCCAAATATCAAGGAAAAAAATGAACGCTAAACCCCACAAAATAACAACACTTTCATCAAGAATAATAATGCTGTCACATATGATGACAGACATCAGCCAAGGGGCATTCCCCTCACTGGTTCCGATAATACAAAAACTATATCTGCTTAATTATTCCCAAATAGGCCTGCTTGTCTTTTTACAAAGTTTGACATCATCAATATGTCAGCCTCTTTTCGGAATAATCAGCGATAAAAAACCGCGGGCCTGGTTCATACCTGCAGGAGTTGTTCTTTCAGGAGTAGCCATGGGCTGTATCGTATGGGCTCCTAACTACACCTGGCTGATAATCCTGATTGCCTTAAGCGGTTTTGGCAGTGCTATCTTCCATCCACAGGCAATGAAAACGGCCAACCGTATAAGTCCGCAAAAAACCAAAGGCAAAAACATCGCCTTTTTTTCAGTCGGAGGAAACCTGGGCTTTGCAATCGGAGCCTTTATAACCGGAATACTTTTGTCACTGAACGGCGGATTTAAAAACGTAATATGGATTGCACTACCCTCAGTGCTTTTGATACCGTTTTTAATTGCCACATATAAAAATTTGTCACTCGCATCCCAGGTAGGAGAAAAAAGCTCCCGCAAAAGCGGCAAAGGAGAAATACCGTATAAGTTCCTGGCCGTATTGCTGACATATATTTTTATGCGTTCGGCTGTTCAATCAGGCATAAATACCTACACACCGCTATACCATGTCAATTATCTCGGTCAAAATTCAATATTCACAGGAAACTATCTTTCCGTTTTTTCAATATTCGGAGTATTGGGAACCTATCTTGGCGGGGTTTTAAGCGACAAATACGGCAGAAAAACGATCATTGCCGGTTCTATGCTCTTATCAGTCCCACTTGTTTATCTAATCCCTTATGTACAAGGGTTACATGCGCTTATCGTTGCCGCATTGACGGGAATGGTTATTGTCGCTTCCTTTAGTCCGACTCTTGCGATGGCACAGGAGTCAATGAAAAATAATATGGCACTTGCGGGAGGGCTGACGACCGGATTTGCCATCGGTCTGGGAGGCGTGGGCGCAACCCTGCTGGGAAAAATTGCCGATAAGGTAACGCTCCCGCTTATGCTTCACTGGCTGTTTTTACTGCCGCTGGCCGCCGTAGCGGTGACCTTTTTCCTCCCGGGAAAATACGGCCAAAATCATATGGTTAATCAGCAGCCGGCAGTTGCAGATGAATCAACGGCAAATTCAGAGCGCTAAAACAATTTATAATCATAGGCTTTGTAATAGGAAAAAATTCGTATCAATTCAATTACTGTAGATCTTTAAAAAAAAGCAGATGGCGTAATATAAAGAAAATTTAGTTTAAAATACTTTAAGCGGTTATTTGACATTTTCCCACGTGCAGCTATTAGAGCAATTTGACAAAACGTATACGTGTTCAGATTACAGTAAAACAGTTTTTTTAGCATTAAGGCAATAAAGCCCATCTATAGTAATAGTTCTCAATGGCCTTACATAGGACTCGTCCTTACACCGCAGACTGGTTTGATTTGCTTGTTTTCTTGCGAAGACGCTCCGGAATCGACCTTAGTCTCAGCAAATTCAAGAGACAAAATGCGAACTCACTCCTACGCTCACTACGTTCGGCTCCGTTGCTTCGAACATGCATTTTGATGGAATCAGATCAGAATTTGCTGAGTTAAGGTGCCCGAATCCTTCCGCGAAAGGCAAGAAAACAAGCAAACCAAACCAACAGGTAATATAGTAGATACCAAGTCAAAATACCTTATACGTTTTGAAAAATTGCTTAAGGGGCTTGCCCTCGCATCCTCCTCTATAAAAACCCCTCAAGGCTACCCCTGCTCAATCTGGCGCAAGACAATGTTTTCGGTGAAATTATTTACTCTCGCTGAAAGACTTCAGATGGCTACCACTCATATAATAATTTTTTCCTACAGTGATTTTACCCGTGGCGTCAAGCTAGCTGAAGTTTGGCTGAGCTAAACTCATTGTAAATAATGATGCTGTGTCAGCTTGTTTTAAAGTTGCTTAACATAAGTGTGAGCTCAGATTTTCTGCGGAAGCAACATCGGGGGTTCGTTGCCGGAGCAGGAAAGCTGAGCTCACACGTGTAGAAGTTTTACCCGAACAAAGAAAAATCGGCCCTGCAATAGGCTCAAAAAGCTTAACCAAAACGGACAACAGTCTTTTACTTTAAATTATTTTTGAGGCGGCATCGGGCTTTGCCGCCGATGAAATAATTTAAAGTAAAGTCGGAAAGCAACAGAACCGCCAAACCACTTACTATTCAATTTTAGGAGAATTCACAGAGTTTTTCAATGTATCTTTGGTATGACAGTTTTCTCCATATTGTATAAGCGACTTTTGGCCTATACTATCCCCCATTGTCTAATATCCCTATTTCTTTTTATACGACCCGGCGACGACGGTAATCATCTTGTCAGGATGTATATACTTTCTCAGAACCTTATTAACGTCTTCAACAGTCAGTTTCTCGTAGCTTTCAATCAGGCGGCTTACATAATCGGCCGGCAGGTGATTGAATTCAATTCTTTCAAGATACTGTTTCTGAACCGACATTTCGCTCAGGGAAACCTGAAGAATATTTTTGCGGTTGGCTTTGGCGTCGTCAAGTTCCTTTTGGGTAATTCCCGTTTCTTTTACATTTGTCAGCAGAGACTTAATATCTCCGATAGCCCTGTCAACATTATCGGAAGCAACACCACCGTAGACATACCATTGTGAAGGCTCGGTCTCGGCCGCAAAATTACTGCCGACAAAATAAACTAGACCCTTTTCAACTCTGATATCCCTTCCCAAACGGCTGTTGAGAGCTCCTCCGCCGAGAATAAGGTTCATCACATTGAAAGCGGCATAATCAGGGGAAGATATATTGACACCGGAATGCCCCATAACAATAAAGTTTTGCGGTTTATTATCAATAAAAATATTTTCACGGACAGGATTTTCATATTCGGCGGCTTTTGATTTAGGAGGAGTTAGCTGCGGAGAAGAAACTTTCCATTTGCCGAAATGTTCCTGGGCCATTTTTTTAACATCAGCGGTTTTAATATCGCCGACAATTACAATAACGGTATTTTCCGGTCTGTAACATGATTTATAGAAATCCTTTACGTCGGCAACGGAAATATTGGCAACGGATTCAACAGTGCCCTGGAAAGCATGGTTTCTGGCATCTTCCTTAGGATAATAAGTCTCCGAAAAACCTCTTAATGCACGGTAAGACGTCTCATCAAGAGCACTCTGAAGATATGAAATCCTCTGTTTCTTCAGCTTGTCAAATTCACTGTCGGGAAACGTCGGGCTCATAAGCATATCAGAAGAAAGCTTCATCACTTCAGGAAGTTTTTCCGCAAGCATCCATCCGGAGATAGAAGTCTTTTCCTTGTCGGAACCAAAGTTCAGGGAAAGAGCATTGAAATCTCTGAAAGAAGCTATATCGGCAAATGTTCTTGAACCGGCTCCTCTCTCAAGCATAAGGGCAGTCAGCGAGGCACAGCCGAATTTTGCCGGTTTGTCCATTGCCGAACCGCAATTTCTGATAAACCCTCCCAAATGGACAACAGGTACTGAATGATTTTCCTTAACGATTAAAGTAAGCCCGTTTTCAAGTTTGAATTTTTCAAATGAAAGCTTATTGTCAGCAGAATTTTTACCGCCTGCTTTCGGAGATGCCGCAGCGGCAGCACTAAGAGACCGGGCAAAAAGTTTTTTGGAAGAATTCATCTTACCTTTGGGAGCTTCTTCATCATTGCCGCCTTTGCCATCGGCAAGCAAAAATCCGATCGTACTTTTTTCGGGAACAAAATAGCGTGAAGCAGCGGAAACAACATCCTCCGCTTTTACTGATTTTATATTGTCAAGAAAAGTTTCGGAATATTTATAATCACCCAACGCTTCATAATATCCAAGATAAAAGGCCTGTGAACCGACACTCTCTCTGGTGCTGATAAACTGGGATCTGACACCGTTAACAGCTTTGGCAAGTTCCTGTTTTGTAGGGGGATTTTTACTGAAAGCAGCAAGCTGAGCAAGCAGTATTTTTTCGGCTTCCTGGGCTTTTGACGCATCCGTTAATTTTACGGTAACGGAAAAAACGCCAGGATCAACACTTTCCCACAAATCCGATGTTACGGAAGTGGCGATGCCCGTATCAACCAAAGCCTTGTAAAGTCTTGAGCTTTTGCCGAACGTCAATATCGCCTGCGCCACTGAAAGCGGATAAATATCCTTTTGTTTCAGATTTGTTGCATGGAAAACAATATTCATATAAGAAGTGTTTCCCGATCTTTTAATAACGACACGTTTGGAAGCTTTTGCTTCCGGCTCGACAGCCTTAACGGCAGGGACATTTTTGCCTCTGGGAATTGAGGCAAAATATTTATTTATAAGCTCCATACACTTGCTTCTGTCAAAATTACCGACAACCGAAAGAATCGCATTATTGGGAACATAGTAAGTGCGGTAATGTTCAACAATATCTTCTCTCACTATTCCGGCAACATCGCTGTTAAATCCGCCGACCGACCATCTGTAGGGATGGTTGCGGAAATGAACGTTCATAACCTCATTGGAGAGAACTTCCGATGCGTCCCCATCATACATATCAAGCTCATTAAGAACGATTTTTTGCTCCATATTAACCGATTCCTGAGAAAGAGAGCTGTTTTTCATCCTGTCGGACTCGACTGCCAGCGCATTTTCAAGATAAGCAGCAGGCAAGACTTCATGATATGCAGTGACATCATAAGATGTAAAAGCATTAAAGTCCGCTCCGAGAACGTAAAAAAGGTTATTAAGCTTTTCTTCCGGATATTTTTCCGTTCCTCTGAACAAAAGATGCTCAAGCAAATGCGAAATTCCTGTTTTACCGATCTGCTCATTTCTTGAGCCGACTCTATATGCAATAAAAACGGCCACGGCAGGCGAAGATTTATCCTGTTTCAAAAGCACCGTCAGACCGTTGTCAAGCATAAGCTTCTCTGTCTTGCTCTGTGCAAAAGCAGGCACTGCGCAAATGAATAAAAGCAATAAAAAACACAAAAACCTCTTAACCATAATTCCTCCATTTAGATATTTATAGTGGTAAAAAATATTCTTTAAATAAAATGATATTACCTGTTCAATTACCCACATTATAAATATTAAGGGGAGGATTGACATATAAAAAAAAGAATATAAGAAACCGGTATCCTAAAATATACGATGCAATGCAATGAGGTGAAGATATGTCTATTTTCAGTGAAACAGTAGATAAATATTTTAATGAAGGTCTGGAAATATCGCCGTTATGGGCCAGCGATCTGGGACTGGAAAAATATGATGATTTAATGCCGGACGGAGGCAAGTCCGAAATGGAAGCCGACTTGCAGCTGGAAAAAAACTTTCTGAACGCGATAGAGTCTTTTAAAGACTCAGAGCTTTCGGAAGAAGAGTTAATTGATAAAAAATCTCTTGAATATGCACTCAATCTGAATAAATTCAAACACAATGAAATCGCGTTGTGGAACAGATATCCCGGAGCCGTAGATACTGTCGGATACGCCATCTACTCGCTTCTGACAAAAGACGCTCCGCCGGAAAAATGCCTGAAAAACATCATCAAAAGGATGAAAAAAATACCGCTGTTTCTGGAAAATTCCAAGGAATTACTGGAAAAGCCGGTATGGATATGGCTGGAAATGGCCATAGAGTCCTGCCACAGGATGAAAGGGTTCATTGATTTTACAGAGGATTTCGGCAAAAAGGTAACCCAGGACAGGGAAGTTCTTTATGAGCTGAGACTGGAAGCCATAAACGTCAGGAATGCCTTTAAATCGTATGAACAGTGGCTTTATGAAAAACAGACCTCAGCAGTCAAGGAATTTGCCATGTCCGAAGATAAATACAACGAGCTGCTGAAAAAAAGGATGTTGCCGTACAATGCTGCGGAAATACTGGCCATCGGTGAAAATTATGTAAAGACTATTAATGATAAAATGAAAACCGTTGCCGCACAGATAGATCCCAATGCCACGGTTAAAGAAGTCCTGATGAAAATCAAAAAAGGACACAAAGAAAGCTTCGAGGCTATTATGAATGACTGCCGCAGGGTTATGAAAGAAGCCAGAGACTTCGTCAAAGACAGCGGTTTTGCCACACTTCCGGAACAGGAAACTCTCGAGATTCATGAAACACCGATTTTCATGCGCCATCTGATTCCGTTTGCAGCTTACTTGCCGCCGGGAAAATTTGAAAAAGTTCAAAAAGGCATCTATATGATGACCCCTGCAGACGTCCATGAAGAACAGCTGACCGAGTTCTGTTTTGAAGATCTTGTCAGCACATCCGTACACGAAGCATATCCGGGACATCATCTGCAGTTTGCATGTGCAAATCTTCATAGCTCCGTAGCCAGACTTTATTCACATGCAACGGAATTTATCGAAGGCTGGGCGCACTACTGTGAAGACGCAACCGCGGAAGCCGGTTTCTACAACACTCCGGAGGCCACTCTCATACGTTTGAAAGATATGCTGTGGAGAGCCTGGAGAATAATCATCGACGTCAAACTGTCAACCGGCAGAATGAGTTTTGAAGAAGCGGTTGAACATCTTGTCGAAGACGCCGGTCTTGAACATCTGGGCGCCCTTGCCGAAGTTAAACGTTATACATATAATCCGGGATATCAGCTAAGCTACCTGCTCGGTAAACATATGATCCTCGGACTTAAAGACAAACTGCAGAAAAAATATCCCGAGACCTGGTCTTTAAGGGAATTTCATGACACTATGTTGAACGCAGGCAGCCTTCCCATAATGCTGATGGAAGAAATCCTTGAAAGAAAATTCTCGGGAAAAATGGCAAAAGTATAAAATATTAAGGAGTATAATACTTATGAAAAAAATACTGTTTTCGGTTCTGGCATTATTTGCCTTTCTCATTGCGCCAGTATTTGCCGATGTTACGGTCCACAACCGCACAGACAGGGTTCTCGAAGCCTATATAACGGATTCCAGCACTCCGGCAAAATCACTGTGCCTCACTTCACAGGATAAGGAAAGCGTCGTCACCTCAAAAGGCGGCGGTACCGTTGAAATCCGGGCCTGGGGCAATAAGGACACCGGCGAAGTTTTGGCCAAAATATCATACAGTGACGGCGACACCATCACGATTCGGACAGATGAGAAGGGGAATATAACACTCAAGAAAACCCGCCGCTTCTAAGGGGCAATGCATTGAATTTGTCTCATCTGCGTCATCAAATTGGATTACTCTCGTTCAACGTAAGTCTATTACGCCTCACTCGTAGTAATCCAATTTGCTATAGCATCTAAAACAAATTGAATGCATTGGAAAAATTTGGGCTAATGTTCCAGGAAAAATCAAATTTGTCTTAGTCTCTGCACCAATTTCAAACAATTTTACTTTTTAGAAGAATACTTCGCTTCGCCCGTAGTAATCCAATTTGCTGTAGCATCTGAAAAAATTGGAAACCTCTTTGTCATCCTCGCGAATGCGGGGATCCAGTATTTTATTTTATTGTAATCCCCATAAAAGAGATCTTTTCTAAGGTGTGGATTCCCGCCGACGCGGGAATGACACAAAGAAACAGATTTTTAGAGGTTCCCAATTATGACAAGTGCAGTCTGCGGGCAGGGAAGAGTCCGGGGAAATAATTATTATAAAAAACGCATTGTTTAGTCAATTAGGGTAAAGCAATGCGTTATCTTTTTTAAAGGAGCTTTTTATAATGGCCACCATCGCGGAAAAACAAAACCTAATCACAAAGACACTGAAACAACAAAAGGCGGAGCTCGTATTCAAAAATGCCGGGGTAATAAACGTTTTTTCCGGCGAAATATACACCTGTGACGTAGCCGTTGACGGCGGCTTTATCGCCGGACTGGGAAACTACGAAGGCATAGAGGAGATAGACCTCAGCGGAAAATACCTCTCTCCGGGTTTCATCGATGCCCATTGCCATACGGAATCTTCAATGGTGACTCTTGACCGTTTTGCAGGCGAGGTTATCCCGCACGGAACTACAACCGTTGTCTGCGACCCGCATGAAATTGCCAATGTTAAGGGCATTGCCGGCATAAAATATATCATTGACTGTGCAAAAAATATCCCGGCAAATATTCACGTCATGCTGCCGTCGTGCGTGCCCAGCTCCAAATATGAAACCAACGGAGCCTCACTTACGAGCAGAGAGCTGTCCCTCCTTGCAGATGAGGAGCTGGTGGCAGGACTAGGCGAAGTAATGGATCTTGAAGGTATCTTCGAGGGTAATGCAGAGGTTCTAAAAAAAATAGAGCTGTTTGAGAAAAACAAGACAATAGACGGACATGCCCCTTTGGTTACAGGCCAACATCTTCAGGCCTGTAAAGCAGCCGGAATCCAGACCGACCACGAATCAACAGAGTTTGCCGAAGCCCTTGAAAAACTGCGCTGCGGTATTCATGTTCTCGTAAGGGAAGGCACTTCGGAACGCAACCTCAGGGAAATCATCACCGGTGTCGTCAAAGAAAATATACCAACGGCGAATATGGCTTTCTGCACCGATGATAAAACAATCCGCAGCATCAGACAGGAAGGGCATATCAGCCACAACATAAGATACGCGATTGAACTTGGTTTGAGGCCTGCGCAGGCATATGCGATGGCGACAATAAACCCGGCAAAAATTTACGGATTCAAAAATACCGGGGCGATTGTTCCCGGATATAAAGCGGATCTCGTTGTGCTCGACAATTTGGAAGCGGTCAAAGTAAACAGCGTCTATATCGGCGGGATATGTATATCCAAAGGAACGGCCCCCGTAAAATTGCCGCAGACTCCATGTCCCGAAGAACTGAAGCATACCGTAAATATCAAAAATATCACGGCGGAAGATATAAAATACAGAGTGAACTCCCCCGCCCCGGTCGTTGAAATACTGAAAAATCAGATCTTAACGAAAAAAACAACCGAAAAAATATCGACCGAAAACGGCGTCTTTACTGCCGGAGCCACTCATTCTCTGGCGATGGTAATCGAACGGCACAACGGCACCGGCAACATCGGCAAGGGGATCGTCAAAGGCTATGGCATCAAAAACGGCGCCATCGCATCTACAATAGCCCACGACTCCCATAACCTTATAGTCATCGGCGACAACGATACCGATATTCTCACGGCAATAGAGGAAATTAAGCGTATCGGCGGCGGCTGTACGATTGCCGGAGGCGGCAAAATTCTCAAAACAATTCCGCTGCCTGTCTGCGGGCTAATAACCGATGATGTAAATTTAGATATCAACTCCAATCTGGAGGAATTCCATAAAATCGCCCGTAACCTCGGTATACCGGAAGGAATAGATCCACTGCTGCATCCGGCATTCATCGCTCTGCCGGTAATTCCGGAAATCAGGATTACCGACAAAGGGCTTTTTGATGTGATGGGGCAGGTGTTTATATAAATTTAAATGAGATTTTGCACTCCTGAGAATAATCTATTACAGTTTCCCCCGATTTTCATTAATTATATTTGTCCGGCAAATGCCTGATTTAGGCGCCCTACAGGCGCTGCCCATTATATTTTATTATAAATGAGATGGGGCCGCTGTTATCACGACAGCCCCATCTCATTTAAATTACACATGCATACGCAATTTACTTCTAAGCAACACTACGCATAAACGACTTTTCCCAAATTCTTCCTATCCTTATCCACTTCAACTGAGGCATAGCCCATGGCTGCGCTTCCCGGAACCATATGGTCTTCCGGCACTCCAAACTGCGTCAAAAGCGCTCTCACATCAGGAGCATCGGCAACATCAAGAAGCTGGTTAATCCATACTGAACCGAGAGCAAGTGAATTTGCGGCAAGAAACATATTCTCCATAACAGTTGAGCAGTCGGCGATTGCATGCCTGTAATCCTTAGGAGCCGAGACAATGATCAGCACCGGGGCGCCGTAAAAATTATGGTAATCCTTGCCGAGGGCATCGGCCATCGCAAAACTTAGCTTTTCCAGTTTATCTTTTCCCTGAACGACCGTAAGCTGCCAGTTCTGAGAGTTTCTGGCACTGGGAGCATAGAGACCGGCTTCGGTAATTTTTTCTAAATCCTCCTTTTTAACCGGGGTATCTTTATATCCCCTCACGCTTCTTCTCGTTTTTATATTTTCGAGTATCTGATTCATTCAAAATTCCTCCATAAAAAATTCTCACAAATATATTATTCATAAACAATAATATAGACACCTGCTTCCTGCCAAATACAAACAGCGGCCTTTGCTCTAATCGAAAATCTCCGGTTCACATCGCCGCTTACACTTTTTCTCAAACATTTTACGTGCTATAAATGCCAGAGGCCCATGGAACGCTCTTGCTCTCTGAGAGCAAATATAAATGCAGGCAGTACAGGAAAAACATAAATTTTTATCGGTTTTTCGGGGATTTTCCTGCGAGATGGCTCCTGCAGGACAAATTTTGACGCAGACCATACATTTATTGCACTTATTATTTCCCGAAGGTTTCAGAGGTATTGCAGACGGCTCCCTGTAAGGCTGATTTCCGCTGACTTTCAGTTCCTGTTTCCGATCAGGCGTAAAAGTCTCCAGCTTTTCGCGGCAACGATCAGCAAAAGCGGAAATAATTTTACGGTCGCTCTCATCCGGCCTATCCGCCGCCACCGAAGGAAATACAGAGTGTCTGGCAACAAATGCCGCCGCGGCAACAACAATAAATCCGCTAGTCTCAAAAATATTTTTCAGTTCCAGCAATGCGTCATCATAAGCTCTGTTACCGTAAACAACGACAGCAATTGCCGGAGTATTGTTCCCTTTTAAGTTCTGCAGCTGCCGGGCAAAAACAGCGGGAACACGCCCGGAAAAAACAGGCATACCGACTACAACCGCTTCTTCCGCCGGGACCTCCGTTTTTTCCTTCAACGGAGACACGAGCAAATCATAAGTATTTTTAGGCCGATCAAAAACTGAGGAAACCAGTTCTACAACATTTTTCGTTGTCCCCGAAGGACTGGCATAAATCATACGGATACCGTTCATAGCCATATTACCCTCCTCAAATAATATTATTGCACTTTTTGGCCTTTTCCAAATGCTTTTATAGCCTCATTAAGGCTCATGCTATTAGCGCCGCCGCGTAAATCGGGATCGTTTCTCTGCGCATTGTCATCTTCCCAATTACAAACGCTGCAAATCTCAAATCCGCCTTCTTCGGTAAGTTCCTGACTTCCGCAACAAGGACATGGCAATAGTGTTAAATCAGTCATTAATATCCACTCCCAAACAAATTAAAATGCAGAAAGATACAATGTCTATCTAATTCAGTGCAGCACTTAATTAGGCCTTCAACCAAAGATATTATTATGTTATAATTCTAAAGTAAAGCTATTGGGAATGATTAAATCGGCAAAATTAAGGATGTGATTTTTGTATGACAAGATTCATTGCAGTATTATATCTGACATTTATTTTATTTTCTTCTCCACTGTTCGCTCAGATTCCGGTCTGCCTTACAGATCTGCACCTCGGTCCGTTCAAGCTTGGAGACAGATATAATGAAAAAATTGCGGAAAGATCATTTGGCCGGATAAAAGATACGATCGAACACAACAAAGGCAAAAATCGGGTCATCAAACAGATTATTTTCGAAAAAGGCGATTTGTTCATATGGAATGAAAAAATTGTCGTTATTACCATAAAAGACGACACATACCAGACATATAAAAACCTTAAAGTAGGAGACGATCTGGAAAAGGCTAAAAGACTTTACGGTGAACCGATAAAAACTGAACAAACGGAAGATTGCCTTACAAGATATTTCTTTGGAACCAGGGATTATGCTCTGATAATCAAAATCGGTCAGGAAGGTAAAATAATATCCATCTCGGCAGGAATAAAAATTTAACCTTTTTAGGAGGAACCATTTCCATGTTAAAAACAATAATCACGCTTTGTGCAATCTTTGTCCTTTTTTACAGCGTTGCATACGGCACAGAGCCAGGGCCTTTATCCAAAGAAGATTTACGAATAGGTCCCTTAAAAGTCAAAAATAAATATGATAAAAAGCTTGCGGTAAAACATCTGGGCGAATTATTAAATACAACCCCTCTGGGTTTGGAAGGCACACCTGTAAAAAAAATGACCTTTAAAAACGGCGTCATTTTCGTCCGCGGAGACTTAATCTGGTCGGTAAGCATAAAAAGTCCTGTAACTCTTTCAACTTCAAGAGGCCTTAAAATCGGTGACTCCGTTACAAAGCTTACAAAACTTTACGGAAAATCCCAAAGTATTGAGACTTCCAAAAATAACAAAATATACTGTTTTACAAAAGAAAATATCGGCGTGTTCGTAACAGCCAATACAAAAAATGAGGTAACGGCAATTGAGGTTTTCACACAAATTCCCGGACTTAACTGCTAAAAACATTAGGTAAGGTTCATATGCAAATCACCTGTATTTTATTGCTGGCACTCGGCGCTTACTTTATGCTCTACAGCATAATAAAATATTATAAATCACTGGTAGAACTAAAAGCACAGACAAACGCCGGCAAGTTGTTCAGCGATTGGATTTATGCCGCCTGTTTTGTAATGATGGTTTTCTTTTTAATAGGATACATAGCCAATTTGGCTATGTATGCTTTAGATAAGGAAGTGTCCACACAGGATCTTTTAATTGCCCTGATTTTTTTCTTCGGAGCCGTTTTTGTCCTGGCGATGATCATTATGATGCAGCGGATGTTTATAACCGTCACCGACAAAGCGGAACTGAAAAAACAGCTGCAGCAACAGGAACTTATGTCTGCCATTTCTCAAAGCTTTACCACAGTTGAGAAACCGCAAAAGCTCATCTTTGAAGCCCTGAAAATGTCCGGCAAATTTATGAATGTAAATCATGCATTTCTGGCGCGGCATCTGGAAGATGAAAGCGCTTTGGAATGCCTTTCCGAATGGAACGATAAAAAAAGCCGTCCGTTTATAGGTGGTATCGGCAAACTGCCGTTTATGAAAGACATGCAAATTTATAATGATTTGACCGATAACGGTTATACAGCCGTAAATGACTGTCTTTTACTTACCCATCCCGGTTTCGGGATAATTAAAAATTATAATCTGCGCGCATTCCTTAATATTTCTATTTATATTTCCGGAAAATTCTGGGGAGTTCTGGGATTTATTATTTATGAATCACCTTATAACTGGAATGAAAGTGACATAAATCTGGGAAAACTTATTGCCGGAGTCTTTTCCGGGGCAATCAGCAGAAATATGGCGGAGAAAGAACTCATTCTCGCAAAGGAAATGGCCGAACAGGGCAGCAGGGCAAAGAGTGACTTTCTTTCCCGTATGAGCCACGAAATGCGCACCCCTATGAATGCCATTATCGGTATGACAAACATCGGCAAAAACTCACAGGATCCTGAACGCAAAAATTATTGCTTCAATAAAATCGAAACAGCCTCAGCCCATTTATTGGGAGTTATCAACGATGTACTGGATATGTCAAAACTCGAGGCCAATAAAATAGAGCTTTATTACTCGAATTTTGCAATAGAAAAGATGCTTGAAAAAGTTTCCGGGATTGTAAACCAGCAAATGAAAGAAAAAAACCAGCACTTTACGGTTTCCGTAGAATCGGACGTACCTTCCCATATTATTTCAGACGAACAAAGGCTAAGTCAGGTAACTACCAACCTTTTGAGCAATGCCGTTAAATTTACCCCCAATGACGGAAGCATCTCTCTGACGATCAGAAAGCTAACGGAGGAAAATGGAATATGCAAACTGCAGTTTGAAGTAAATGATACCGGCATCGGCATATCGGAAGAACAGCAGTCAAAATTATTCAAACCGTTTGAACAGGCTGACGGAAGCATATCCCGCCACTTCGGAGGAACGGGATTGGGGCTTGCAATTTCAAAGCAGATAGTTGAAATGATGGGCGGCAAAATAAAAATCAAGTCGGCTGCAGGACAAGGTGCAAGCTTTATTTTCGACATCCGTGCGGAAACGGCAGTCCGGATACAAACCGATGAAAAAACTGCAAATGAAGGCGATGCATGCAGCGGAGACAAATATGATTTTAAATGCAAAAGAATCTTAGTAGCTGAAGATATTGACATAAACCGCGAGATCGTAGCGGCCCTGCTGGAATTTACCGGTATCACAATTGATTTTGCCAATGACGGCCGCAAGGCCTACGAAATATTCGCGGCCAATCCAGCAGCCTATAATTTAATCTTGATGGACATCCACATGCCTGAAATAGATGGCTACAAAGCAACGGAAATGATCCGCAGCCTTGATGCCGCCGAAGCCAAAACTGTGCCTATAATAGCAATGACGGCCGATGTCTTCCGTGAAGATATCGAAAAATGCCTGACGGCAGGAATGAATGACCATATCGGCAAGCCTTTGGATATGGATGACATGCTGGCAAAAATTGGGAAATACGTGGGTTAAAACTAAAAAAAGTATTTTTGCGTCATTCTCACAACCGCAGCGATGTTATCCTACATTGACGGGGCTGCCAAACAGGATTCACGCACGAGACATCATGCCTGTAAATATAAAATCAAAATATTTTAAAGATATTAAGCAAATAATATAATTGGTTTAGCGTTATATGAGCTTTTATGCACTGGCAACATCTGACTTCGCTGCGGTGCCTGTAAGCTCATATAACGCGTTCGGAAAATCTTGTATGCGGCCAATTTTTTAACACACATCAATTCGATGCCTTAAAATTATACAAAGGTCGAATCCGCTCGAGTACATCGGCAGCAGGTGTAATCTGCGTCATAATTTCGTCAATACTTTTATATGCCGCGGGTGATTCATCCAGCGTGTCTTTGACCACACAAGTGGAAAAAATTCCCGTCATTTCATTTTGATATTGCTCCATACTGAGTTGACGAAATGCCGCCGAACGGCTCATCAGCCGTCCCGCACCGTGAGGCGCGGAAAAGTTCCAGTCAGGGTTGCCTTTACCGGCACAAATCAGGCTGCCGTCACGCATATTGATCGGGATGAGCAGTTTCTCTCCATCTTTGGCGGACACAGCGCCTTTGCGCAGGATCATAGCATCCGTATCAAGGTAATTGTGGATCGTCGTAAAGCGTTCAGCCTCGGTAAGTCTCATCTCAGCAAGAATCACAGCCACCATTGCCTGCCGGTTCAGCACGGCAAATCGCTGAACGATTTTCATGTCGTGTATATAGTCTTCCAGCAATCCGCCTTCCACATAAGCTAAATCCCTGGGCAGATCAATGTGTTTTTGCGCTCTCAAAGCGTCAACGTAAGGTTGAATGTCCTGAAACCGCCCTGCGGATTTTAACTGTTCAATAACGGCGGCAATCTGGTGTCTGGCATTGCCGCATAAAGAGCGGAATCCTTCGTTTTGATAATAATCCGCAACCTCACACCCCAAATGCCGGCTGCCCGAATGGACCACCAGATACAATTCGCCAGCTTCATTTTTATCAACTTCAATAAAGTGGTTGCCTCCGCCAAGCGTTCCTATAGAATGATTGGCGCGATCAAAATTGATTTCATCAATACAGCGCAGTTCCTTTAGACGAATTTCCCTGCTGAGCGGATGCGTCTTCTTACGCACTTCAAAACCGCAGGGAATAAACTCCCGAATAACGGCATCCAGCCTGGCAAAGTCAATTTCCGTTTCGGCAAGCTTCACGGCTTCCATACCGCAGCCGATATCCACACCGACCATGCCGGGAACAACCTTGTCGGTAATTGTCATCGTAGTGCCGATAGTACATCCTTTTCCGGCGTGAACATCCGGCATAATGCGGATCTTGCAGCCGGCAAACTCCGGCTGATCGCAAACTGCCTTAATCTGCTGAGCCGCTCCTTTCTCAAGAGTGGCCGCAAAACATACGGCACTGTTAAACTTTCCGTTAATTTGAATCATATCTTATCACCTATCCATTCCAATAATTACCGGCAATTTTACGAAGGACGCTGTGAGAGTCGTCATCGTTAACCAGCCAATCAATAAAAAACCGTTCTATATCGGCGTTGTCCCTGAATAACGCCAAAGTCTGAAAAGCCGTTTTCATTAAATCCGCATCAACGTTTAGTTTTGCACACCGCATAGCCAATGTCATTGCCTTTTGTTCATCCGTTCTCAAATAATAGCGGATAACACTTTTCAGTTTCTGTGCATTTACGCCGACTGCATCTTCCAGCCATTTTTCCGCATCGGAATAATGAATTTGAGCTGTTTCCAATACAATTTCTTCCGACAGCTCTTTGACATTCGGATATTTCAGAGCAGACATCAAATACTCAGACTCCCAGTCTCTGCTTATCAAAGCATTTTCTGAGAAACTGACACTTTCCAGGCATCTCCGCAGATCTCCAATATTCCTAATATAATCCATCTGCCTACCCGTAAAAAAAGACACCGGAAGTTCTATTCCGGAAAAATTAATTTTATCCTCAACCGTTTTCATCAACACATCCGGCCCATAACTAATACCGGTCAGGGGGATAATTACAAGAGCCGGTACCGTTTCACCGTTTAACGCACAGGCCGCAGATTTGTGGTGGCCGTCAAGCAAAACACTGTAAAACTCCTGACAATGATAGGCAATTGCCCGCGGAAAGCGCTGCCGGTCCGACAATAAACCCTGATAATATTTGACACGGCCGGTATCAAATTTATCCGTATTCTGTGATGGATATATATAAGCGGGAATGCCGTTTACATGCTCAAAATCATCATCTATATGAGTCGCACAGCATGACGTTGCCGAATAAAGCGTCAATTCATTGGGAACATTCCAAAAAAAACGCCCGTCACCATCCGTAGGAAAAACATCACAGTCGGCAAGCACATACATTCCGTCCTGCAAAAGTCCCAAAATCGGCGAAATAGCTGATACGGCCTGATTAATCCCTGCATAAGGCGCATTAATTTTATCGGCAGCCTCTCTGAGCTCAGAGCAATCCATATTTTCTATCCCGTATCCGGTTGCCAAAAGTCCCTCACATGTTGGACAGCCCGGCTGGCTCGCCTGTAAGATAGGTTTGTCGTTAAGCATAAGAGCGGATTGGGCTTTATAATCCGCATCAAACTCCTGACAAATCCACCGCAATGCGCCTTTGCCGTTCTTCACTTCCAGCAAAACAGCTTCATTACACCAAAAATAAGGGGTTGTATCAATTCCGCGGCAAATTTCAATTATTGGAAATTCAGTTTTTTTAAACATAATAACATCACCTTTTTAACTAAGCCTGAATCTTTGCATACCGCTCCGCACTCAACGTATCCATCATAAAAACATACGGCGACAAATTCCCGCAACCGATCATTGAAAACACGCGGGGGCTGGCACCGGAAACTAACACAACGCCTTTCTCGTTCATTGTTACAGGCTGCTGCTGATTGCGGTTCGCCACATTCCAGAATACAAGAAGCGGCAGTTTATAGCCCCGCTGCCTGAATAACTTCTTTGCATGGGCAAAGTTTGTTATATCGGCATTTTCGGCGCAAGAATCAAATTCCATATCGGAAATGACATAAACGGTATCCGGCAGCTCGCTTTGCAGAAGCTTATTTTTAACGGCGGTGTTCAAAATCAACTCAAATACTTTCTGAATATTCGTATTTCCAACTTCATTAAAAGAAGCGGCGTATTTCACCTTGTCATAAACATCTTTTCCTTTAATATCCACCAGACGCGGATTCCTGGAAAACGTAATAAAGTGGTTATGAAACCTGCCTTTATTGCGCTCAGCGAAATAAATACCGAGAGACAACGCAACTTCAGCGGGTTTAGGGTTGCCGCCTCCATACATGGAGGCCGATCCATCGACAACAACCAGTGCATTGGCGCCGCCGGTAAAATCATCCTGGGAATTCCAGGTTACATCCAGGCTACGGCGCTCATCTTCGGATATACAGGCGTTGCTGATAATCGGACGGATAATCTCATAAGGCATTAAATTACCTGCATGCAAGGCCGCTTCTCCGCGCTCCGCTTTAGAAATAAAATCCCGGTACCGTTCACCATCGTTACGGAGAAACGCCTTACGGTATTTAATCATCGCTTTGGCAGGCTGTTTGGAATAATCAAAGCTGTAATCACGTTCACGCAAATTATTCTCAATAATAGATATTTTAGCGCGAAGCTTTGAAAGAGCCCTGCGGTACTGCGCATCGGAAAGCCCCAGCGCTTTTGCAATCATTTTGCCGTATCGGACAGTGTCGGTGTTGTGAGCGTTGATAGAAGGCAGCCATTTGCCAAGCAACGAAACCGGCTCACCTTTATCAATTGCCGCCATATCCGCGTCGAACTGAGTTTTTATGTAATCGCAAACCGACTGTTTAGCGGAAGTATCCAGCAGACAAAGCAAGTCATCAAAACGCCCAAACTCAGGAACGGCCCACAAATTCTTTTTAATGCTGCTAAGGCGCCCCGCAGCCATACGGCGAAGGATAGTGCGGAACACAAGCCGCTCACCCAGACCGCCGCGGATATCACGGGCAAAGAAAAGAGTCTTCAATGCAAGGCTTGAGTTTTCCGCCCATGCCCGGTCGAAACGGGCGGCAATTTCACCTTCCGGCTCACGGCGCAGCGCACCGATTACAGCAAACAGATCAAGGCAGTCAGACTGTGTGGTCAAATATGCAGCAGCACCGTTTTCCGTAGCAGTCCGGTTTGCTTCCTTTTTCAAAAACTTCAGCATGGTATTTTTCCTCCTTCAGAAACAAGGCGCTGAATCCTTGCGGATTCGATTACTTAACAGGTAATTTTTTAATTGCTGCACGCGCCTTTATTTAATTTTGATTACAAGATGCATTACCTTGAACGGCTTGGCGTCCAAGTGCCGGATTCGAACCTGCGTTTACCGTTTGGGATTGCTGTTAGCATCTTTCCTGCAAGACACATTGTTTTTATAAAGGCTTTTGCCGATTGGGTTGCTGCCCTTGTGTCTTTATGTTTCTCAGTATACCGTATGCTCAAATGAAAATCATGGAAAAAAAGTTGCGAACTCATTTTATTGAGCCGCAACTTTTATTTTTTCAGGGAAGTCTGCATTTCCAGACGGTTCCTTATAAGCCTGATGAAACCGTCAGGGGCGGTCACACATAACAAAGGGCCAAAGGACAGAATGCGTATCAATATCTCCGTTTCATCCTGCGCCTCATACCACAAATGCACCTGATAACGGCCGTTATCCAACCTCCTCGTTTCTTTGCGGCAATCTGAAAAATGGAGCATCACACGATCAAGAGCGCTGCGCTCATCCTTCAGCACAAAAGTTAGCCTGCAATCTTTACGCCTGGGAGGCAGCTGTTCACTTTCAGAATACGGTTCAAGCAGCTCACATTCATCAATACGGGCAACATTAACATATGCCGAGTATCTGCCGCCGGCCGTTTCCAAACGGAACTTGTCATCTTTTGAAGAGTATTCCAGTTTATAAGGAATGTACTGGGCCTGCATTTGAAAGTTTCGCCTGTTGCGGTATTTGATATGTATACGCCGTTTTTCTTTCAAAGCGCGGAGTATCATCTTAAAAGTAGCAATATACCCCTCGTCCTCATACGGATCTCCGTCAGTATATCTGTCAAAAAATACAAAATCATCATAAACAAAAAGCGGATCGATATTTTCCAGTCCCGTGATGTCCACATTAAACAAAGACACACGGGGATCCGTAAGCAGCGATTTCATCCATCTCTTTTGCAGTATGGTCAACGGCATCTGCGGTTTATGCTTAACAGGTGTCTGCAATTGCCGGTTCATAACCAGCCACTCTTCATTTTTTATGGCAGGCAATATGGTCAGCATGCTCTCGGAAAACGCTTTTTCATTAACAATCTGCAAAATACGCTTTTCAGTGATGGGCCCATTCATCACCTCACAAAGGATTACGGCAACCGTATTGAAATATACGCAGTAAATCTCGCTAAACAACATATGTTTTGCCTCTATACTGCCCGGCTAGCACATCAAAGTCCGCCCAAAACTGTTTCTCTACTTTTATATTTGAACAAGTCAAAGAGATAATACGGCCGATAAAGGTGCGCAGCCAGGGCAAAAGCTCCAAAGCGTCATAAACATCGGCCGAAAATCTCCAGGTGTTTTCGTCCAGCCGTTCCACTTTACCGCACCTCTTCTCCCGCTCAAGGCGGCCGGCAATATAATTCTCTTTTGCAGTAATCGTCAGCAGCATTTCAATATGCTCAATATTACCCTGTCCTATTGACACACCCCAAATATTCGGCTGATCATCCTTCAAAGATTCCTGATAAACATTATAATTCTCGATAACTTCCAACAGTTTGATTTTTTGAATGCTGTCCAACCGGAAAAAGCAGGCTCTTTTTTTCCACATATTGTATGCCGCCAGATACTGACGGCCGCTCTGAACACTTGTGTAAATTTTTAAAGGCAATGTCTTACACCACCGTATACGGTTCTTTTTTCCCCCTACAAATTCCATCTCTACGGTTCTGCCTTCGTGAATGGCTGTAAGCAAACTCAGCAAAATACCGCTGTCAAGAGCAAACAAAAGATAGCGATGTTTAAAGGAAAAAAAATCTGCAGCAGATTGGAATTGCTCCAGCAAAAAACTGCCGAGGATGCCAACAGGGGACTCCTCGGAAAAAAATGAAACAGCATCCTGCCAGGCAGCAAGATTTACGTCGGTTACCGGCAAGCGGTATACGAGTTGTTTGCCCTGCTTTTCAGCGGCAATCAATCCAAGCTCCACATATTCTTTTAATTTTTTACGAAGGGTGGATTCGTCTATCGGCTCTGCATCGGTAAAAAAAGGAAGATAATCCGCATCAATGCAAGCAAGTATTTCCTGAACGGACAAAACTTTGCCGTCTATTAAAACATCCAGCAGCAAAAAGTGAAGGCTAATATCATTCTTAGTGAAACTCGAAGCTTTCCATGCTTTATACAGCGGATTGCGGGAAATGTGCCGGCTGTCTACAGACAGAAAAACCGACTTGCCGTTAGCATCCTGCCTGAAAGACATATAGTCAGACAACCAGCTTTCAATCCGCCGCTTTTCGTTGTCATAGCTTCTTGCACTTTTCGCGTCAAACTCGTCCCGCGTGCGAAACCCATAAACAAAAAACTGGCGCATATAATTACGGATGCCGGCAAAACTCTTAATCAATTCACTGTAAGCCACAGATTCACCGCCTTTTCAAAAAGGTCGTGTCAAGATTCGTTCGCAATTTTCAAACTCAAACAAAACAGATAATTACTTTTGTCCCTGATTTAAATTGGTGTCTAATCGTCATCGCGAGCCTGCAAGGTGTGGCGATCCAGTATTTTATTTATGGATTGCACCCTGGCAGCTTGATCGCACATTTATTATACACTACCTTTCAAAGACGCTGGTAATAGACTTGTAATAATATCTGACTTCGTTACTTTTTTTCATAAAAATAGCTTTCTATGATTTTCATTTTACCATAAAAAGCTGTTTAATTTAAATTTTATATATTCGTTTTAACAGGTCCAAATTTTACCGGGATATTAAACTCTAAATTTAAAAAAATACAGGTCTATTTATAATGTTTCCCACACCTTGCTATGTAAATACAATCATCCTGAATACTATATATCAACCTATGCTCTTCAGTTATACGACGGCTCCAAAACCCCTCCAAATCGTACCTCAATGGTTCAGGTTTACCGATACCGGAATGACCGCTCCTTTCTATATTTCTAAAAAGTTCATTTATTTTCTTTAAAATTTTCCGGTCATTGCCAACCCAATATAAATAATCTTCCCAGGCATTGTCTGAAAATACTTTATTCATCTTCTATAAGTGTCCTAATTTGCCCCTTACCTTGTTTAAGTTGTTCTATAGAATCAAGGATCTTTTGGTAATCCTCCCTATTACTTCTTACATAAAGATTTTCAAGAAGGTTATTATATTCAGATTCAGACATGATAACAACATTTTCATCCTGTTTACGCGTTACAATAATTGTCTCAAAATCATGAACCGCAGCATCACAGAATTTCTTAAAATTTTCCCTGGCAGTTGAATAATTAACAGCAATCATAATTTCACCTCCTCAATTATTTTGTACAAAATAACGTACAACAAGTCAAGATGAAGATAACTTAACGACATTGTCAATGATTATATCAATTAATGTCTCTGCTCCTACTCTGGTAAGATTAAGACGCTACGACCCAAAAAAAATGGGGTGTTATGCAATACTAGTTTCAATTCCTTACTGGTACGATTAAGACAGCGCAAAAATGTGCTGTAAAAAGCCCATTTTCAGGGCATTTTTTATGGTTATTCTTCACCATTTTGTCGTCGACCTCCGATCGTGCAAAAACACCCGGGGTACGACGATCACCAAAATCCTTTATTTGCAGGCCTCACAGCTCAATTGCATTATTCTAATTTAACGAATAATACTAAAAACAAACAAGTACGACGACAATTTTTCTAAAAATACTATTTATCGCCGACTTCAAAAGTCACATCTTCTTCCCTAAGACCACCTGATTTTGAAGCTTTGGCAAAATATTCCTCAAGTTCTTCTTTCGGAGGAATCCTAAACTCGCCTCTGGCCCAGCTAATCCAGGTATAAAGTTCTGTCGGCAATTGGATGCGGGAAATATATTCAAGACGCTGGCAAGGCTCAACTCTGTTGAAATCCTTGGCATACCATCCGGACAGTGGTTCAATTTTACCGCGCGTCGGCCGGCAGGAGAAATCACCAGGATAATAGGGATTAAGACGCATAAATTCACGCCTGCCTCTTATCAGGCAACCATAATCTCCGCGCAGTATAATATCAAGTTCAGGTGCAAAATGAAAAACATTAACAACATTGAACTCATCGCTGCCCTCCAGCGTATCTTTTATCAAAAACCATTTCTTTTGCTTAAGGTAAAGAAGCTCCCGTCTATGGATGACCATGCTCTTCAAGTCTTCAAAACCGGCATTACCGGCCATAATATAGTCAAATTCTTCCGAAAACAGCCATCTGGTTTTCAAAAGATGCATATATTTTTTGTTTCCCTTGATATTTCTGGCCTGAGACTGTTCCTTGCCGTCAATAAGCAGAGCATTATGGGCGGCTGTAGTGGGAAAATAAGGAAAAAAATTCTTTTTCCCCTTATAAGCTCCCGTCTCAATTATAAACGGCTCTCCCCTGACACTTAGTGAAAAACTCATTAAATCCCTGTGCGGAGCCAGACAGTCTATCCCCTTCTCAAGCGGAGGAAAACGTTTTCTTGGATTGGCAATAAAAAAACAACTCGTCGCATCTCTGACCCAGGAATCACGGAAATTAAAATATCCGCCCTCAACAAACGACATTGCGCTTTTAAGCGGCGGCTGCTTGACAATTTGATTATATAGAGACTCCCCTTCTTTCTTAAAAAACCAAAGTAAGTCTTCATAGAAATTTTCGGCCATAAATTTCATATCGCCGCGATTAAAAATAAGAGCACCGATACAAAGTAAATTTTTAAAGTCTTCATGAGTCATAATCGCAAAACGCCAGACGTGTGTTATCGGCATATCACCAAAAACAACCGGTTTTCCGGTTGGTCCGACCGCATACATCATAAACTCCAAAGATCGCTCTACAGCAGAAAAAATTGCCGGCGACGATTTCACTCCGGAAATCCTGTCAACTATTAAAGTCAGCAGCAAAAATTCCGTCAACAGCATCTGCATTCCTAGCGAACGTTCTCTGTAAACGCCATCGGCAAAAAACTGTGATGAAGATTCGGACTCCAAAACTCTGAGAGCTCTTGCTTTCCAGCGTTTTGTACACTCAAATTCGGGAAAAACAGTTGCAAGAAAATAAAGAGACGAAGCCACGGCAATAACTCTCGATGGCCGCAGATTTTTGTCGTTAAGGCTTTCCGACATATAAGCGCCATGAAGCAAAATACTTCTCATTATGACATAAAAATTCTCGCCTCTTATATATGTGGAATTTAAAAAGAAAGACAAGGCAAAAATCCAGGAAATAAGCCTCTGAGCGCAGGTCATGGGATCGAGCCAGCTTATCCCCCAGTTTACCGGGTTCCTTTCGATCCAGTCTTCAAGCTGAACGACAAATTCCTGTGTATATTTCTCATCGGAGGTTACAAAAAAAGCGCGGCCGAGATCGACCAGATGATGATGTTTATTAAACTCCATAGAAACGGGAAGCTCATTCAGATCATACTGCTTCATAAGAGTCTTATCCTGAAGTTTTTTCAAAAAATCAGAAGTATGCAGAAACATCCAGCTTTTACCGTTAAAATCGGAAAACCAATTGATAAAAGTCCCGAAATCGGCGCTCTGACCGGTAGGCATAACGATATCATGGGCACAAATACGTTCCGCCTTATCGACTATATATTTATAAGAATAAGGAACTTCACGTATACGCTTTATAAGCTCGGTTTCATCGTTTGAAAAAACAAATGGACTCTTTTTATTACGGTAATACCGCAAAAGTTCATCGGCAGCACTGGAAAAATCGCGCTCTCTGTAAGCATTTTTAATATCTTTTAAATCGTATTCTTCAAAATCAAAACAAGAGTAAAACTCACCTTCAGTCAATCGCGGTATACCCTTGGACGCACTGCGCCTGCGAAAGAGTTCATCTATAAGGAGACGACCCTCGGAAAATCTGAAAAAATAACCCTTCAACCACTTGCCAATCATATCTTCCCCTCCTATCCACAATAAATGCATAAAATACATTTACCGTTGCCGCCGTTTTTGAGGACTCCATAAAATGGAGAGAGGTAAACGGCCGCCTAAATTTTACATCTGTCCGACAATCAGGATGATGCAAAATAAGGAAATAGCCAAGCTAATCCGTTTCGATAAGGAATAACGCTTGACCGGATTCAACACTGTCTCCATTGGAAACGAGAATGCGTTTAATAACTCCATTAAATTCAGATTCAATCTCATTCATCATTTTCATTGCTTCAATTATGCAGAGAGTTTCTCCCTTTGAAATACGTTTCCCAACGGATACAAAAGGCTGGCTATCCGGAGACGGAGCACTATAAAAAACTCCGGCTAAAGGAGATTTCACCTGATATCCGGACTCATTCTCCCTCAAGACAGGAGTTGAAGTTTTTTGTTCTGTAATAACCCTGGGCGGCGCTGACGGCGTTGACTGATTAAGCTTAATTTTAAGCCTGCAATCACCATTGGCCAGTTCAAGTTCCTGAACACCGTGGCTTCTTACGGAGGATATTAATTTATCTATAGCATCGGCATCAAAAAAACCGGACATATTTTTTACCTCTCTAAAAACAAAATTATTGGCAATTATCTGCTGATAAAATCGATCACCGATTCGATATTAACGTCTTCCTGATAAGAATCAGACATGCGTTTTACTTTAACCATTCCGGAAGACACCTCATCCTGGCCGATAATAAAAGCATATTCAGCTTCAGACAAAGAAGCTTCCTTCATCTGGGCCTTAAGCGATCTTGAAGAATAGTCTCTGTCGGCAGCAATCGAGTTGTCCCTCAAACGGCAAAGCAGTGACGCCACCATATCATCGCAGGAGTCATCCAAAGAAATAATATATACTTTAGGAGTCCTTTTTTTGCCAAAAGAACAGTTATATTTATCCATAATATTTATCGTACGTTCAAGTCCCATCGCTACGCCAACAGCAGGAATAATCTTTCCCCCAATCTCTTCAGCCAAAAGATCATACCGACCACCGCCGCAAAGAGCATCCTGTGCACCGAGAAGGTCCGAGACAACCTCAAAAACCGTACCGGTATAGTAATCAAGCCCCCTGACTATACGCGGATTTATCTTAAACGGAAGTGAAAAGGTTGAAATATAGTGCTGGACCCTGGAAAAATGCTCATTGCATCCCGAACATAAAAAATCAAGCATAATCGGAGACTGGGCAACAACTTCCTTACATTGTTTATTTTTACAGTCAAGAACTCTAAGCGGATTAACGGCAAGCCGTTCCCTGCAATCTTCACATAATTCGTCTTTTTTGGCGGAAAGAAAATCTATCAGTGACTTACGGTAATCCGGACGGCACTCAATACAGCCAAGTGAATTCAAACCGATACTAAGATTATCGATGCCAAGGGCATTAAAAAAACTACAGGTAGAGTGCATTATTTCCGCATCAATTGCCGGATTTGAAAGCCCGAGAGCTTCCAGTCCGAACTGATGAAATTGTCTAAAACGTCCGGCCTGGGGACGTTCATAACGGAAAAACGGTCCAATATAAAAAAGCCGGTTAAAATTTTTCGCATAAAGTTTATGCTGAAGGACTGCTCTCATAACCGTAGCCGTCCCTTCAGGACGCAAAGTAAGGCTCCTGTCTTTTTTATCGGCAAAAACGTACATTTCTTTACGGACAATATCAGTGCTGGTTCCTATTCCACGGATAAAAAGCTCCGTATGTTCAAAAATAGGAGTCCTTATTTCATCATAACAAAAAGTAGTTGCAATCTTTCTTGCAACTTCCTCTACATATGACCATTTATAGGAAATGTCGGGCAAAATATCGGCAGTGCCCCGAGGAGCAGAAATTTGCATAGTTATCCCCCCTAAAATTAATAAAAATACACAAAGATATGCTACAAATTAAAAATTTGAAGAAAATAGCAGTTATAATGTGCGCTGAATACGTCCTTAAAGGTTACTTTTTAAAAACAGTATCAAGCTTCTCAAAGAGGAATATGTTCAAGGGGTCATTATAATGCAGAGTAAATATCTCCGGCATATAGAAATTAAGACTTATTTTGTCATAAAAAGATATTGTAGACAAAGGTTCTTTTATAGAAGATGCTTTCTTAAGCCATTCCTTAAATCCGGAATTTTTAAGTTTTTTAGCTCCTTTCAAAGCAATGGTAACATCTTCTTCACTGTTGTTCATCCAACTAAGAACAGCCTTGGCTATCCAGGCATTGTAAAATGTGTTGTCAATCTGTATCGCCTTGGCGATAGATACTTCCGCAAGCGAAAGATTTTTATCATGAAGAGCTATAAATGCCCTGTTATATAATAATTCAGGGGTTTCTCCACAAACGTCAATCGCTTCATCAATCGTTGCAGACGCCTGTGTTGTGTATCCTTTCGCATATTCAGCGGCAGCTTTGACAATACTCACATCCTGCGATACTTTTTTACCCTTGACTATTTTTTTCAATGTTTCCAAGGCATCATCATATTTACCGGAAACATACTGAAGCCATGCAAACTGGACAATATAGTTGTTATCCATTGTTCCTCTCAGAGCAGATGAAATATCCATCAGCTCCAGTGCCTGCGTATATTTTCCGTCATATGCATTAAATATTGATAAATTAAGCCTGTGATGGAGTTTTGCGCCCGAATAACATGCCGCTTTTTCAAAGGCAAGAGCGGCTATATCCATTTTACCGGAACGGAACGAAGAAACGGCAATAAGATGCCATGCCGAAGAATCAAAAGGATTAAGACTTAGATAGTCCATAATAATTTTTTCTGCAATATCAAAATTTTCACAGTAAAATTCAGCGGCACCTTTAAGGAAAAGGAGCTCCGGATCTATAGGAGTCACCTTACAGCTCTCTATAAGTGATATACACTCTTTATACTGTTCGGATTTGAAATACAGTATTGCCAGATTTTTCAGGATAGTATAAGAATCCGGATACTGTTCCATCGCTTTCTTCAGCTCAGCAATTCCATCAGCAATCTTTGATTCACGCAAAGAAATCATTGCAGTAATTACAGACATTTCCGGTGAAGAAGGATCCGCTTTGAGATCTCCCGATGAACGTTCATTCATATCCAGAAGATATTTTCTAAGACCTTTTATATCAGACAACTCTAAAAAGACTTCGGCCTTCTTGGCGCAGGCAATAGGAGAGAAGCGGTTTTTAAGTAAAACCTCATCAATCATTGAAAATGCTTTTTTATAGTTCTTCTTTTTCAGAAGCACATTAGTCATCAAATATTTTGAAATTAAAGAGGCATTTTCATCTACAGAAGCTTTCTCATAATTATCGGAGGCATCAACAGCGGAACCATGCGCTTCCGATGTTTTACCCAGGCATATAAGGGCCAGGGATTTCATGCCATCATATTTAAGAGCCGTTCTAAACGATTCTTCGGCAGAAGAAAGTCTGCCTGCACAAAATCTTAGAACTCCCATCGTCAAGTGATAAAAAGATGTATCCTTATGAATAAACCAGTCTTTACAATAATTGTCCAGAATCTCGGACGCCAACAGTTTCACCGATGACGGGTCCTTATATTCACAAAGATATCTCAGGTAAGCAATCCATGATCTCGGATCCGAAGGCATATAGCCTATCCACCGATGATAATAGTTCTCAATAGTCTCCTGTGGTGTACCCGGAATCGGAGAAGATATCTGATTTCGATAAAAACCGCTTGACTGTGGAAAAAGGTCAAGGAACTTCTTAAAACAAAGCTCTCCCCTGTCTTTCGCCCCATGAAAATTCTGCAGCATACCGACATAATACCAACAAATAGCTAAGGAAGGATCCATCTTAACAGCTTCGCCAAAATATTTAAAAGCAAGCTGGTAATCTCTCTCCGAAATACTCCAAAAGCCTCTGACCATAAGCTCTTCCGCGCTCAGAGAAGACATACTTTCAAGTTCCACCTTCTCGGCAAGACTGGAAGATGTACGCTTCTGAACAATAACCAACTCAGCATTCAGGATCTCTAAAAGCTGTTTGGCAGGATTATATGAGGATATGGACTCAGCGATATTTATCGCATCCTGTATTTTACCGGAAATACGGTGAAGCTGAGCCAGTAAATATTTATACAGCGGCTCAGATTTTTGTGCAAGCAAGCCGTTTAAATAATAAACCGCTTCACGAATGTCACAAAAAACAGCCAGCAATGATGCCACACTACTATGCATAACATGTGCATCGGCAGGCTTATATTCACTGATAGGGGCAATAAGCAGACTTCTTCTTCTGTAAAGATTTTCACAGGCACGAAGAATAAGATTCAGATCGAAGTTCTTCTTTTTCTCAAGTGACTCCAGACATAAATCGCCGCATTCCTTAAGACAATTCATATTATAAAGAAGCAACGCTTCTTTAAGCGTTCTCTGAGGACAATCCTTAAGATTACTTCTTCGAAGAGCTGTAAGAGCGTCTTCCCACCGTCTCATAGAGATTAAATTATTGATTTCTTTTATATCTTTTTCGCTCATAAAAGTAGTCCAGACCTAGATAATTATTAACTGTGATTTAGTTTGCAATTTTTTTAGAACAAAGAGTGCCATATTTAGAATACAACATTATCCAATTCAAAGGATTTTAATTCAAGTTTCTGTCTGCAAATCCTTCTTTTGAGAAAAAAAATAATAAAAAACAGGACAGAGGTAATCTGCAGCATAAAAAAACTCCTGCCCATTAAATAGGCATTAGCAAGGCTTATAAGAGAGGATAATATTCAAGATAGAAGAAATACTAAGTTGGCAAAATGCGAACAGGGGAATGGAATGGCCCGCAAAAAAAACACGCAAAAAAAAATAAAGAGCAGCAAAAAAAGAAGCTCAGCGGAGGCTTTGCAAAAAAAACACAGCAAAATACCCCCGGTGTCATTAGTATCTACATTTGCCGAACCGGATAAAGACAACGGCACCGGCCTTAAACCCGTAGAACCCAAAGATACAAAAAATAAAGATATAGAAACGACCGCAGAAGTAATTACCGACAAAAATGTAAAAACGAAAAAGCCGCCTACTGAAGAAAAAGAACAATCGGCTAAAAAACAAAACTCAGATCAAATAAAACAGATAAAAAAGCATAAATCAGGCACATTTCTGGATTATAATGCCAAAAAACTTCCGGAAAGCTACGATGAAGACAAGCTTACTATCCTTGTAAGGGATCCCGAGTTTATATTTGTTTACTGGGATCTTGCAAAAAAAACATCAAAATCAAAACAAATGCCGGTTCACGATTTTCTTGCCGGGAAACTGATTTTAAAAATATATAAATCATTTGACAGCGACATTACGGCCCAAACAGGTATCCTGCACAGGGAAATACTTTTATCCGAAAATGCCGATTCAAAATATGTAAAAGTCGATGAATCATATAAGTACTATATCGCGACTCTGGAGGCAAGCGGCTTTATGGAAAGCAAAACTCTTGCAACCTCCAATATTGTTGATATTCCCATAAGCTCCAGAGCCTCTTCTACAAACAGAGAATGGAAAGCAGTAGAAGAGCTTTATAAAAAACTAAGGAATGTCCTTAAAAAAGATGACGGCATACCGGTGCAAAGCAATACCGTAAAAGAGAGCAAATCGGCTGAGCAGCGCAATACCACCTTTGTTCCGGCAGTATTCACCGGCAAAGAAAAAATCCACACAGCCACAAATAAATGGCTGCAAACACAGTCTGCTAACCAACCGGATAGCCAACCGAAAACAGGTAAGGCGGCAATCAGTCATTTATTCATGGACAACAACCTTCAGGAAAGCGGAGATCGGCAATTGCCGCAGGTTAATATGACCGAAAAAATAAAGAATATTTTCTCCGGACTGACATTAAAACAAACTTACCAAATCGAAAAACCGTTGATTCCGCTGCCGGCGTTCAGGGATATACGCAATACCGGTCAGAGATTGCAAAAAACCAGACTGATATTTGCGAAAAAAACGAAGGCATATACATCCTGTTTTAAATAAATCAAACCATACCGGAACTTCGAAAGGAGATGCAGAGATGTCAAAGGGCTTTTTAAATATGGTACTCCATGCCCACCTACCCTTTGTAAGGCATCCTGAATATAATGACTCATTTGAAGAACGCTGGCTGTATGAAGCCATAACGGAAACATACATCCCTCTGCTGCTCGCATATGAAGACCTCATCAATAAAGGGGTTTACTTCAGAGTAACAATGTCGCTTACCCCTCCTCTGATGGAAATGCTTGCCGATGAACTGCTGCAGGACAGGTACATAAGACATCTTGAAAATCTGCTGGAGCTTACCGAAAAAGAAAAGCATAGGAACAGAAATAACGGCGATTTCTATGAATTGACGCTGATGTATGAGCGCAAATTCAGACAATCACTTGATTTTTTCACAAGACGGTATAATAAAAATATAATAAATGCGTTTAAAGCGGTAAAAGAGCACGGGAACCTGGAAATTATAACCTGCTGTGCGACACATGGCTTCCTGCCGATAATGTCCATTCACGAAAAGTCGGTAAAAGCACAAATCTCAATAGCTGTAAAAAATTACCGCAAACACCTGTCTGCGGAGCCGTCGGGCATCTGGCTTGCCGAGTGCGGATACTATCCGGGACACGACAGATTTTTGGCTCAAAACGGAATCAGCTTCTTTTTTGTTGACTCGCACGGGATAATGAACGCCCAGCCTCCCCCAAGGTATGCAATATATTCGCCGATCACATGTCCGGATTCAGGTGTATCGGCATTTGCACGGGATCCGCATTCGTCCAAACAGGTATGGAGCTCACATGAGGGATACCCAGGAGACTTTGACTACAGAGAATTTTACAGAGACGCGGGATATGATCTGGATTTCGATTATATCTCCCCGCACATACACGAGAGCGGCATCAGGATCAATACCGGCGTAAAATACTACCGCATAACCGGCAAGACCAATGATAAACTCCCCTACTCCGAGATAAACGCGTTACAAAAAACTAAAATACACGCCAACCACTTTATTTCCAGCAGATGTGAACAGTCGGACTATTTAATGCAGGCCATGGACAGGCCCCCGATAATCACATGTCCCTACGACGCAGAGCTGTACGGGCACTGGTGGTATGAAGGACCGGAGTTTTTAAGAGCCCTTTTTGAAGAAAATCATTACCGCAACTACCCGCTGCAGCCGGTAACACCGGTAGAATATCTCAACATGTTCAGGGAAAACCCGATTGCAGTTCCGTCACAGTCAAGCTGGGGCCATAACGGGTATTCCGAATTCTGGCTGAATGACTGTAACGACTGGATCTATATGCATCTCCATAAAGCCGAAGAAAGAATGGAGGAACTGGCGGCGGCATTCGCCTCAAATACGGATCCGCTTACGGAAAGGGCATTAAATCAGGCCGCCAGGGAATTGCTGCTCGCTCAGAGCAGCGATTGGGCATTTATAATAAGATCGGATACCTGTGTCGAATATGCCGAAAAAAGAACGAAAGAACATATTATTAATTTTACGGAGCTTTATGAAGAAATTTACGCTAAAAATATAGAGACCGATTTTCTCGAAGATCTTGAATACAGGCACAATATATTCGCAGAGCTCAATTTTCGCGAGTATCTTTAAGGGGTCTACACTACTATTTAGGAGAGGCTGAATGCACAGAATAACCGTCGCAAGTTATAACCTTCACGGAACGCAAAGCAATGATGAATACCGTTTTTACCGGATTGCCCAGGAACTCCAATACCACAGAGCCGACATTTGCGGATTTCAGGAAGTAATAAACGGAATGGGTGTTGAGGATACCAGCTATCAGGTGGCAAGGCATCTGATGAACCTTACGGGGGAAAGATGGTATACTTACTGGGCATACTGCCACCCGTTCTATGACCGTTATCCCGAAGGGATCTCCGTACTGTCCAGAGTGCCGCTTCAGGAAGTTGGCGTAATAAATCTGGATGTTGCGGTCAGAAAGACGAGACCGCTTATGCAGAGATACGCTCTTGCCGTGACGGCCGAGCTGGGCGGCAAAGCGGTCAGATTTGTCACCACACATCTGGACCATCACAAAACGGCGTCAATAAGAACACAACAGGCACAAAAAATAATCGACAACATCTACAGTAATACAAACCGGTATTTCAATGCCGAGGTTATTACCGGCGATCTTAACGCCAAAGAAACGTCATCATGCCTGAAACTGTTTAAAAGAAATAAGTTCCAGGACAGCTTCAGAAAAATAAACAAACGCGGCGGTGACACATTTCCCGCCTCCGGCCCATACTGCCGCATCGACTTTATACTGTGCCGGGGGCAAATTAAAATCGTTGATTCATTTTTGATGTCGAATCAAACGGATTTAAGCGATCACATCGGGATCGTAACTGTGATTGATATAAAATAACTGCAAATCAGGCGTAAGCTATTTCAAGGAGACAAAATGGATTTAGTGTACGAATGGGATTCCAATTGTCAGCGAATTCATGACCGTATTACGGAAACATTCAAACATATTGCCTCGGAACTCGGACAACTTGAGCATGATGAAAATCCCGATACGATGTGGGAGTTGCTGAATTATTATAAAAAATGGCATTACAACAGTCAGCTTTATAAATCCATTGTGTCCGAAATAATCTCAAGAAAAACCGTTTTAACAGAGTTGCTGCAAAAGGGCTATGGAGTAAGTACTGCCCTGGCAGGGGATCTGGAATCATTTCTGTCAAAAGAGGCCGACTGGTATGGCAAAGCCCTTGATCATACTTTTTACACACAGCTCGAAAAGGTCAAGTCGGTTATATATATGCCTGAAAACCATATTCAACGCAAAAACTCATGGCATATTATCGCGCAGCTATGCCGTAAACTGGGATTAAACGAGCATGAAAACATACCGGTAATTCCGGAAGACAATGAAGATATACGGCCGGAAATAGATGCCTTTTTTAACACTTCAAAAATAACACCTCCTCATGCAAACATAGCCACCCTGCTGAAAATGTTTTTATCGATGACCGAACAGTCGGGAACAATAATGTCCGGCTCCATAGGTAATGTAAACGTCGATCCCGCCTACCGGGTGAAATTTATCGCCTCGAAAAATTTAAGGCAGTTATTTGATTTTATGTATAATATCATTGACCAGCCCATCAGGATAGATTTAAACTTTATCATGAATATCCATTACCGGCTTACCAGAGAACTTGATTTATCACATACATGGAACGCCGGAGAATTCAGAACAGAAGATTTTACGAATAAGAGCGGGCTGACGTTCGAATTTGACAATTTCCGGCGCGGAATGGAAGATATGGAGCGTTTTCTGGAAAACGCTCAGTGGAACACGGACAGCTTTGAGTTTTTCTGCCGGCAGCTTGTGATGCTGTATTATATGCTCATAAGCATACACCCGTTTACGGACAGTAACGGCAGAACGGCAAAATCACTGATAAACTTTCTAATGCTTAAAAGAGGGCTTGTTCCGATAACATTCGACACCTACGACGAGATCCCGGCGCTGCACAGATATGGCGGTTCGCCGTTTGACATGGAGAAATACTTTAAATCAAGAATAAAAAAATCCGTCCATTTTTATTTTGAGGAACTGGAAAGGCTGAAAGCCCTCGGCCTTACCGAAAAACATTTTTTCAATATTGATTTCGACTGCGGATTTTACTTCCGGCAGTTAAACGGGATGTCGCCCGGTATAGAAATAAACTTTAAAATCTATGAAGTTCCCAACCACTACCATATATACGGCCAGTACATAGAAAAATGCAAAATAACCGTTCCTTCAAAAGAGAACCTGAGCAATCTGAAGCTATATTACGGTTTTACCGCAACTCCGTTTGGAGACTGGTTGTCCGGCGGAGAAAGAGACTGCGACTGCATAACCTACAAAGGAACGGATCATTACGGCATAAACGTATGGGAAGGTACGGTCATCATTCCTGTGGATTACTCTGTCGCCGCCAATTCATATCTGGAATTAAGCCTTTTTAATTCGGAAATAAATTTCAACAACAAAGGACTTAATTATAGATACGAACTCGACAGATTTATTTTGATGAAAATATTGGCGCAATTCATCAAAGATCTTGCGGAATCAGGAAAGTTGGAACATCTAAGACATACTGCATCAAAAATAGAATGGAGAAGCGCGGAAGCCATAAACGCATGCGCCCTTAATTCTAATTCGCAGACCTATGAAAAACAAATGCTCCTGCAGGATAATCCCGACATCTTTTCCGCACTTGAAAATGAATTTATTCCGCTGACATTAAATTTTATTATTGAAAACGGATTCAGCGGGAGATATGAAACATCGGATCCCGATAATATGGCCGCCGTTGAACAGCTGATAAAAATATATCTGCCCAAAACAGCCTGGATTATGGGGCTTTAAATATTATATTCACAACATTTTCAGTCTTGCCGAATAAAAATCAGGAAATCCGGAGAAAAAATAAAATGCCGTCATCAGAGACACTCGCAATACCTATGTTCAAGTGGATTGGAAACAGGCGTTTCGTTCATGGCAATGATGGAAGGGAGCTGATCTTTTTTCATGGGGGCATAGGTCTAAGAGTTCAAAACTACAGCTCCGGAAAAAAAATCATCATCCGCTTTTCAATCTACCGGGAGGACGGCGCTGCTGAACAATACATCCTCTTCCCTTCTTTCAAAAAACATCTTGAAAACGGTGATGAGGAATGGGCGACCCACCAGCTGCCGATATTCCCATGGCACAGTCCTCATGGGAATATCAAAGCGGCAACATTCTCCTATATACTGCAGGCGGAAAACGAAGCGCTCTACCCGGAATGTGAATTTTTATTCGCCCATGAAGGGGATTTCGCCAACGGATCACTGAACCATGACTTTCCAATCGTATCGTATTCGGACTTCAGGCCTTTTAGATTTGAGCGAACTTCGCTGGAAGAGGCGGCATGGTCAATATACAATTCACCGCTTTATCATAAGGTACTGTTCACCAGAGAGCCCACCTACTCCCATTACCACCCGCTCAAAGAAATACACACCTTACTGGACAAAGTTGAAGAAAACCTGAGAAACGAGCCGTACAGACCCCATTATGTCCATTTTTCCCTGTTTAATTTTGACAACATAAATATTGCCCGCCACCTTATACATCTCTCACATATCGGAGTTAATGTTGAATGTATCGGCGGATGGGAACAATTGTCTTCCTGCGACTGGTCGGAAAGTGTTGCCGAATTGAGGAGAAACAACATCCCTGTCATTGGAGTTGTCAGGAGTACTCCGTTTGAACCCTCCGACGGAATAGCCAGTATGCATACAAAATTCATCGTTTTTGACGGTATGGCCGTAATGTCTTCGTCGTATAATCTTGATTTCGACAAATGGACGGAAAACAGGGAAAACGGAATCTTTTATTATTCACCGGCGATAGCGTTACTCTACGAACATATATTCCAGACAATAAAGGGAGCTCCGTTTCAAACTTATACCGTTGAACCGTCAGCGCAATACAACTTGTATTATTCACTCGGAAGTTATATGAACAGGCATGGACTACATTTTTCCGGCTGTGACATCATAGAAGCGGAAATATACGGCGCCAGGGAAACGATCTTGGCAGTCATGTTTGACGTCGGCGACTTTCACATGCCAGGCAGCGGACGGACATTGTTCCAAGCCCTTATAGACTCCGCCCGGCGCGGCGTCGCCGTAAGACTGGTGCTAAACGGATTTAAATCGGAAGTTCAGCACGAATGCCCCTGGGAAGCTGGAAACAGGCCTTTGCGTCAGGATCTGAATATTCTGGCGGAAAACGGGATCACGGTAAATCTTTTGTATAACAATCATAACCACTATTCACCTCTTCATCACAAATTCGTCATTATAGACGGTGAAAACGTAATGGCCGAATCAGCCAACTGGTATCCGGCAACACTCTATTCCGATGAAGTCTTTTCGGTCATAAGAAACAGGGAAACGGCAGCCGAGTATATCGAAGAATTGCTGTTACTTCTAAAATACTACAGGGTTAAAACATTTTAAGCAGAATTTTAAATAATATAACACAATGGAGGCAATTGTTTATGAAGAACAAAATAAAAAGCCTCAGCGAAGCAGTTCATCTGATAAAAGAGAACGATATTATCATGATCGGTGGCTT
Source organism: Candidatus Xenobia bacterium (assembly GCA_031551355.1). Classification (GTDB taxonomy): domain Bacteria; phylum Vulcanimicrobiota; class CADAWZ01; order CADAWZ01; family CADAWZ01; genus JAVBNT01. The sequence continues at coordinate 45,109 of JAVBNT010000007.1, read as the reverse complement.
TATGGGAACAGGGACACCGGAAATACTGATTGATGCTCTCGTTGAGAAAGGCACACAAAACCTGACGATTATATGCAATGACTCGGCATATCCCGGAAGAGGAGTTTCCAAGCTTATAGCCACAAGGCAGGTTAAAAAGCTGATTGCTTCGCATATAGGCCTTAATCCGGAGACCGGCAAGCAAATGAATGAGGGAACACTGGAAGTAGAGCTGATTCCTCAGGGAACACTGGTGGAAAGAATAAGGGCTGCCGGGGCAGGATTAGGCGGATTTCTTACACCGACAGGCGTAGGCACGGTCGTTGCCGAGAACAAGGATGTGATAACTGTAGACGGAAAGCAATACCTGCTGGAAAAACCTTTAAAAGCGGATTTTTCCTTGATCAGACCATCGGTCTGCGACCGTAAAGGCAACAGCTTATACAGCAAATCGACAAGAAATTTCAATACCGTAATGGCCACAGCGGCAAATGTAGTGATTGCCGGAACCGAAAAACTGGTTGAAATCGGAGATATGGATCCCAACACGGTAATGACCCCCGGTATATTTGTCGATATCATTGTCGAAGGAGAGAAACCATGGCAGATATAAAAGAAATCATTGCAAGACGAGTTGCAAAAGAATTAAATGACGGAGATGTCGTCAATCTTGGAATCGGCCTGCCGACAATGGTTGCCAACTATATTCCCGAAAACTTTGACATCACATTTCAGTCCGAAAACGGTTTTCTTGGTTTAGGCCCTTCTCCGGAAAGAGGCAGTGAGGACGTGGATATTGTAAATGCCGGCGGCCAGTATGTGACGCTCAAACAGGGCGGCGCATTTTTTGACAGTGCCGAGTCGTTCGGCATCATCCGCGGCGGCCATGTTGACGCAACAGTCCTAGGCGCTCTCCAGGTGGATCAGGAAGGCAATCTGGCCAACTGGATTATACCAGGCGTTATGGTTCCGGGAATGGGCGGAGCAATGGATCTCGTCGTCGGAGCCAAAAAAGTAATCCTGGCGATGCAGCATACCAATAAGGGCAAGCACAAAATACTGAAAAAATGTACGCTGCCGCTAACGGCGGTTAAAGTCGTGGATCTTATTGTGACCGAAATGGGAGTCATAGAAGTGACGTCCTGCGGATTGACATTAAAAGAAATCAACCCGGAATTCCGGGTTGACGACGTGATTCAGGCTACTGAAGCGGAGCTTGAGGTTTCCAAAAGCTTAAAACCCATGTTCTAAAGCCACTGATTCGTATCAAATGATAAACACAATTGAATGCCTTTTACCCGTAAATAGAGTTACTCATTGATTTGAGTAGCTCTTTTTTCTTAAAAGAAAAAACAGGCTCTTGATTTCAGAACCTGCTTTATCTAAAAGTTATTAAAGATTATCCGTTCTAAGGAGTATTGGCTCCGGCTGGAGAAGAAGACGTTGCAGCCGGTTCACCTGCCTTGGCAGCCGGCTTCGTTTCCTGTTTATCACCCTTGCTCTGCGGTACATTTGAAGCGTTACCCTCTCCGTCAACCTTTATCTGTCCCAGTGCTCCGGATTCCCTATCATTTTTCGCCTGATCCATTTTATCTTTCGGAATTGTAACCGTTCTTCCGTCACTCAACTTAACAACAACGCCCTCATCAGTTTCTTCCTGACCTACTACAGAAACAGGCGGTTTCGCTCCGGACTCTTCCACTTTCCTGGCAATACGTTCAACCGAAGCTTTATCTTCAAGAGCTGCTGCATAGTCTGAAGCCATCTGAAAAGCCTGACCAGCCAGTTCCTTATCATCTTCCAATATGCTTATATCACCCTGAAGCTCTAAAATTTCCAAGCCTTCCTTGAGCTTATAATGTTCAAGAACCTTATCTGCAGAAGCTCCTGCGGAGCGTGATGCCAGAACGATGCTTGAAGCTCTTGCGATCAGTTCCGCAGCTTCTTTTTTATCCACAGCTTTAGCATCCTTAAGAGATTTCTCTTTAGCTGCAAAATAAAGAAGAGATAAATCATCAGGATTTAATTCCAAAGCCTTCCCCATAAGCGCAAGGGCTTTTTCCTGTTGTCCGGCTTTGGAGTATGCATTGACCAGTTTCACCAAAACGGGTGAAAAATTAGATTCTTCAAATGCGGAAGGATCTGTCGGAGGTTTTTTATCCATAAGCTTTTTATCGGCAACAACTCTCTCGCCAAATGCAATTGCTTCCTCAGGACGTCCTCCCATTATATATGTCTCCATCAAATTAACGGCGGCAAAAGAGTAATTAGGATCCGCATCAAATGCCTTTTTATAATAATCTTCCGATTGTTTTAGAAAATCTGAGATCTGGGTTTCGTTTGCTTTATTCCCGCTTACCTCATCTTTCATCTGCAGTTTCATTGCTGCAGACTGATAAGCATATGCAAGGTTTCCCATCAATAACGAGTCATCCGGATTTTGGCTCAGAAGTCCCTGATGATATGATATATCAGCAAAGACATCGTCCTTGGGCTGAGAATGTTCGCCGCCCTCTCCCTGGTGAGCCATATCCTTTCCATTCGATTTGATACATCCGCTGAACATCATACCGCTGACACCGAAACACGTCATCAAAAAAGCAAGAACAAGTGCCCAAGTCAGAAGGGTTTTATTTTTTTGGAAAAAATCACCCGACTGTTGAAGGTTCTTTCCTTCGACCTTTTTCTGTTGATCAGAATCTTTCACAATTTTCTTTCTCTTTTTAATAATCCTCGTCATAAAACCGTCCTCCCAATAATATGCATTACGCAAAATTTTATAATAAATTAAAATCCATTTTTTAAACTTTTATACCGCGGTTTTTAAGGGCTTTAATAATTACTTCTCTCGGCTGTCTTCCCGAAAAAGTCTCGGAAACCTTGCCGTCTTTATCAATGATAATAGTATACGGCACTACATCCACGCCATAGATTGAAGATACCTTGCCGTCTTCATCATACAAGCCTGGAAAGGACGCTCCGGTCTTTTTAAAAGTGCCCGCCCTCATCTCCGACTTATCATCGGAGATTGCAAATATCTGCAGATTTTTATCGGCAGATGCCTTTGCATAAATCTCCTGAAGTTCAGTTATCTCTGAAAAACTCGGTTTATACAAAGGATCCCAGAAAAACAGGACAACTGTCTTACCTTTGCTGGCTGAAACAGACTCAACCTTGCCATTTTCATCCTTCAACTCAAAGTCAGGAGCCATCTCCCCTTTTAGCGCATTAGTCTTAACAGGTTTCCCGGATTCCCTTTTTCCCGGGAAAAGAGGTAATTGCCTGCCCTTGACCTTGAAAATAGCAGGATCTAATTGGGGATTCGTTTCGACAACTCCCATCGTCTCATCAGATGTAAACAATGGAGCTGCAGCCTCTTGGGCCGATTTCACAGCCGTAGATGCATCCTCCGACGGTGCAGACTGAGGCGTTGGCATGCCAGACCTTTTCGGCAACACAGGCTTTACAATCGAAATAACATTTTTTCGGATCATAAAACTGTCTTTGTCAACATAGACCGCCTGACGATCTCCTGATTTTGCAGAAATATTTAAAACATAACAGTCCTTACCTTCAACTTTTGCCAGTTTTTTTGAAACTTCGGCTGTTGCAAAAGGCTCTGAAGGAAGCCTGCCGTCAAGCAGATAAAACTCGGTAATCATGCGCTCCGGGTTAACAAGCGAACGTGACGTCAACCGCTGATAAAGCTCCGAAACGGTTCTGGAGGCCGGAACTCTATGCGGCTCTTTTGACTCACTTGATTCCACAGACAGCTCTTTGCCGTCGGAAATTATTGTTGCATTTGCCTTGCCTGTAGTATTTTTGATTACATAAAGATTCGGCCGCTTAAAAGAAAACTCGGTAGTAACACTTGTTTCAACCTTTTTATTAGTATCTCTCAAAATATTAACCGAGGAAGTCTCATGGAAAGTATCAAGTTCCTGATATGCTTTTTTCATATTAGCCATAAGATCTTCTGCCGTAATATTTACATTACCTGTACAGCCGCAAAGCGAAGCAATCAAAGCAAAAAACAATAAAAGTTTTTTCATAAAAAACCTGCCTAAAAAGATTATTAAAAAAGCCCGAAGGGGCTATTAATTCGACAAACAAAGAAAAAATCCTACTTTATAAGGAAAATCAGTAACGCTGCTGTCAATTGCGTCTGTAGGCTAAGGCAAATCAGATTTCTACGAGCGAGACGTAGTCTTTTCTACGTTGAGCGAGAGAATATCTAATTTGACGACGCATACAGGCGTAATTCACAGTAGCGCTACTGGAGCATTTCAAGAAAACTCTCCACCCTCAACCTGGTACGTTCATCAAGTCCCGCCGGCCTGTCCCCTTCCAGCATAAGTACAGGAAGACCGATATTTTCGCGCAACAGCACATGATCCATCTGATGATGGCAAAATGACTGCGTGTAATGCAGAACGCCCTTTATCCCCCTAATCTCAAGCTGGCGTTTTATGTCCTGCATACGGAAAAGCAAACTATAAGGATATGTATAGTCAAGGTAACGCCTTACAATATTACTGCTTCTTGAGGGGAAAGAAAACTGTCTCTGCGTCTCATTGTATACTACTCTGGCGTTTTTGCTCTCCAGAAACTCATAAAAATCTGAAAAAATAGGAGGAACACCGACAAAAGCCAGCGGCATTAAATCCATGGCTTCTTCACGCAAGGAGGCTTTTTCCATAAAATCCGATAGGGTCTTTGAATACTTCATAGGATCACCTTCAAAATCACTCATATTGACAAGATAGTAGTGATTCTCAAAGCCGGTGACAGTCCTATTTTTCCAGGTCATTAAATCGATTTGCTCAGCCTTATCACGAATTAGATCCAGTTGTCCAAGCGATTTTTCAACATCTTTATAAGAAACAGAAAACCTTTTCATCAGTTTTTCCATTTCAATTTTCAAAAGCATTTCATCACGATCAAACGGATAAGCAAAAGTTATAACTTCCCTGCCCTCACTGCGCAGTAGATCTACAAGAGGCAAAGCATTGCTGCAGTCGCCGGAAACCACGGCTATAACGGTTTCGATATCCTGACGCTGTTGCAGAACGGAATAAATCCCTTTAATCCAACTGCAAAGTGTGGTTGGCAAACCGCGTCTTTCCGCGGCCTCAAGCAGTTTCTCCCTGTTAGGATCCGTTATAAAAATATTATTCAAATCAACGCCCTCAACTCCGGCGGCATGCAATATTTCAAACGGAATTGTTGTCGTAAAACCAACTTTCATTTACAAGTTCCCCCTCCAGGGTATGTTAACCCCAACAAAAGGGGTTGTCTCACGGTAATTTCTTCCTGCCTCTCACAGAGGGCACAGAGTTCACGGAGATAATACCTGTAAAATCTCTGTGCTTCTCCTATTCTCTGTGAGGAACCTTTCAAAGGCTAATAAAAAAGGAGCCGTCTTGTCCCTTAACGAGACAGCCCCAATAAATAAATATAACTTCTAGGCCCTCATGTCAACCACAGACGAATCCTCTACAGTATTTAAAGTAGCGATCCTGTGAATGGATATAGCTTCCCTAAGCTGTTTCATTATACGCACATGCAGTTGGGAAATTCGCTGTTTTGAAACATTTATCATCTGGGCAATCTTATCAAAAGAAAGTCCTTCAAAATAATAAAGCTGTATGATCTGACGATCTCTTTCACTGAGAGCCTCAACCGCTTCCGTCAGAGCCTGACGCTGTTCTTTAAACTCCAGTTCATGCAAGGGATTCGAAGAATCAGTATCTTCAATAGTATCAAGTATAACAGCCTCCTCGTCAGAGGACAAAGGCTGCTCCAATGACAGCAAATAGATACAACCGAGATCAACGATCAGATTATATACATCGGAGGTGCTAATCTTAAGCTCCTCCGCCAGTTCGGATTCTGTAGCAACGCGGCCATAATTTGAAGCAAAATTATCCATGGCCTTCTGCAACGCTCTGGTCTTCTCTCTGGTTCTTTCCGGGACCCAGTCAAGAGCTCTTATGCCGTTAAAAATTGCCCCCCTTACCACCGGGGTTGCATATGTTTCAAACTTGATTCCCCGTTCAGGTTCAAAAAGCTCAATAGCCCGAATTAAACCAAAGACGCCGTCACTAATCAGGTCGTCAAGTTCCACACCGGCTCTGAGCTTTCTTATTACACCCGATGCTAAATTCTTAACAAAGGGCAGGTAATGTTCAATCAAAAAGTCTCTAGCTTCCAAGTCTTCTGCTTTTTTGTATCTTTCCCATAAATAGGCAAGATCGCAGGTCATCCGAAAACCTCCAAAAACCTAAGGACCGTCTCAAACATTTTATGTTTGAGACAGTCCCTTAAAAATATACCTATTAAACAATTGTTAAAGATAATTACATAATATCCTTAACCTGCTGATAAAGAACACTTGCCATGCCGACTCCGCCTGATGCTGCCATCGATTTCGCAATTTCATCATACATCATTTCATCGTATGTATCCTGTTCTTTACTGGCATCGTCGGCTTTAGGAACAGATTTTTTCATTTCCTTAAGCATCTGCGAGAGGAACAAGGACTCAAACTGCTCACAAGCTTCCTTAAGCTTCGATTCATCCTGTTTCTTTGATGGCGATAATTCGGCCGCTTCCCTCATCGGTTGAGGAGTAATTCCTTCTATTTGCATGATTATGCCTCCTTCAAACTAAGAATGATTATCTCTGAAGCTGGTTGGCAGATCTGGCCATTTCATCGGAAGCCTGCACGCCCTTCTGGTTCATTTCATAAGCGCGCTGTGCCTGGACGATACTAATCATTTCCTCAATAACGTTCACGTTGGCTTTTTCCAAATGACCCTGGGCAAGTGAACCAAGACCATCTTTGCCAGGTGTGCCTTTAAACAGATCTCCGGCAATAGGAGTTCTCTCAAAAAGATTGCTTCCCATAGCTTTAAGTCCTGAAGGATTCAGGAAACGGACGAGTTCCAACTTGCCAATCGTCTGAGGAGTTGTGGAACTGATAGGAGTTCCCTTTATTGTTCCGTCGGCATCAATTACAATATTGGTAATATCCTTGGGAACTTTTACTCCCAGTGAATAACCTGTTCCGGAAAGGAGATTGCCTTCGGCATCCATTTTCAAGGAACCGTCTCTTGTGTAGCCTTTTTTGCCGTTAGGCATCTCAACTTCGAAGAAACCCTGACCCTGAATAGCTACATCCATATCTCTTCCGGTCTGCTGAAGACTTCCGTCCGAGAAAATCTGCTGAGTACATGTTGCTCTTACACCCATACCGATTTGCGTTCCGGTTGTGGCATCCGTTCCCGGATCTTTCGTATGTGAATAAAGGAGATCCTGAAAATCCATACGCGATTTTTTGTAACCGGTGGTCTGGATATTGGCAAGGTTATTGGCAATATTATCAATATTTGCCTGCTGAGCAGCCATACCTGATGCTGCAGTGTAAAGTCCTCTTAACATAATTCTATCCTCCTGTAATATTTTGAATAAAATTTTATTTTTTTAATTAACGAACTCTGCCGGTTTCGGAAACGGTCTTCTGAATCATTTTATCTTCAGCCTGAAGGGTCTTCTGGTTTGCTTCATATGCTCTCATAAGACTCATAAGCTCCACCATCGACTGAACGGCATTAACGTTCGCCATTTCGAGGAAACCCTGTTTTACCGATGAATTTGTCGCAACTCTGCCGTTTCCATGCGCCGCAAAGTTATTTTCACCTTTGTGCTGAAGTCCTCTGTTTGAAATATTCTCGTCAAATTCAGTTATAAGAATTTTGTCGACTTCTTTGCCGTCGACTTTTATAGTACCGTTATCTGCTACTTCAAAGCTGGTACCGCTGAGTTTAATTTTTCCTTTATGTCCCATAACATTGGAACCGTCTGCCGTTACAAGATAACCGGCATTGTCAAGTCTGAAGGAACCTGCTCTTGTAAATGTAAGACCCTCTTTACCCTGAATTGTGAAGAAAGATCTTCCGTCATCATCAAGTGCCAAATCAAACTGGTTTCCGGTATTCTTAAGAGAACCCTGAGCGAAAGAAGTAGTTGTGCGGGTGTAAAGACGTCCATCGGACTCCACGCCTATGCCTGCCTGCTGATACTCTGTACTCTTCTCCATAGGATTGCCGATTTTATTTCCCATTTCTTTATCCATTATTTCGGAAAAAGATGAGAAAACCATGCTCTCCTTGCGATATCCGGAAGTTCCTACGTTTGCCAGGTTGTTTAAAATAACATCCTGTCTGAGGTTCATAGCCTCCATACCCATTGTCGCTTTACGTATTCCGTCGTACATCTTGTGCACCTCCAACTTTTTTTAATCCCTAAAGATTTATTGCCTTATATCTTAATTTAAAATATATCACATAGTTGTTAAAATTTTATACTCTTTATTTTATCTATTTGTTAAAACTGCCGCCGGAACCCCAAAGATCGTCAAGTTCTTCGACAAAACCTTCTATTTCCGCAACAAGGACAGATAAATCATCCCAAACCTGCTCAGGAGAAACGCTTCTTTCCGCTTTTCTCTCCATCTCCTCAGCAAGGTTCCCGTCCTGCAAAACTTCTAATCCGCTGTCGGAAGCCGCTTCAAGCAATTTTTCCGCAGCTTTTCCGGTTGCCGCAGCCAGAACTTCCATTTTTCCGTCCGGCTGTTGCCTGACTGCGAAAGCTTTTTTATCTTCGCCCATAAAACTTTCTTTCTAGTAGCTAAGATCAAGAGCTTCCATACTTTCAAACTCTTGCATATCCATCGGCAGCACGCCTTCGTCATCCTGCCTGACATATGCGGAAAATTCTCCGGAAGAATATCCTAAAACCGACAATCTTTCCACAAGAACCGGCAGTGACCGGTTCATAAAATCGGCAACCCCCGGTGTATCCATTCCCACATCCATACTCATTATACCATTAAGCATAACTACATGGAAATAAGAGTCTCCAATATTATTTGACGGGACCAACAATTCAAATTCAAAATTATCCCTGTCAACAAGCCTGCGGCCTTCATAATCCGTTGTATAATACAATTTTAGTTCGGCTGTAAGCTCCTCGTTGCCTATCTTCACCGGGATTTGAAGATAATAAAAATTATCCTGTCCTTCACGCCTGGCTTTATTTATAAGCTTCTGCGCCATTAAAACATCTTCCGCCTGAGCGAAAGCCTTTTCAAGTTTGGAGTATAACTCCTGACTATCTTCATCGCCCTGATAATACAGAACTTTTCTCAGTTCATTTAAGAGCTCGGTAAGTTCATCATCACCCGAACCCATCATAAAACTCGGCAACTCTATTCCGGCCTGCCCGGCCATATCCTTAAATGCTTTTGCATTTCCGGCCGAGCCCTTTGTTTTTGAATCCATAACAAGATTTCCCATCACCGAGGCCGTCTTCGACATAACAGCCATTTTATCCGAGGATATTGCACCTTTCCTGTTATCGGCAAGCTTTCTGAATTCTTTGCTGAATTCAAAAAAACAGGCTCCTAATTGAGGGTTCATTGTTATAAAATTCGACAGCGTCGTAATATTTTGCGGTGTTGTAGCCAAAGCCGCCGATTTCAAAAACGTCGCTGCCTGCATATCCGAAGTTTTAACAGACGGCAATTTCGCCAAAGCTTCTTTCAAATCTTTAACATTTTCCTGAGTCAGCGGTATTCCAGACTGAACCATTGATTTTGCCAGAGCAACATTTTCTTTTGTTGCCGGCATTTTCATTGATGAAAGAGTCGCCGTAAGAACTTCTTCTTTCATCGGAGTAAATGACTGTTCCCTGAGGGCAGCCATACTCATCATCCGCGGTTCCGCAGGCATTGCCGTTTGCGCCATTGCTGTGCGCCCCGGCAAAGCCATCGGCATAGGAAGCCTTGTTTGAGGAAGCTTCATCGAAGGCATATTGTTTACCGGCAGCCTGGGAGTCATCTGCTGAAAATTCTGAGGCATTTGCGGCATAGGCATTCCTGACATCTGCATCGCTTTAACCTCCTTACTGGAGATGGATAACTCCACCTGCAGGCACAAAAACAATCTTCCTTCAATTTAATTATAGAGAGAGCGTGTTAATATTATGTTAACACGTTATTACAGTCATGTTAACATTAAAGAGTAAACATTCCTGTTTTATTTAATTATTCAGCAGAGCTCTCTTCCTTCACTCTTCTTTTTCTCCATCACCGAGAACAATGCATCAACAACATCAGGATCAAACTGAACCCCCTTTTTAGAGGCAATCTCACTGATGATGAACTCTTCCGGCAAAGAGTCCCTGTAGGAACGCTGGGACGCCATTGCATCATAAGCTTCGGCAAGAGCTAAAATTCTTGCCCCTATAGGTATTTCCTCACCTTTAAGCCCTTTAGGATAACCGCTACCGTCAAACCATTCATGATGATAGTAAACCATATCCGACTCATCACGGTACCAACTCAGGCGTCTCATGACTTTATGTCCGGTTTCCGGGTGTTTGCGAATCTCTTCAAACTCTTCCTGGCTTAAATTTTCATATTTTCCCTTTTCCAGAATCTTATCGGCAATACCTATTTTGCCTATATCATGAAGTTTTCCGGCGGAAACTATTTTTTCTATTTCCTCGTCTTCGAGAAGCAATTCACGTCCGATTGCTTCGGCAATTCTCGCCACATTAAGAGAATGTTTACGTGAATATGGATCTTTTTTCTCATAAGAAGCAGCTATCTCCTCAATTGCCGCTTTCGCCTCCTTGGCTATCTCCGAATAATTTTTCATTGAAGAGTACATCATATATATAGGAGCAAGCAAAAACAGAGCCCTTGAATCAATTGATGAGATAACTGATATCAAAACCCCCAGAGGCATGACTGTAAACAAAGCGACATTCAGACTGCGCGGGCTAAATTTGAGCAGATACCCCGGATTCAGCCTCTCCGAAATAATCCTGTCCGCGGTGTTGATCAACTGTGAAAGCATAGTCGCAACCGAAATTGCAAAAGTCAGGGCAATAATCGCCGCAATTGCCGACAGCGACGAAATAACAAAAGCAGACGGCACAAAAAGACGGTATATACAGCAGGCAAAGGAAAGCGAAAGCAAAAGCGTCAGATTTTCCTTAAAAAATGCCAGTAGTTTTCTTTTCGTGCGGTTCATTGTGAATAGCGTATTCATAAATATTGAGCCGCCAAGCGTGGCAATGGCAAAAGGAGAGCCATAGGTAAGCAGGGCACCGTAAATTATCGGAGAAATCATATATATCGAGCCGTATCTTGAGGTTTTTATAGACCAGAAAGAAGATACAAATGCCAGCAATGGAATTATATATATCCCCATTGATGTCGCAGGTGAAAGAGGCCCGTAGGAAAGCTGCTTCCAAAAAATGATATTCAGCAAAAAAATCAGACCGAACGGCACCAGCAAAGACAGAAGAAAATATTGAATTTTCTTTTTTTTCCTCATAAAACAAACCAACCGTATGTTCTTTTCAGGTATTAAAGATTCATTAAGGCATTGTTATTTCCTTTTAAATTAAGGACATAAAGCAAAAAACAAAGCTAATTTGCATAAATCCATAAAATCGGCAACACTTATACGGTCTGCAATTCCCACCACAAATACTTCTACTTACTAATACAATTTATAATGTTTTTCGGTTTTATATTGAAGAATGGAATAACAAAAATAGACAAGATAAAAAGTAAACTGCAGAAAAATTTAGAAAAGCTGGAAAACGCCCGTAAATAATATTGCAACCCCCTCACTTTAAGACAATAAGAGAAAAGGGTTTCTCACAGAGAAGAGGAGAATACAGAGGGGTTTTAACCGGCATTTATCCTCCGTGGCCTCTGTAAGAGATCTAAAGATGTCAAAATCGGCGATGAAAAAGACTAACTTAATGACATTGAACTTTAAGATGGTAAGGCGCAGCCGCCCAACTTGACTTTTATTGATTTTTATTATATTCTCTTGCAGTAAGTCAAATAAAAATAAACATATGGAGAGGTGCCATTTATAATGAGTGAATCAACAGTATTGCATAGATCTTTTTACAGCCCGGCGTTGGGAACAGAAAAAAAGTATTGCATCTATCTTCCGCCGTCATACCATCACAACCACGATACAAGATATTCTACACTGTATCTTTTGCCGGGACTTATGGATTATGAGGTTACATGGTTTGAAAAAGGACATGTAAAGGAACATATGGATCATCTTATCTATAGCGGGCAAATCGGTGAAATGATCGTCGTATCGGCAGATAAAGATGACTCCGCCCTCGACAGAAGCAGGAAATATGAATTTGCGGCATATCTCGGCAGAGATCTTAAAGGGCATATTGATTTTGAGTACCGCACGATACCCGTAAGAGAACATTGCGGAATAGAGGGACTCTCACTCGGAGCCGGATGGGCTGTCCACATGGGAGTAAATCATCCTGAAATATATTCGTCAATCGGAGCCCTCAGCGGAGGATTCGGTGATGATACTTACGCGACGATATGGGAAAGACAGGATTATTTAAGGGCCCTGGGAATGCGCTTCAGAGTAGGCGTCGGCGCCTGGGAACCGGAATTTATACCCGGAAATGAAAAGTTTGTAAACTTCATGAAAGATCTCGGTTTCTACTGTGAACTTGAGATGACTGACGGTCCTCACGACTGGCCGTTGTGGGAGAAACAGATACACAATTCTCTCCAGTTCCACTACTATTCATTCAACCACTAAAACGACTTGCTTATTACAGGCCTTACGGCAGCAAATAAGTAAACAAAGTTTAATAAAAACGCAAAAAATAAAAAGGCAGTTAATTATATCTGGGGCCAGGGCAAATCCGATTTGACTACGCATACAGGTGCAATTGACTGCCTTTTACGGAGTTTGCAGAGCGGCAAAACAGTTAAGAATCAGGAGTTTAAAATTTATGACAAAGTATGTAATCATTGGCAACGGGGTTGCCGGCGACAGTGCCGCAGGAATTATAAAGCAAAAAGATCCCGGCGGCGAAGTTACAATATTTACCTTTGAAAACTACCCGTTCTATTACCGGCCAAGGCTTATTGAGTACGTTGCCGGCAAAGCAACACTGGAAAAAATAACTTTACATAATTACGAGTGGTATAAATCACAAGACATAAACCTTAGGATGTCAACGAGAGTCTCATCCGTAGATGCACAAAAGCAGACTGTCATTGATGAAAACGGAACGGTTACGCCATACGACAGGCTTTTGCTGGCATATGGCGCAAAATGCTTCATTCCGCCAATTAAAGGCGTAGACACGCTAAAGAACTGTTTCAGTCTCAAAAATGTCAAAGACGCCGACAACATCGCCGCTTGTGCAAAAAAATCAAAAAAGGCCATTATAATAGGCGGCGGCATATTGGGTATAGAAGTTGCGCATGCAATTGCTCAGCTGGGCTGTGAAGTAATTGTTATCGATCAATCGGCCAAAGTTCTGTCCAGACAGCTCGACGAAGGCGGCAGCAAACTTCTGGAAAAGATGCTCAACGATAAAAAAATAAACTTCCTGCTGAACGAAAACACTGAATCTATGGAGCAAACGGAAGAAGGAATCAAAATAAGCCTTCGCAGCGGGAAAACCCTGTTAACCGATATGGCCGTAATATCCGCCGGAGTCCGGCCAACATTTGAGCTTGCCGGTTCCGCAGGCATAAAAACAAATATGGGAATCATAGCCGACAACCACATGCAGACCTCGGTTAAGAACATTTATACGGCCGGAGACGTATGCGAACATAACGGCAGGCTTTACGGACTGTGGATGCCGTCAAAAGAACAGGGGGAAGCCGCAGGGGCCAATATGGCCGGAGAAGCCTTCGAATATACGGGCAGTATGCCATCGCACAAACTAAAAGTAGCCGGTATCGATCTGGTGTCAATGGGCAATATTACCGGCAGAGATACTTCCAATGAAATTGTCAAAAAAGATTCGGGGGTATACAAAAAAGCTTTCATAGAAAACGGCAAAATCGTAGGCAGCATTATGGTCGGCGATATCTCCGGAGACGCACAAATAACGAAAGCCATAAAAACAGGCGCTTCATTTAACGATATAAGCAAGTATTTTTAACACACCAAAAAAGAAACGATCAAATTAAAAACAGCCGTGAACACAAAGTCTTTTAAAGCTGCTAATCACGGTTATTTTTATTTACCACCTAACCGGCGAAATTAAATTTAATCCGACACAACAATGGTCTTACAAAATATAGCAATAAAAATATAGCAATAAAAACATAGTCAATATAAACAAATTAATTTTCAATCAGATATTATTTTAAACAACTATTAAAAATTAGATATCCTAAAGGATATTAAATTATTTTTATTGAAAATTTATTGTTATGGACATAAAATTATTGTTTGAACTAATCATCATTTCTGCATGCACAATACCGGTTGTACTTATATGCCACAGGCTGAAAATTTCGGTCATCGTCGGTTTTCTTCTCACAGGCGTACTTATAAACCCGAAATTCGGGATTTTCAGGTTTATGGATCAACATACTATACACATCCTCTCGGAAGTCGGCATCATATGCCTTTTATTTACAATAGGCCTGGAATTTTCGATCACAAAAATAAAATCAATGCGCGACGAACTGCTAATCGGAGGCGGGGTTCAGGTCTTCGGCACCCTGGGCGTTATAGCCCTGATCGCGATTGCTTTTGCCCTGCCTGTAAACCAGGCTATTTTTTTAGGCTGCCTTATAGCCATCAGCAGCACCGCCCTGAAGCTGTCGATATTACAGAATAAGGGCGCGGTAAACACCGCCTACGGGCAGGTATCGGTTGCCGTTACCATTTTCCAGGATATTGCCGCCGTGATAATGATCATCCTTGTGCCTCTATTTGCCGGCGAGAGCGGCGGTCAGAGCCTTATCCAGATAATACAGAATCTTGTCATAAAGTTCCTGATAGTTATTGTGGTGTCCGCTATCTTCCACACGCTGATTGTTCCGAAAATGCTTTATTATGTAGCCAAGACCCAAAGCAGGGAACTTTTTGTGGTAACCGTCTTTTTCATCTTTACAAGCATAGTCGGTTTAACCGGATACCTGGGGATATCAATAGCACTCGGAGCTTTCATTGCCGGCGTCCTGATCTCGGAGTCACAATACAGTCACAGGGCACACAGCGTCATAATGCCGTTCAAGGATATATTCACAAGTATATTCTTCGTTTCCCAGGGGATGATGCTGGATCTTTCATTTGCACTGGCAAACCTGCACTATCTGCTGCTGATAGCAATTGCCATCATCATAATCAAGCTCATATGCGCGACAATTGCGGTCAGCCTCGTCAGGGGCGTGGGCTTCGTAAGTTTTATGGCCTCAGTATATCTGGCGCAGATCAGTGAGTTTTCATTTGTGCTGTTTCAGGAAGGCTCAAAATACTCCCTTATGGGTCAGCAGGCCTGGAACTTTTTCCTGGGGGCATCAATCATTACAATGCTTCTAAGTCCCAGCATGGTAGATTATGCACCGGCATTCTTTGAATTTATCAAAAAATGGCTTGTAAAGTTTAACATCAAACTTTCCGGCGACGTTGAGGGTGAAGAAGAAGAAATACTTGAAGATCACCTGATAATTGTCGGCTACGGCATTGTCGGGCGCAGGGTTGCCTACGGAGCCAAACTGGCGGGGATAAAATATATCGTGATAGAAATGAATCCGGACACGGTAAAAAAAGAGCAGGAAAACGGAATTCCCATCATCTACGGAGACGCGACCGAAGACGCTGTTCTTGAACAGGTAAAAATAGAATCAGCCAAAGCGATCGTGATAACAATTCCCAATATAGCCGCCGCATCGTCAATAGTATCACTTTCATATAAATTAAATGAAAACGCCTATATACTCGTAAGATCACGTTTTGATCTCGATTCGCAAAATCTTCTCGGGCTGGGTGCCAAAGACGTTATAATAGAAGAAAATGAAGTCTCGTATGAAATGCTTTCACAGCTTTTAAAACACTTTATGATACCCGTCGACAGTATCGACAACATCATGTTCTGCCAGAAAAACGAGGATACGGAATCACTGGGGACGCGGCCGGCAGTAGCCGAGCTGAGCCACACAAAAAGCGAACACAACATTTATGCCATCAGGGTACCTAAAAACTCACCGCTGATCGGCAAAAGCCTGATGGAGCTGGATCTGAGGAAAAACTACGGCGTTCTGGTGATAATGATCAAAAGAGGCGATACGGAAATCGTCAATATGGACAGCAACGAAAAAATTATGGATAAAGACATCCTTGTAACTTTCGGCTCCAAAACCAAAATCAACGATTTCATCAAAAAATCCGGTGCCAAAAAACCGGAGTCGGAAAATGTTATTTAGGGTAGAAATCGAAGTATGAAAACTACTTTCTGGACTGCTATAATATTTATAGACTCCTTAAATAGGTGGTATAATAAAATACCAGTATAAAGGAGCATAAGGCTACTATTGAAAAATTAGTTGAATATCGTAATCGTATTGCACATGGTGAAAATAGTATAATCGTAGATGAAAGTGATATTAATACAATGATTAATTGTATTATGGAAATGATAGATAGAACTATAGATGATATCCATCATTATATAATAGAAAAACTTTACAAAGCTTAGGTCCCCTATAGTAGATATTAATACTATAGGATATTTCATGAAGTCAAAATGCGGTCAATTGTGTCTGCAGTCTAAGGCAAAACTGATTTCGACGAATGAGTCGTAGCGGTGACTACGGCGGAATGAGCGAATATCAGTTTTGACGACGAATGCAGACACAATTGACCGCATTCATTTGGTTTGGATGGTGATGTTGTCCATTCCACACTCCCTGGCCAACCTTCTGATCCTATCCCAATTCTTAATCTCAGCATCGACTTTCACCAGACACCTGCTGCCATCACGTATAACGATTGTCTTTCCCTTGCCAAAAACAACATCAAGGCTTGACTGAAATTTGGAAATTTTTTCTGTGATATCATCCGCAACGGAAGATTCAAAACCGGATGGTTTGGGCGCCACTACATAAGAATCCTTTCGATCTGCAGAGGAAGATGAGCGCATAATAGAAGCTGACGGCGCTGCAACAGATGACTTTTTGGCTGTTTCATCTTTTCTTAAATCAGACATTTCAACACTGACGGTTTCAGCGGACTTTTTCTCTGTCTGTTCCGGAGTTGCCGCTCTATTTGTCTCTGCATATCCGGAAGAAATATCGGGTGAGTATGTTTCAGTTACCGATTTTGATTTTGTAACCGTAGCGGCAGAGCCGGTAGCGGCTGCCTCACTTTTTTTACCGACAACCTTATTTGTGTCAGTCATATCCTCTGAAAAAGAAAGACCCTTCGTTCCCGTACGCCACTTGGCAGTATTTGGAGCCTGAGACTCGTCACTAAAGGATTCTCCTTTTGATGAGCTCTTGGCAACAGCTTCATCATTACCGGCCCTGACAGTTTTTTTCTCCTGAACAGATGACTCTGCTTTTTTCCCGGCAGCGAATCCGTCAGATCCCGAAGAACCGCCGGCGGTTTCTTTAAGTAAATTTGCCGGCCGCCCTGCAACTGCGGGTTCCGCAGATTTAGGGATTTTGCCTGTAACCGTTTTTTCAGCAGTATTCGAAGAATGAGGTGTTCTGCTCTCACGCGGAGCCGTCGATAAAGACTGGCTTCGCGGAACAATATCGTTATTAATGACATTTTTTTGTTCTTTAAATTTCATTTCCGGCGGGCGTTTTACCGCATTAAAATTAGGTTTCTCGGAGACCGTAATATTCGGCTTTACTCCCCCCGGCTTTCTCATCATTACAGGGAAAGAGTCCTGTCCGGGCCCGCCGGCAGTTTCTTTTTTCAAAGTTTCCGAAGCTTCTGAAGCAACAGACGGCTCATCCTGTTCAATTCTTGCAGAGCCCGGGGTTACAGAAAAATCATCACTCACCCATGGCCTTACATGTTTGTATTTAACTTTCCTTTTAGGCTGGTACAAACTCAGAGACTGGGGATCCATACTGGAGTTACGTATTTCACCTTCCGATTCTTTATATTCATAATATTCAGAATCATGAACATACGAGTCATCATAGACGGGAACCTTAAAAATTGTCACACCTACCCCTATACAAAGAATTACCGTTAAAACTGCACCGGCAAAAGCAAGACGCGGTTTCGAAGCAAACAGACTCTTCAGCTCATCCCATAACGACGGCTTAGAAGGATACAAAACCGATACCTTATTTTTAAGTTCATCCGGCATCGCTATTTTTTCCGACGCATCTTCAAATGCTTTCTGCGCATCATCCAGAACAGCTCTAAGCTGAGCTCGTGAATAGTTTTTTCCGGCAGTGTGAGCCTCGTCAAAATCAACATCTCCGGCATCATCGGCAGAAATTGAGATATCGTCAAATGCGTTAAAACTCTTTACTATAAACTCAAGTTCCTGCCTGCATTCGTCGCAGGAGGCAATATGCTTACTTACTCCGTCAGTTTCTTCAGGAGAAAGCGAGGCTTCGGCAAAAAGTATGAATTTTTCATCAGAGTATGGTTTTTCACAAGCCATAAAACAACACCACTTCTCTTTAAATAAATCTCAAATCAATTCTTGTAATTCTTTTTCAAATACATAAGACAGCGCTTAAGTTTTGAACACAGGGTTCCCATCGGAATCAGCATGTTTTCACACATCTGGGCATATGACAGGCAGAAAAAAAAACGCATTTTAATAATTTTCTGACAATCTTCCGACAATTCAGGAATCAGGCTTACAATATATTCTGATTCTTCCTTTTGTATAACCGATTCCTCAAGCGGCAAAGAGCTGTCTTCCACTACCGAATGGTTTGTCCCGTCATGCATTGCGTCTGCCGCGATAACAACATTCCGATCTTCCCTGACGCGTTTTTGAGCCATTTTTTTCCGCAGCACAGATATGCACTTATTCTTAGAAATCCGCAACAGAAACGTTGAAAGCGACGATTCTTCCCTGAAAGACGGCAGGGCTCTGAAAAGCTCAAGAAAAATTTCCTGACAAAGATCCTCCGATTCGGACATTGAGAACATAAACGTCCTTACAAAAGCCTTCACTTTGGAAGCATACGAGCGGTAAATAATTTCCCAGGCCTTTTGATCTCCCTGGATACACATTTTTATTGTCTGTTGTTCATCGTGAGCCATATCTCGGAAAGCTGTCCTCGTATCAAGTAGTGGCGTAAAAATACGCCACTACTTGATTTTCTCCCCGGGGCAATTAATCCTGCATTAATCTCCAGGGAAGGCAAATCAGAGAGAAAAAGCACTCGGAGATGAATGATACGTCTATTTTAGAGATCACCGGAGCATCCTTCGGCTGCGAAGCGGAGACGGATTGTTTTCCCTGATTAAGAAACTCGATCTTTTTCACATCAGTCAGAGAGGCCAGATTTTCAATAGATTTAATGCCGATTGAGCCAACAACTATATTTTTACTGTTGGAGTAGTTATCTACTTTAAGTCCCGCCTTTTTAAGCTGCGAAAGCAAGTCACCGGAAATATGGCTGACTTTTACATATACATTGATTCTATCGCCGGAAATATTTAGCATCTGCCTTGTCTTATCATCGAGTTTACCTTTTACGATTGATGCAACAGTATCGTCATATTTCTGCCCGGGAGTAGCGGCATTGCCGGAACCGTCATCATATGAATAATGTCTTGGGGGCGCAGATGAATAACGTTGCTGCTGAGGAACGGCAACGACATTTCTGTTGCCAGACACTCTGTTTGTCGAAGCCTGCGGCGCTATACAATATGATTCGCTGGCCATTTTGCTTTTGGTAACCACTCCGCCTCGAGGCGGCATCGGGCTATAGAGCCTTAAATACTCTCCCTTCTCTTTAAGGCTTTCATCCTGACTAACATTGCCGCCGCCGAAAATACCTTCATACTTGACTCCGTCAGGAAGTTCGACAGGTACAGCAACAGTCGTTGTCTTGCCGTTTTTGTTAACAACTTTCTCCTCTACAGCGACAAAAGAAGTAAACTGGGTCACAAGGTTGAAATCAAGTCCGAGCTGAGTTATTTTCCTTTTTATATCCGCATTGGGATTACCGCTCTGAATGCCGGTAAGGTCCTTGTCCATCAGCGATTCTATCTTAGTCCTGGCCCAAAGTGACGCCAAAACATCGTTTTTCGGTTCGTTAGCCGGGAAATCAACTTCTATTTTCTTGGAAAAAGGACGTTTGGCAATATTGCCTTTGATCGTTATCCGGCCTTTTGCCGCCTTTGAATACCGTCCGGTAAATATTAGCGGTTTACTGCTGAAAAGGTCAGGATGGTTCTGCGGAAATACTTCCGACACCGGCATACCGTTCCAGTCAACCGAGACATCAGTCATCATCGGCGTGCCGATTTTCCTCTGGAAAGCTTCGGCCACTTCAGCTCCGCTTCTGTTAAGGGTCACAAACTCCGCCTCTCCCCTGCCTGCTTCAGCCATCTTGTCGATCAGGTAACGGTTTACGCTGTTGCCTGTGCCGAAAGAGAACAAGCGGCTGTTGCCAAGATTTTTAGCAATACTGTCGATAATTTCCATATCGTTGCCGACATAACCGTCAGTCATAAAACAGACGATTCTCAGACGTTTCGGGTCTTCCTTAAGCTGCAGCGATTCCACTACTGCCGGGAGCATATGTGTGCCGCCGCCGGCAAGCTTATTAGTAAGAAAATCTTTGGCTTTTTTTCTGTTTTCAGCAGTACTCGGCACCGGCTGGTTAAAAAGTTTTATCGTCTGATTGGAAAAGTCAAGGAGATTAAAAGTATCGTCGGCATTCATATTGTCGATACAGTGAGTCATTGTCTCCACCGCTTTAGCAAGCGGCCATCCCGACTGTGAGCCGGAAGTATCAATCACGAAAATCATTTCTTTCGGTGTTATTTCATTTGCAGACGGTCTGTCCGGCGGCTGCAGCACCAGTGAAAAGAAACCGCCGTTTTTACCGGAGTTATGATAAATAAATCCCTCTTCAATCTTTTTGCCGGCAACCGAATACTTTAAGATAAAATCCTTATTGGGTATTGAATCCTCTTTTTTGAGCT
Source organism: Candidatus Xenobia bacterium (assembly GCA_031551355.1). Classification (GTDB taxonomy): domain Bacteria; phylum Vulcanimicrobiota; class CADAWZ01; order CADAWZ01; family CADAWZ01; genus JAVBNT01. The sequence goes on along the minus strand of JAVBNT010000007.1, from coordinate 24,101 downwards.
CTATAATTGCATTGTAAGGCGGGTTGAGATTTTTCGATTTAGCGATATTAACTTTATGCAAAACGCTGTTGATATCATTAATAGCCACGGGACTGTCGATGCTGACTTTCAGCGAAATATCATGCCCTGCTCTGGTGCCGGGCGGAGTGACGACAGGGGTAATCCTCGAAGCGTCAGGCACTCTGTCGGTATCGACTGCCCAGCCGGTTCCCGACTGCTCTTTGTTAAGTTTAACTTTTTCTTCTTTGGTAACCGGCACCAGCTCGTCATCGTTCGGAGCATTAAAATCTCTGGAACCTCCGGGAATAAATCTCGGTCCGACAACCATTGGGAACACAAATTCATATACACCGTCGCAGTAGCTGAGCTGCTCAACATAACTTATAGTTATTTCAATTTTGTCGTTAGGCATTATATTGGCTACGGACTGGGTAAATATATTAGGGCGTTCCTGCTCAAGAAGCGCCGTACGTTTACCGGCGTTTTTAGCCTCATTATAAATCCTTTTGGCGTCTTCCCGGCTTTTGATATTAGCCTTTATGACGCGATCGCCGATTTTCATAACCATACTGTCTACCGCGGCGCGGTTAGGCAGAGGGAATATATAAACGGCTTCTATCGGTTCGTTAAGCGGATTGTGGAATGACTGTTTAACCGTAACCCTTCCGATAAAACCGGAAAGCTTCGCATCCACCGACGTATGCTTTAGAGGACAAACCGAAGCCGACGGCTTACCGATTATTTTAAGTGTTCCCTCCGTAACCTCGTCATCATTGGCAAAAACAGCAGCAGGTAAAATCATCGCCATCAAAGCCAGAAATAATACACGAAAAACTGTCTTCATAATAATATCTCCTCCATCATTTTTATTATTTTCGCATGCCTGCAATGGTTAAATAGTCGGCAGAAAATTAATTTTATTGCAGTGATTTAATTTTTTTTTAAATCGGCCGCAGATAAAAGATTGCCAACAAGGGCAGGAGATGAAAATTATTGGGAGAAGAGATGTACTTTATGAATTAAAATCTATAATTTATATATTTAAGGAGTGACTATGAGCGGACTAAAAATTGTTATGGTATCATCTGAAATGACGCCTTTTGTAAAAACAGGCGGACTTGCTGATGTTGTGGGGGCACTTCCGGCCGCAATAGCGGAAAGAGGCAACGAAGTCTGCGTTATTCTTCCGAAATACGCTGATATAAAAGCTCCGATGGAACTTTACCACTCACCGATGGGAGTGTGGATGGGCGGAGTTCAGGAATGGTGCAGCGTATACAGGTCAAGACTTGGCGATATTCCCGTATATTTAATTGAACATGATAATTTCTTCAACCGCCACGGTTTGTATCACGACACTAATATGACGGATTATGAAGACAATCCCAGAAGATTCGCTTTCCTGGCACGCGCCGCACTCCAGCTTTGTGTTGATAAAAATTACAGTCCCCATATATTCCATGTCCACGACTGGCAGACGGCAATGCTTCCCGCCTACCTTGCAACCTGGGACTGGAGCGGAACGAGCCTGGCATACAGCTCATCATTACTGACAATACACAATATGGCGTATCAGGGCAAATACCACAAAAATAACCTTAACTACATGGGAATCGGGTGGGAACACTTTACATACGACAAATTTGAAGATCACGACGGTCTAAATATGCTTAAAGGCGGTATCCATTTTGCACCGGTCGTAAACACCGTCAGTCCTACATATGCAAGGGAAATCACTTCCGGTCAGGGATACGGACTTGATTCCTCACTGCTCAGTAAAGGACACCGATTTGGCGGCATACTTAACGGCGTTGATTACAATGTCTGGTCACCGGAAGCGGACAACCTGATACCTTACAATTTCTCAAAAGAGAATATGGACGGTAAATGGGGCTGCAAAATGGCACTTCAGGATACGTTCGGACTTGACCGAAATCCCAATGAACCGCTGTTCGGCGTCGTCGGCAGGTTCACTTCACAGAAAGGCTACAATATACTGGCATCAACAATAGAACCGCTTATGCACAGAAGCGGCGCGCAAATGGTGATTCTCGGTAGCGGCGACAAAGATCTTGAGGGGTTCTACAATCATATGGCACAGAAATATCCGAACAGATTCGGCTGCCATGTAGGCTTTAGTGAAAGCCTTGCCCACCTTATAGAAGCCGGTTCTGATTTCTTTGTGATGCCCAGTCTTTTCGAGCCCTGCGGACTGAACCAGATTTATTCCTTAAAGTACGGCACACTACCGATAGTCAGGGCCACGGGCGGTCTCAACGATACTGTAGCTAATTATGATCCGGAAACCGGCAACGGAACAGGATTCAAATTCTATGATTTCACGCCGGAAGCATTGTTCGGCACCCTTGCCTGGGCGGTAAATACCTATCATGGAAGGCCTGACCATATGCAGCAGCTGCGCTGGAATGCAATGTCTTCCTGGTTTGGCTGGAACATGAGTGCCGAGCAGTATGAGCATGCTTATTATCTGGCCTTACAATAAGTCAAAAATAAATAAGGGGGGTAAGAATAATATGAAAAAGTATATTTCCGAGTTTATAGGGACTATGATTCTGGTTTTTATGGGCTGCGGCAGCGCAATGTTTCTGGGATGTGACGTTCCGGGCGGACATCTTGCCGTCGCGCTTGCGTTTGGTCTGGCGATCGTTGCCACAGCTTATGTTATCGGCAATATCTCCGGGTGTCACATTAATCCTGCCGTTTCACTGGCGATGCTAATAAACAAAAAACTGAGCGCCGCTGATTTTATAGCCTATTTTATATCGCAAACCCTTGGAGCTATAAGCGGAGCCGGTCTGCTGGCACTGATAGTCTCTATGGGTATCGTTGATAAAACAGGAGGATTTGGAGCCAATGGAATTGCCAATGCCGGAGGAGCCGGCGGTGCATTTCTAATAGAAACGATCCTTACATTCATATTCCTGTTTGCCATACTGGGCGTAACATCGGATGAAAGCAAAGGAAGCGTCGCCGGAATCGTCATCGGCCTGACGTTGACGTTTGTGCATATCGTCGGCATACCGCTTACAGGCACTTCGGTCAACCCCGCCAGAAGCATTGGCCCGGCATTATTTGCCGGAGGTTCAGCCCTTGCGGACTTATGGGTCTTTATCGTTGCACCGTTTGTCGGCGCAGCACTTGCTGCAGCATTATTTCTGTTTTTGAAGGAAAAAACTTCGACACCCAAACAGAAAGCAAGCAGGAACAAATAACCCGGACCAAAACAAACAATAAAAAACCGCTTTACAAAGCGGTTTTTTATTGTTTTACGACACAGTTATATTTCCGGTTCAGTAAGAGTTTCCTCAAACAAAAATTTCATAATATCGTAAAAACGCCGGCCCCAGCAAACTTCATCGTGTATTCCGTGCGGGTCTTCAACATACATCAGATTCTTTTTAAGCTTAATTCCTTTACCGGCAAGTATGTTACAGAGAACGCGGCAGAAATTAACCGGATTATAGATTTCCTTAAGTATATCGTCCACAAGATATGAACCCGAGCCTTCCTGAGCTCCCATATCAACCCATAGTTTGATTTGCAGAGACGGATCAACTTTCCAGCTTCTGGCTCTTTCAAGCATTACTCCGTAATCCCACCACAAAGACGGTGAAAGCGCCGCGAATTTTGAAATGACACCGCTCATTGTTCTGGCGGCTTCCAAAGTTATAACCCCGCCTAAAGAAGAGCCCATAAAAGCCGTATTATCCCTGTCTCCGAGTATTCTGTACCTGTTTTCAAGAAAAGGTTTAAGCTCGGTCGTAACAAATCTAAGATATTTTTCCGAACCGCCGCCCTCATTAACAAGGCCGTCAAAAGTAGGCGTAAACTCATACTCTCTTCTGTTTAAATGAGTAATACCGGCAACAATAACTTCGGGTACAGCGCGCTCATGATAAAGCCTGTCCATCACATAGTCAACATTCCATTTTTTATGCCAGTTACCATGTGTTGAAAAAATGTTCTGGCCGTCATTCATATAAACGACCGGATAACAGGCCTCCGAAATATGATAGCTGGGAGGCAGCAACACATATATCTCCCTTTCATTGTCCAAAATAGAAGATCTGACTCTTACGGTCTCAATTGTAGCCATATAAAATTCCCCTTTACGTCAATACCGGTTTTTTCCGGTAAAAAGCTTTATTTAATTTGAAATATGGTTCTCGCTGAAACCCTCAATCCCCTTTTTTAGGGCTCTAAAAGATGGGTAAAGAAAGGGATTGGGCGAAATAGATAGAAATGAAAACTAAAAAACAAACTGCCCAATTCAGATGCGGAAATCGGTATTACGATTAGATAAAAGCACCTTGAACGACCCGGAACGGAGCTGAGTATGGAAGAAAAAAGACAATGGTCCAAACAATTTGAAAACAAGTCGTACGGATGGATTTTCCTTAATGGAAACGTGGAAAAAGAACAGGATTTGGTATCTATGTGCCAAAATCAGATTATACATCCGCAAAATTTCAATGAAAAAATAAACAAAAGCAAAAAAGTGCTGCTTGTAACGGCAGCTTTTCAAAAAGGACACGAACATCAGGATCGTCACCTGATAGAGAGCTTTGAAAAAGTCGGAATTGATGCGATGTGGGAAAACGGACATCCTAAAAACATTCAAAACCTGTCGGTATGGACGATGTTCAATGACTTTAAATACCGGGAAAAATGGATGTACCAAAAATACACGGAAAAACAGGATGTCCTAAAAGCATTCAAACAGGATTATCTGGTAAAAAACAGTCAGTATCTTGAAAAAGCTCATGAACTGACAAGGGATCTTGCAAGAACCTATCCAAACTTAAGCATGTTTGAATTATATCATCTTGATTCTCTTGGAAAAGATAATACGGTTTTTACAATAAACCACAACAAAGAGACAAGCGACCTTATTTTAAAAGACCTTGAGAGCCTTGCAAAAAATCCCTTTGATATGGACCTGTGCAAGGAACTGAAAGCCGTAATAGATCATCTGCTTTTTAAAGATCAGGAGGTATTTGCAACCTGTCAGTTCGTCGAAGAACATTTTCTTGAAAAAAGCGGTATTCAGGACAGCAGCCTTTATAAAGAGCAAAGGGAAGAACTTGGTGAAAGGATCAAATCAAGCGCAACAATTTTCATCTACGGAGGACGTGTATACGTCATTGTAAACAGGCTGCGTTTCTACCGGCTCAGCGAATTTTTCAAAGACGCGCTCGTACAGGGAACAAATTTATTCGGGATCAGTGCCGGAACTCTTTGTCAGATGGATAAATTTTATCTGAACCTTGACCGCTTCAGTGCCGGAGGATACCTGCGCGCGTGCGATATGGGAATGGGACTTGTCAAAGGATTATGGGTCACTCCTCACGCCGAAGATTATACATATATAAGGGACGCCAACAGGGACGCTCTGTCATTCTTCTCTCTGCGTCAGACGAACGGTGTTGTTGTCGGACTCAGTGCTAAAAGTATTTTGCTGTGTGAAAAATATAAAGATCCGATCGACGGGGAAATGTATGACAGATACACGTCAATCGGAGACGAACCGGTTCTTGTTTTCGGTGTGCGCGGCGTAAAGCACGAAATGAAAAAAAATTCGCAACTAATTCTGAACGGAACAAAATTTTACAGCGGCAGGCCGATGATAGGAGACGACGAGGATATGGACGAACTTGAAAAAGCCAGACTTATTTCAATTAAAAACAAGGACGGAAAATAAACGATGAAAAACATAATTCCAGCCATATTATTTATACTGACATTTTTACCGGCACTGGCATTTGCCCAGGAAGACAATAAAAATTCAACCGTATTGCCGGTTGTCAAAATAAAAGTCGTCGTATGCGACAAAAACGACAGACTGTGCATGCCGCTTTATGTTCTTAAACCCAAAAGCGACATACTCATAAACATTCTCACACAGTATGAATCCGCAGAAGGAACAAAAAGTCTGAAAATATACAGCGTAGACGCTTCCACGGAACAAAAAACAATGCTCCTGAACGTTCCGGGCACCAACATTGAATATGTGAATGAGAATACAAAGGCATTGCTTTATATCCCCGAATCAATGGCAAACTCAAAATTGAATCTGCTGATAGAATTGAAAATCAAACAAAAAGGTTCAATTGCGCTGTTCAAAGAACTGATGCAGTTCAGTGTCGAACAATAAAAAAACAGCACGTGAATATGCAAGCCTGAAAAGATATATCTTTGCGGAGACACAGCCTATGAATAAGGTAAATGACCCTGTTTTAAAAGCCAGAGGTTCCATGCTTCGGCTCAATACCGGAAGCGTAACAATAGACTTAATTGATACCGAATCTGGCACAACAATCATCAGCGGGGCTTCATTTGGCATTAATGAGATTTATCCCGCAAAAAACGAGACAAAAATAAAAATACTGCCGAATTCATTGGAAATAAACTCCATAATCTATGAAGGAAGGCTTGATTTCAATTTAACCATTTCAGTGGACAGAGCCCGAAAAGGATTTTTATTTGTAACAACAGTCAAAAATCTAAGTCCGGGAAGCATTAAGATCAAAAACATAATCCCGTTTATCGCCGGACAAAACCAAATATTTTATAAAAGCCGCGCTTTCATACAGGGATATAGTACCAATGACAAGTGTGATAACATTTTCCTTCCCTATTCGGGGAAAAGTTACTGGTTCTCAACCATCGACAACAGCCTTACCTGCAGAAGCCTGCTGACAGGATTTGTGACTTTCAGGACTGGCACTTCTTTTATAGAATTCAACAAAACATCTTTCACAGCTAAAAGCGATTTAGAAAACATATCGCTGCCAACCCAAAAACAGATCACCGGCAATACTTTCTTTCTTGCCATATCGGAAAACAGTGTAAACGCAGCGGAGATATGGTCTGAAACCGCCTGTGGTTTAAATCCCCGCAAGACAGCGATATCAGGACCTCTGTATATCGCCGGTTTTAATGTCACCGGAAAAACGGAAATCAAAAATGAAATAGCGGCAATACCGGAAGACTTTTCCGCTGTAATAATTGAAAGCGGTTACCAGATAACCGAAGGCGAATGGAGTATACCGAACGCCGCTGGCAATTTAGACATTCCATCGCTCATAAAAACCATCGGCAATGCCCGGAAAGGTCTGTGGATAGCTCCGTTTCTCGTAAGTAAAAACTCCACAATATATAAAATAAGGCCGGAATGGCTCGTAAAAGACAAAAATAAAAAACCGCTGCCGGTAACTTACGGAGCAAAAGCTCTCTTCTGCCTGGATACAACAAACATCAACGTACAAAAATGGCTTTCAGAGCTGTTTAAAATGTTCCGTGAGCAATGGGGAGCCAATATATTTTTAGTTTCCGGTCTTTCAGAGTCCTCCGTCAAAGGGAAAAGATCTAAGCACGTCACAGGCGCACAGGCACTTGGAACAGGCATTGAAATTATTAAAGAAGCCGCCGGAAACGCGCTTTTGATATCGGAAAATGTTCCGATCGGAACCGGCCTTGAGCTTATAGACGGATGTCTTGTCCCGCAGGAAATATATCCGGAAAGCGCCCAAATTCATTTGCACAAAAAAAACTGGACTAATATATACAATGGAAAAACAAACTTCTCGGGACCGGAGATTTCCGAAGAAATGCAGCAAATAAAACGCCGCTCGCTGTCTGCTTTGATCTCGTTAACGCAAAGCGGCATCTTTCAGTCATCCAAAGAAAATCCAAAAGATATTTTACGAAATTCTATCCCTCTTGATACAGCAGCTCCTTCAATACAAAAAGACGTCTGTAATAAAAATTTCACGACATTTAATACTTCATTCAAAAACACTATCGGCATATGGCATGTTTACGGGATAAAAAATGACGCCGATCACGAATTATTTTTCGACTTCTCCCCGTCTGCTACAGGTATGAGAAAAAAAGCTTATCTGGTATATGATATCTCAAATAATATATTTCTTGGAAAAACAAACAGAAATATAAAAATAAAGATCGCTGCCGGAGAACTTATCCTGCTTTGTGTAAGAACGGCATTGGACTATCCGCAGTTAGCAGCCGGAGGAATAAATTTCTCGCAAGGTTACTCAGAAATAGAAAATTACAACTGGGACGGAAAATACCTTGAATTTTCAACAGTTTTACCGGATACAGGTGCAAAATATTCGATTTACATACCGGAACGGTACAGTTTTGCCGGATTGGAAATAAACGGCGATGGAAATGACGATGTAGAACATTGCTTAAACGGCAATATACTCGAACTTATGAAAATAGGAAAAGGCACATTTAATTTCCGCATATCATTTGCAAAAAGTCAGAGCGCGGATTAATGACAAAACCAGATGAACCAGGATACAAAGCAAAATTCAAACATCAATAAAGCATCAAAAACAACCGGAAAAATTCTCAGGATAATTTTATACGTGGCTTTGGCGTATGCCGTTTTTCTCACAGTTGTTGACATCGGCATCAAAAACAAAACGGGCTACGTCACCCCCGGAGTCAGCTCGTATATAAACGAAAAAGACGGCAGCCATTATATAGAGTATAACGGAATCAAATATAAAAGGACAGGCGGCGCCAAGCTTTACGAATGTTCAGTAGACTGGAAAAGCGGACCGTTTGCAAAGCTCCGGGGCAGCGAGCTTTATAAACTAAAATATGATTCCAAAAACGACTATATCTACCAGGCTGACTTCAGGGACAGCAGCATTTATTCAAAAACAGCGACGGAAATTCCTGAATCCGGTAAAGTAACAGGCTTTTATATTACATCTGCCAATAGAGAAAATCAATACATAACTGAAACAGCGGCAGTAAGTGCAATCTGCTCACTGGGAAATATACCGGTAGAAAATTGCGTGATCGAAAAAAGGAGCTACAGAGAGAACAGGTATTCCGGTTATAACATCGCATACTGTTATGAAGGATGCCTTATCGGTATAAAAACTTTAGCGAAAATAGCGCAGACTCCCGACGGAAGATGGCTTTATATTAACGGTTACGATAACGTAAGTGATTCTTTTCACGGTAAATTTATCCATGACAATGACCTTATAAAAAATCTGAAAAAAATAACTAAAAAATAATCCACCCCCTTTTCCTATTCATTTTCGAGTGCTATAATTAAGCATATATTTATTTAAAATAACACAACAATATAAAAAAATGTATACTGAAAAAAAGAAGCATCTTCAAGTGAATATATGCTGACAAATAACATTTTTAAACATATTGCCTTATAGATAGTGATTGGTTTTAAATACTCATATTAAGAAAACAATTTGATTTAATAATTCAGGTAAAAAAATAAATACCGGCAGACTCCAGTACTATTCATAAAATAGATAATAAATCTAAACCAATAAGAGGCACAATTGATAAAGAGAAGCAAAGAAGTAGAGATAGCCCCCAACTGTTTGCAGTTGCAAGCGGTTTGGAGGTATTTGTGTCTGAAAACTTTGATGTTCAAGCTGAACACGCGCTTTTTCAACCCTGATCCGAGAAATAATTTATGCGTATTCCGCTAATTTAAAAGTATTAAAATATCAATGCAAAAATCTGAATCCAATTAAAAGATTACGCATCAACACAAATTACAATATCAATACCGTAAGGGGTTAAAATTATGAAAATAAGAAATTTTTGTATTCTGTCTTTTATGTTCCTGCTCATCCTGCTGCTTCAGGGATGTGCCGGGAGGTCTTCCTGCCATTTTGACTATGCCACAGTCGGAGGAGGTCCGGGCAGTGTTCAGGGAATAGAGGGAACGGTAAGAGATGAAAAAGGTCGGGCACGTTCAATGGTTAACGTCAAACTTTACAGCTTGGACAGCAGAGCCGCTGCCGGTAAAACAGCCAAGACCCAGCTAATATCGGAAACGGTCACCGACAAACAGGGTTATTATGTCTTTGCCAATCCAACCCCCGGCAACTACCGGATTACCTATGAGAGAAAATGGTTCAAAGGAGCGGTAAAAAATGTAACCGTCGAGGAACAGACCAAAAATTATGTTGTTGATGCCGGTATTCAGTCACTACTTTGGTTCAATACTTACGGCGGCAGTGCTGATGATAATTCCTATAATACCATGGTAACTGACGTAATGAGTACTGCCGACGGAAGACTGCTGGTTGTAGGTTACTCCGAATCAAACGACGGCGATGTCAGCGGCAACCATGGCGACCGGGACTGCTGGCTGGCAAAATGCACTTATACCGGCGAACTGGAATGGAGCATGTGTTACGGCGGCAGTGAAAGCGAAGGCGGCAATGTAATATTCCCGACAAGCGACGGCGGCGTGCTGGTAATTGCCACGACAGATTCCCAGGATGGGGATATCGTTGGATCCGGCAAGAAAGACCGTGATCAAAATTATATAAAACCTTGGACTTTTGCTGACGAAAATAATTTTGATATCTGGATCTTTAAAATTGACGCCGGCGGCAGTATTATCTGGAAAAAATGCTACGGCGGCAGCAGTATTGATGAAATTTACGATGCCGTTGCCAATGGAGACGGTACATATACCCTCGCCGGATACAGTGCATCTTTTGATCAGGATCTGGCCGGTGTAGGCAACCATTCGTGGTACGGCAACACCTACGGATATGAAGACGTGTTTTTAATGACAATCGATGAAGACGGCAATGTGCTGAACAAAAAATGTTACGGCGGCACGAGCACCGACAGGGCACAGGCAATATTGAAAGTTGACGGCGGCTATATTATCGGCGGCCTGACACAGTCCGGCGACGGAGACCTTGGAGCCGGTCCGGAAAACATCCTTCACTATGACTGGTGGTATTTCAAGGTCGATAACAACCTCAACATGGTATGGCAGAAAACATACAGCGGTATTAATGCCGGCAATACTAACTATAACAACAGACTCTATTCCATCTGCGCATCGCAACAGCAAGACGGCTATATACTTACCGGAGAGATCGGGCATGATACCGGCATGAGCAAATCGACCGTCGGCGTAGTGAATATTGACCTCAACGGCAACATTGTCTGGGAAAAACAATTTGGCAGTCCTAACAGTTTTAATGCCGGCAACATAATACGGCAATGTGACGGCGGATACGCTATCGGCGGCTATGTCTCTGCAGCACATCTTCCCGAAATACCTTATTATTATGGACAAACGGACGCCTGGCTCTGTAAAATAAACGACGCGGGGGACGTTTTGTGGAGCAAATCATACGGGGGCAGCGCATACGATGTCATTACCAACATCCTGCCGATGCCTGACGGAGGTTTCTTCATAACCGGTTTTACCAGTTCGACAAACAATGATGTTCAGGACCTTGATAAAGGAGGATTTGATATTTTCGTCATCAGAACCGATGAATTCGGCGAATATGACATATGGCCTTAAAAATTACTAACTACGCTAAATTACAATAAGATACACAGGAGAAATGGAGAAATAAAATGTTAAAAGTATACTCAAAAATATTGCTGCTGCTTTTTTTAATATCTACAGCTATTTTCAATTACGGGTGTTCCTCAAGCACCTCAGTGAGCAACTCCTCCGGCGGCGGCAATGTCAATAAAGTTCAGGACGTAAAAATATTGATCCGCGATCAAAACGGGATTCCATTCAACGGAGCCCAGATAATGCTCACCAACAATGCCACCGGCCAGCAGTTCACCGTTACGGCAACCGGAGCGGAATGTTTATTCAACGGTGTTCCGACCGGAAATTATACCGTAACAGTTCCCGGATATTCAACGGATTCACTCTTCCTGGCAATCACTTCATACAGTGCCACCTACAATTGCGAACTCGACAGAGCCAAAGTTAAAAACTACACTATTACAGTCGTCGACGACGACGGAGCACCGGTTGCCAATACACTGCTGAAATTCAGTTTCGAAGGCGTAAGTAAAGTTTATACAACAGGCACCGACGGTGTAGTAAACATGGTTAATGCCGCGGCCGGAATATATACAATTTCCAATCTGAATTTTGAAAATACACAACTGACAATAAAATCCGGCGACACCTCCGGTCAGATAACGCTGGTAAAAGTCAAAACGGTTCTCAATATCGAAATAAAGGATCAAACCGGCAAACACTATCCGGGAGCCACAGCCGTTATAAAAATGGGTTCCACCCAATATACGGCAACGGAAACAGCCGGTATATTCACCTTCAAAAATATCGGCCTGGGCGAATATACACTCACACTGCCCAATTTCTCCAGTGAATCAAAACAGCTCAATTTCAACAGCGCAAGCATGAACTTAACCGAATTTTTTGCACGCTCAAGCATAACCTCGGCGCAAATCAGGGTTATTACGGTTCCCGGAGGAGCTTTCAACGCCGGAACACAGGTAAATTTCAAACAATTGTCAAACGGAAATATCCAAACCTTAACGCTTGACGCCACCAGCTCAACAGACATCAGCGGTCTTGACTGTGACAAATACGAAGTAGAAATAGTAAATGATGAAGTCTATCTGCCGGCAACAATAACCCTCAGCAATGAACTGTCTTTATATGAGGTCAAAATACCGCTGTCCAAGGTAACAACATTTACGGTTGTCGACGACAGGGGACTTGCTTTTACACCGGCAACATTTACCCTGACCAATGACGACACCTCAGACGTATATACCAAACAGCTTTCGGGAACAACTGTCAGTCTATATGGCATTCCGACAGGCAATTACAGCGTATCACTGCCCAATTACAGCGGCGATACCCACCAGGTAACAATTGACGATTCCAATCAAAACCTGCTTACCGGCGAGACATTCTCCAGACTGAATGTTTCCAATGTGACATTCGTAACCAATATAACCGCCCAGTCTACCGACAACTGTGTATTGGTCGACTATTTCGGCCATACAAATGGTACTCCTGGCTCAAGCATACCGTTGACTTACGTAAACGCCACCGGCTGGAACCTTCCCGGCAATGTGGCGGCAGGAGACGGTTACTACCTGATGCTGACGGTAAACGGCAACACAGTCTACGTGCCGGCTAATTTTGCTCTGAGCACCGCGAACTCCAACCAGAACTACAACGTGACGCTAAACGGCTCTCTGAAAATAGTGTCGATCACCCTGAAAGCTCCGGACACCACCACCGTATTCGACCCTGCAATAACGGTTGAAGTCTCTATGGACAATATTGCCTACACTACCTGTATAGCGGATTCAACAAATCAGAACTACAGATACGATGCCTGGATTCCTTACAGCATAAATACAATGTGGGTAAAAGTCACGGCCAACTCCGCATACAATGACATTGCCGCAGCCCAATATCCGGTCCCGGCCAATGACATCACCATTAATCTAACGGCGGCAAGCGTCACCAACCCGACGTTTACGATCCCGTTTGCATACAATCCGGCATATCAATGCACATTACTGCATTGGATTCACTATCCGGACACCGATGAGCAGTTTCAGTTAACATACGTATCCTCAAACGTAAATACTTCCACCTGGCAATATATCGGCTCTCTTCCGGCGGGAAATAAATACAGCATCATTTATAATGGAAACTACTCACCTTATGATGGAATAACGATACAAAAAGGAGTTAGCAGCTACGTAGTTTCCTTTTGACCATAAACATACATTTATATAATATTAAAAAAGTCCGGCCAGTTTTTGACCGGGCTTTTTTAATCAATTGACAATTAAAAATTCAAAATCATTTCCATGAAATTTATTATACCCCTCACCCAATCCTCTCCTGCAAGGGTAGAAGGCTAAAGGGAAACCACCCCGCCGCTTTGCGGCACCCCTCCAAAGGAGGGGAATTTTATTAAATCAAAAGGCAGTCAATTGTGTCCGGAGGCTATGGCAAAACAGATTTTTACGTTATACAAAATCAAAACTACATTATAGACAATAAATGAGTTGAAACCGGTGGAGATGTTAAGCTGAAGGCAATTTCTACGATTGAGCCGTAGTTCTTCTACGGCGGAATGAGAGAAATTGCCTTCAGCGACACAGATTCACCGGTTTCAACTCATTTATTTAGGTGGTGTAGATTATGGAACAATACCCCACAAAATCATTCCCTCTTCTAAATTCAGGTACCATCTCCAGACTGTTCGTGTACTCAAGCAATTTAGAGTTTTTTGCACCCAAAGATTTAGCACATCCAATTACACATGCGACAGCACCGCCGCCGCATGCACTATGGGAAATAGACGTATACGGAACGATCGACTCGCCATTGAAATCAAGTGCCATTTGCAGCAATTTGGCATCGTTCTCCTCTTTAACCCATTCCTCGGCTTTTTTTCCCACTCCCCTGGGAGCAAACCCATAAGACGGTCCATAATGAGTCAAATCCGTCGAAGCAATAACAACAACCTTTTTATTGCAGGAGGCAATAATTTTTCCCAGCTTAAGTCCAAGCTCGTATGAAGACGCAAGCGGAGGACAGGCTATTGGCAATATTTTTGCAGCCGGAAACATATGTAAGACAAACGGAATATTAACTTCTATGGAATGTTCATTTGCATGAGCTTTGGGATTATCCATAACCATTCCGGAAAGGCCGGACAAAACAAGAGATGCCAGTTCCGTATCTATTTCGGCATTACCTAACGGAGTTTCCCAGGCTCCTTGCGGGTAAACGGAAGGCTGATCCACTCCATACCGGTGGACCGCACCCAAAAAAACAAAAGTATCAGGCGGATTCTCACGGTCCAAAGAGAGAAAAACTTTTGCCGCAGTCGGCCCGGAATAAACCCATCCGGCATGAGGCACAATAGCAGCAACAATGTTTCCTGTAGAAGATATTTCAGGAGAAAAACTCAGTATTTCATCAATCATTGAAACACAATCTTTTTTATCTCCGGGATAAAACTGACCGGCAACCGAAGGTTTGCGCAACATAGCTACCTCCAAAAAACTTTATATATAAATAATCATAACCATCCTTAATAAGGATGGTTATGGTTTAGTTATTTTAATTAAAACATATTTATACGGTTAACGCAACTTACCGGAAATTATCCTTCATACTGGCTTGCGGCTTTGGAGACCTGGTTATACATCTGACCTACACTTGTATGCCAATGTTTAGCAGTAGCCCATCCTTGCTCATTGACGACACGAAGTTGATTGGCAATAGAGTCATCCGCGGTAGAGCCGCCTTTTGTTCTTAAGCGGTTAAAGGTCTCAGCACCTCTTCTTATCTGGTTTTCAACACCACTGAAAGCAGGATTCCTGGTAGCATTATTAGGATCACTGTCGTAAGCACCAACGCCAAGCATTCCGTTAACGCCGATACCTGTCTTGCCAAACTGAGTTTCAAGTCCGGCAATAGAGAGCAGAATCAACGGATCAACATTATACTCCTTACCGTATTTTACCATCATTTCACCGGCGCCTGTTCCGGCTGCAGGTGATTTCTTTTCTTCCAGATATTTATTGATAAAATCTGCTGTCTTTTTATCCTGACCCTGAAGATTTATCGGTGCAGTAGGACTTGCTCCATTGGCAGGAGCAGCTTCGTTGCCCTGCTGCGAGGCATTACCCTGTTGAGGTGCCTGTGCCTGCGGAACACCACCCTGTTGAGGAGCCGCTCCCGACTGTTGAGGTGCAGAACCGCCCTGCTGCGCTGCGCCGCCCTGCTGAGGGGCTACAATCTGTCCACCGCCATCCTGAGGCATGGCTGAATTCTGTTGAGGTGCTGCACCGCTTTGCTGTTGCTGAGCCTGCTGTTGTTGCTGAGCCTGCCTGTTTGCCAACTGCTGACGCTGATCTTTTATACCATCAATATTATTTGAAAGATCTTTAATTTCACCCTGAAGAGTCTTATTCACATCATCAAGCTTGCCAAGCTGACTCTGAAGTGACTGAAGCTTCTGTGTATCACCTGATTTTGCAGCCTCTGCCATTTCCTTGCCAAGATCTTCCATTTTCTGCTCATTAGCCTCTAATTCAGCCTTCTTAGCTTCGAGCTCTTCTTCAAGTTTTTTCTGATCCTCTTCCAACTTTTTGTCTTCGCTGTTTACTTCCGAAGCATCATCTTTTTTCTCGGCCTCTTTGGCTTTGTCCGCATCTTTAGATTCTTTGGCCTTATCTGCCGAATCAGCAGATGTACTCTCTTTTAAAGCATCCAAATTAAGCGGATTAGACTTACCGTCGCTATCACCATCGTCTTCAGAAATAGAAACCGAGTCTTTAGCAGCAGCGGCAGTCTCCGCCTTATCTGCTTTCTGCGGCGCCGAAGCGGCAGATACATTCGAAGTTTGTGTTATCTGAGAAGCTTGTGATGCTTTTGACGCACCAATTGCACTAATTTCGCTCATACAATCCTCCGTAAATAATATAGTAAGCTAATTAAAGTATATCATAACAGAAAGAACATTTAGCAGCCATTTTCTTAAAAATATGTTAAATATGTTACAGATGTTAAAAAAAAAATTACCAAAAAGACAAAACATAATCCGCCCGGTATGTAAATCACATCAGTCAAAAAATTAAATATCCGGGGAAACGGTATATTTACATATTATTTCCTTAAGTATGCGCTGTTTCAGTCCCTGATCGGATATAAAAAAAATATCCTCCCATTTTTCTCCGCTTTTTCTAGAAGGCATTGCCAGCCAAAACTGCTGATTACTCTCCATAAGTTTAAGCCCCTTAAGGACAACACCTTTAAAGTTAAAGGAAGCCAAAGCTCTCAGACTGCCGCAATTTTGAATAGGCTTCACTACAAGATTGATAATATCGTCGTGCATAATATAATCCTCCTGAAAATATTTTATTACCGGTGTATCCGATTGATGATATTATAAAGCACGAAGTTTTCAATATCTTTTCATTTTTATTAAATAGATTGCTTAAATTGTAAACAATTATCGGCTTATGAAAAGAGAATATGTATGAGGACATAAAAAAAACCGCTAACGCGGTTTTATCAAACTATATTATAAAAACTATTTATTCAAAACTGAACAAAACTTCAGTTCTCCCCAAACGTATAATATCCTTGTCTTTCAGCTCACGCTTACTGCCTTTGTTCATGCGCTCTTCATTGATGAAACTGCCGTTAGAGCTTCCCATATCTTCAAAATAATACGTAGTTCCATCTTTCAAAATCTGGGCATGTCTTCTTGAGATATATGAATCCGGATCATAGTCGGTAAGATCTACATCAGGATAAACCCCGTCGGCAGGACTGCGTCTGCCGATGGTATTAACATCTCTCGAAAGCTTTAATGTAAGCTCTTCAACATAAATTTTAGCTACAACTTCCGAATCCTCATCTGATTGCTCCTGTTCCAGCGGAGATGCAACTGACTCAGGAACAGCACTTTCTTCTTTCGCAGCAAACAGCTTAGAGCCGCACTCCTCACAATAAGCCGCATTTTCCTGATTCTCAAATCCACAATCGGGACATTTCATACAAATATGCCTCCTTCATCAGATTGACTTTTATAAAAAATATTCAATAAACAAGGGCAAATATCCTTCCCTAAAGAAGAAGACTGGAAAGCATAAATGCATGCAAATAAATAACACACTATCTCAAAAAATTAGAGAAATACACCGTGGTAAAATATACCACCGGTTAAACAAAAAAACAAGCCATGAACAAAAATATTATTGCAATTAATCCCTGGTTTTACGATTTCAAGGGTTACGACGAATGGATGAAACCGCTCGGTCTTCTGCAAATATGCGCCATACTTAAAGAAAACGGCTACAAAACCGCTCTTATAAACTGTTTGGACAGAAACGATGAAAAAAGCAGATATGAACTAAGGGAGACAGACGATAATTACGGATGCGGCAAATTCCCGGCGGAAGAGCTTCAAAAACCGGACATTTACAGGACTATAAAAAGAAAATACAAACGCTACGGTATTCCGGTAAATTCATTTACAGAAAAACTGAAAAAACTTGCCAGACCTCAGGCAATAATCGTATCCTCACTGATGACATACTGGTATCAGGGAGTTTTTGATGTTATCGCAGCAGCAAAGAGCATTTTCCCTAATGTCCCGGTCATACTTGGAGGAATATACGCTTCGCTTTGCAAACAGCATGCAATAGAAAACAGCCGGGCGGATCATGTGATCACGGGCAGCAGTGCCGACAGCCTGCTCCAAATACTTGAAGATATAACCGGAGTAAAAAAATTACGCAGCTATGAAACTCCTCAAGACTACCCGATGCCGGAATACCTGATGTTAAACAACCCAAAATCAATTCCGGTGTCAATTTCTTCAGGATGTCCATTCAGATGTTCATATTGTGCCTCATCTGTTCTTTATCCTGAATTTCACGCAAAAAATGCAGAAAAATCAGCTAACCGTCTTGTTCCCATCCTCAAAGGATTAGCCTGCAAAAACATTGCTTTTTACGATGACGCGCTGCTCGTGAATTATGAACAGCACTGCAGCGTATTTCTGGAAACAATAAAGAAACATCTCCCGGATATAATGTTCCATACTCCAAATGCTATGCATGCAAAATTTATCGACAGGAAAACAGCTATACATATGAAAGCAAACGGATTTACAACATTACGCCTGGGGTTTGAATTTGCCGACAGGGATATGCAAATAAAAAGCGGCGGCAAGGTCAGCGGCAAAGACATAGAAACTGCCGTGGCAAATCTTCTGTCCGCGGGCTTTGCCGCAGAAAATATAGCATTATATATCATGTGCGGAACACCCGGAACCAATACAAAATCCATAGAGAATGCAATAAACACCTGCAAAGATCTGAACGTAATGAGTCAGCTTGTTGAATACTCCCCCATCCCGGGAACGGCAATGTGGAATGATTTTCCGGGAACAGACACCGAACTGTCAAAGGATCCGCTGTTTCATAATAATACTTATCATATATACAACGGCACCGTGATTTCTCTTGATGATTACAATAATATTAAGGGTATGTCACTTGCAAACAACACCTCCCTGTTAAGACAGTGAATTGTGCCTGTATGTGTCGTCAAAGCGGATATTCACCCTAATATTAAAAACAGTTCAAAACAAGGTGATACAACGGCGGATGATTGCGCCTTGAGCTAAGCGTAGAATACGCGCCACCACGGCAAAGCCGTACAAATACCAATACAAAGCACCCGGAAGGGTGCTCTTTCTCAGGTTGTGAGACCACAAACCTGAGAAATGCGACAATCTATCCGACGTTGTCTCACCGCAGTTTTCAACTGTTTTTTTGTCTTCTCTTCAGCCATTTTACCCCCTCATACCACAATACCGAAGCCGCCGCTAAAGCCGCAACCGAACAAATCTGCCAGACGGAAAGAGGCGCTAATTTAAGAAATACGTTCAGAGGCGTGTACAAAATAACAAGCAATCCCGACAGGGTAATTATAATTACCGCCCACATAACCTTATCCTTAAACAGGCGTTTCAGCGAAAACAAAAAACTGTCCGTATCGGAACTATTAACCTGGACAAGAAATAAATTCGCGATCATAATTATACCTATTCCCATAGAGCGCGCCATAGGTGCATCATGGTTCTGTGAAAAAGCATAAACATACGCTCCGAAAGACGCGGCAAAAATTACCACTCCCTGCACGATACTCTTTAAAAGAGTACCCTTACTCAGCATCTCCTCTTTAGGACTACGCGGATTTCGTTCCATAATGTTTGTTTCCGCAGGCTGACGCTCAAGAACAATGGAGCAGGTAGGATCAATAATCAATTCAAGCAAAACAACATGCAGCGGCAAAATCATCAGATTAATACCCAATACAGGCGCCATAAGAGACGTCAACGCAATAGGAATATGGATCGTAAAAACATAACCAACCGCCTTACGTATGTTATCATAAATCCGCCGCCCGTCCCTTACCGTATCTACAATTACTGAAAAATTATCATCCATCAGAATAAGATCGGCGGCCTCCCTTGCCACTTCACTGCCGCGTTTGCCCATGGCAATACCGATGTCGGCATACTTTAAAGCCGGCGCGTCATTTACCCCGTCGCCGGTCATGGCTACAACGTCGCCATTATCCTTAAGCGCTTTCACGATTCTCATTTTATGTTCCGGTATCACCCGAGAAAATATGTTTGCCGATTTAACACGCTCACAAAGTTCATCGTCCGTCATATCCTCGATCATATCACCGGTTATTATCTGATCATAATTTTCCATGCCAATCTTTCTGGCAATTGCCGATGCTGTTACGCCGTTATCACCGGTAATCATAACAACACGGATACCGGCTTTCCTGCAAACGGCAATATCATTCTTAACCGAATCCCTGGGAGGATCGGCAAGTCCAATCAGTCCGCATAATCTCAGCGAACAATCGGTGATAACAGCGGGAATCTCCGCTTCACATCTAAGGTCTGCGGCAGCCACGGCAATAACCCTCAAACCTTCCCCGCTCATCTCATTAATCTTATTTTCCGCCAATATCCGCTCATTATCAGCCAGGTGACAGACAGTAAGTACATGTTCGGGAGAACCTTTTACAACAACCATTATTTTACCCTCATGACGCCATACATGTCCCATCATTTTAAGTTCATTGGTAAAAGCATATTCCGCTATTAATTCACCGCCGAAAAGATGAGTTTCCGGAATACCAATTTTTTCACAGTGAGCAAGCATTGCCTTTTCCATAGGGTCATAAGCATCCGTTTCACATGCAAGCCCCATCTTTTCACAAAGCTCGTCCTGACTGCAACCATAAGCCCAGATATCCTGGACAAACATGCGGTTCATAGTTATTGTTCCGGTCTTATCTACACACAATACTGATACGGCACCGAGTGTTTCCACCGACGGCAACTTACGGACAAGCGACTGCTTTTTGGCAAGACGCCAGGCACCCATAGACAGAAAAACAGTCAAAATAACCGGAAACTCTTCCGGTATCATTGCCATCGCCAGGGCTATACCGGATAATATACTTTCAACAAACCGCTCCTGAAAAAAACGTCCCGGATTATTAAACCAGGTGACCAGAGAGACAGCCGTAAAAAGAACTGCGGCGATCACGGTACAAGTTTTGACAAGCCTGTCCATCTGTTTTTGAAGCGGACTTTTTTCATCCGGTGCTTCGGCAACATTTGTTCCTATTTTGCCATATTCGGTATAACGGCCGATTTTCTCCACACAAACAACCGCCGATCCCTGTATAACCATTGTTCCGGCATAGCAGCGATCCCTTCGCCAATAATCCTGAGAATCCAACCCGTCTGTTTTGGAAGCTTTCCAAACGCCTTCAGACTCACCGGTGAGCAAAGATTCGTCAACGCATAAATCATTGCATTTGATGATAAATCCATCGGCGGGTATTTTAACACCCTCATGAAGCATCATTACATCTCCGGGGACAAGATCCGCACTGGCGATAAAAACCTCATTACCGTCACGCAAGACGTTTATATGAGGCGCAGACAAGTCTTTCAATGCATTCAAAGTTCTGTCAGTCTTCCATTCCTGTATTATATCAATAGCAATGATTACAATGACGAAAACAAGCATTATAGCACCATCCCTGTGCTCTCCAAGCAGAAAATAAATTACCGCCGCAACAATTAAGAGTAAAAACATCGGTTCACACACGGTATGAACGGCTTTTTGCCAAAAGCTTTCTTTTTTTTGCATTCCCAGCTCGTTTTTTCCGTATTTCAGTTGAAGTTCTCTTGCCTCTTCATTTGTCAGCCCGCATGATCCGGGTTTATCTGCAGTCATTAACATTATCTCCTTTAATACATATGGCATATTAAAATAATTAAGTCATATATAAGTCCAGGGATACCCGGGTGTTTTGGCATAAAAAAACACATCCGGGAACACCATACTGTCCCACAGATGTGTATTTAACTCATCCGCTGCCGCACTGCGGCCCGGCTTCATAAACCTCAACGGTTTATTGCCTGTTCAGTTTTACCGCAGTCACCCGCGGTCAAAAGAATATTTTTTAATATAATAGCATATAAGAAGTAAGTTTGTAAAGCAAATGGAAAACCGGCGCGAAACCTTTGTTCGAAAATGAATTTAAAAAATTACTTATAACCGCCACCATAATGTTTTGCCCTGTTTGTAAATAGCGAATCCACAGCGCTTCAAAATACTTTGTGACCGCGGACTGTCAATGTAAGTTTCCGCAATTACATGAGAAATATTATCCTGCGCAACGGCCCAATGACACATAGCCTTCACAGTTTCTGTCATATAGCCGTTACGTTCAAAGCGTTGACCTAAACCGTATCCTATTTCAACTTCGCCATTCTCATTAGGAACATCCTTAAAATCCGCAGCTCCAACAACTATTCTGTCTGATTTGCGAATTAAGAACCAAAAGGTATGAAATAAATAATTAGCATCGTCATTCTCAGTTTTGACAAGCTGTCCTTTTACAATATCCAAAAAGATACCTTCCATTGGCTCTGCACAGTAACAACAATTCAACTCCTTTTCCAAGGATGTAATATCTTCGACCCATGCCCTTAGCTGCCGTACATTTAAGGGAACAAGACAGAGCCTATCGGTTTCTAAAATCACACAAATCGCCTCTCTCAATTATTTTATTTTTACTTTGTATTATCAATCGCAGCCAATAATTTAAGCGGTTAGACTATTGATTTGCTCCATTACATCTTAATAAAATGCTGTAGCTATAAGTAAAAATGTTACGGTTAAAGAAAACAATCTCCTGTCTCCCTATTCATTACCAACTAATGACTCCCAAATGTTCAAGGAGTATCTTCAGACCTATCAATACAAGAATAATACCGCCAGCAAGTTCTGCCTTTGATTTATATTTAGCACCAAATACATTGCCTATTTTTACTCCCAATACAGACAGAACAAAGGTAATAATACCGATAAAGGAAACAGCCGAGACAATGCTTACTTTCAGAAAAGCAAATGATACACCCACCGCCAGAGCGTCAATACTTGTGGCAACAGCAAGAGGGAGCATTTTAGCAGGAGTCAATGCCTCTTCGGCAGACGGTTCACCGCAGGAACATCCGCCGTCTCCACAGTCATCTTTTTCCCGGCTTTCCACAATCATTTTCCCGCCGATAACGCAAAGCAATGCAAAGGCAATCCAATGATCAAAAGCGGATATTTTATCGGCAAACTGTGTGCCGACAAAATATCCGATCAACGGCATTACTGCCTGAAATATACCAAAGTACAGACCGATAACAAGAGATTTCCAGATTGTTGCTTTAGGCATTGCCAGACCTTTACATATTGATACGGCAAAAGCGTCCATTGAAAGTCCGACCGCAATTAAAAGTAGTTCCAATAAATCCATATTAAATCCCCCATCTTACAGAAATAGTTTGCATAGAAAAAGCCCGGGCAGTCTTTACAACCGGACACCCGAGCTTACTAAAGGACCCGATGTATAGCTGTAAAAGTTATACATGAGTCTCGTTTATTAAGACAAGCCAGACCATAAAGGCCAGCATGTTGACTTGCCGCGCGAAACGCGCTAACTACTCCCTCACGAACAGTTAAATCCAGACAAGGCTATCACAGTTAGATTAAAATGTCAACCATTTTGTCCCCATCCCACAGGATTCACGCATGAGACACTTACTTTGTCTAACAACAGACATTTAGTAAGTTTTCAGAGCTACATACGACTCATTCCTTCCCGCAGACCACTTTTGTTTGGTTGATTTTTTGCAAAGACGCTCCGAAATCGACCTTAATGTCAGCAAATTCAAGAGACAAAACGCGAACTCACTCCTGCAGTGTTGTGTAATCCACACAACAGTCAGTACCACCCGTAAAACGGGTGGCTCGCTCGAGGCTATAAGCCTCTTTTACGGGCCAAGGGCTAAAGCCCTTGGCTTTCACATTCGTTCAAGCCACATTGCCATTGAGTACAAGCAGCCCCTAAAGGGACTAATTGTTCCTAGCAACCCCTAAAGGGGTCTTCATTTTCTTTAATTGTCAATCGATCTTTTATTTGATCTTGTTTCTCTTGCTCACGTATATACTTGGCTACAGCAGCCTCATTAAAACCAACAGTACTTACATAATAACCTTCAGACCAAAAATGACGGTTGCTAAACTTATACTTCAAGTTTGCATGTCGATCAAACATCATCAAAGAACTTTTGCCTTTCAAGTATCCAACAAAGCTAGACACT
>JAVBNT010000028.1:0-26371 GCA_031551355.1 Candidatus Xenobia bacterium | reverse complement strand
TGTATCACCGCAGCTTATCCCTAAATTAAAATTAGTTCAAAGCAAGGTCAGACTACGACGGGCGATTGCGCCTTGAGCTAAGCGTAGATCTACTACGCGTGTGAAAGGCGACAGTCGCATGGCGTTGTATCACCGCAGCTTTCAACTAATTTTGTTTTCAGCTGATTTTTCGGAGCATAGCTATGCGCTCTATCTCCACTACCCTGTCAGCCGCTTCAATAAAACATGCAATGTTATTGGCATGATGTGTATAAACAGGCCAGACAAGCAGTTTCTGTCCATGTGACACAAGAAAGTTGTCCGCAAAAAATATTATATCGGAAAAATTATCGGACAGAAAGTCCTCGTCAAAAACGAAATCCACTAAATGTGCTTCATCAGTTCCCGTATAAGAATCCACTCTGTTAAGTTCAAATGTCAGAAACCCCCTGCAGCTTCCGCAAGAATCATAAGCGGCAAAACAGTAAAAATTTTCCGGAGTAAACCACCAGTCAAAACTATGTCCCTGCCCGTAATCAAAAACCATGTCTGCAGGTGACGAATACCTAAGCGGCGACAGAACCTGGGTTATGTTACGCCTGCCGATTTCCATAAGTTCAGGCACCATTGAATAGTCAGCCTCCAATATACGTGTACGGATTTTCCTGCCAGTCTTTGCAGGTTTTCTTAGAAAATACAGAGACTCAGGCTGGAAAGCAAAAGAAGAAAACAATTGTGCCGCAAGATTGCCGCCGGGAGCTGCTACGGCCTGCAGATATTTTTTCCGTCCCTCCGAGGTAAGCGTTAATACAAACTCAATAAGAGGAAGCAAATCATCTTTACTACAGTCGTCACCATAGAGCAAATCCGGTATCGAACTTTGGTTAAGAGAATAGAGATTGTCCGCATAGCTGTTCAAAAAATGAACAGCCGATTTACCGCCGGTGCAGGACCATAGCGAATTCACTGAATCGGACTGAATCAGGGAACGGTAATAATTTGTTTGATGTTCACGGAGCCGTTCTTCGCTTATATTCCGCAGCTTTGAATATTCGGTATTCCGCTGCAATAAAAGAGAAGACAAAAAGTTTATATCCTGATTATTAAGCTTTTTTATCAAAATATATCCTCCTCTGCTAATATTGTTTAAAGAAATTTCACCTTTTGATACCGCTCTATCTCCATGTATTTACGCCTTGAGCGCCAAACCAGCATAAACGACTTTCTGTTTGTGACGGACATCTCCCCGCCAATATATTTTATCCCCCTGAAAACGGTTTCTCTTTCACACATACCGACAAGTTTCTGCGAAGCATAGCCTCCCTCCGCCTCTTCACGCATACTGCCGTTAAGTATAAAGCCGTTTTTTTCTCCGGTATAGATACTTTCTGTTGACGTCAAGAATTCCGAACGTTCGCACCCTGGCATCTCATCGGAAAGCAGCAGAAAAATAAAGCCGATTGTCCTGTTATTTTTCCTTGCCGTCCAGGCTCTGAAAAATTCATCATGTTCGATCCACCTGGGAAGCATGGAATAATATCTGTAATAATTGTCACGGATAACACCAAGGTCGACATCGCGGAAAGGAGATATAAAAGACGTAAGCGCAAGGCTGCCAATTTCGGTAATGTCGGCAACATCTCCGGCAGAGGCATTATGAATTGTAAAATCCTTATGGTAAGGATCGACAGTGTTTTTTGCGCTGGCAATCCAGTATAAATACTCATCAAAAAAACCGCAATCCTTCCAGAATTCATTACCCCGGCTGTCGGACTGAGGCCAAACAACGGCAACAGCCGAAAAGGACTGTCTGGCAGCAAACTCAAGAGCACTGCCCTGAAGAGCATTAAAAACAGCATAATCATAATTTTTACACCAAAGATCCAGTATCATCAGATGCTTCTGGCCATACATTTCCTCACCTTCATTAAGAGATATAAAAACATAGCCGACGATCTCTTTATTCAAAACAGCGACAATACACATAAGTTTACCGGTAAATAAAACATTGTCCAGTAAAAAATTATGCCGCCTTAGCTGCCACTCAACAACCAAGGACGGCTCAATTGTTCTCACCTTGGAAAAATAATATTTACGCAAAGAGGCTATACGTAAAATTTCGCTGCGATCTCCTTCACATACAAACCTGAGAGTAAAATCCATAACTATCCCCCCTAAAACCAAAGTCAACAGACCCTAATAAAAACCATAAAGATAGGAAATAAAATCTTTCCATCCGGAGTCGGTGAACCATTTTAATTTTTTCACCATGGAATTACGCCGTTTTTTGGACGGAAGGTAAACCGAAACAGGCGGACTTTTCAAATATGCCGTCAGGCTATAATCAGAACAAGGTAAGGTGTCGGCGAAAAAGTCGGGAATAATTCTTTCTATACACGCCATTACGTTTAGTGACGACAAACGCAATTCCTGAGAAAAGAACTCATCGCCGGAGATACGGGACATAAACAGATAAAAATCCCTAAAAGAAATATACGGCTCTCCCAGTCCCCGCATACCGGCAGAACACGGCAAGTCCCTGACTATTGCAGCAACATGCGTCCTGACCTCGGGAAAATTAAGCAATTTTTCCACAAAACTATATGCCGCAGAGCAAAGCAATGGCGCATTTGACAGCTTAAAAAGCAGCATTGATTTCAAAAAAGCCTTCTCCGCTCCAAGTACATATCTCCAAGAACAGGATCTAATCAAAAAAGATGTGCACTCACAAACAGAGCTCGTATTATATAAAATGTCAAGGCTTTCCGTCAAAAGTCCCGGTGAAACTCCGGCATACGGAACAACATGTGAGGAAGCCAGAAGATACCGGCATGAATCCGAAAGCTCATAAGCGATTTCAGCCATTGCCATCCAGCATGAATTAAAAATAATCAAATCTATTTTAAAACCGGTTGCAGTCAGAATGGCATTCAAATCCTTAATTGATACGGATCGCCTTCTTTTTTCATCATACAAAACACCGTCAATACCGTCGGAGTGGCCATAAATAGACAAAACATTGAATGCTTCCGGCTGCAGATTATTTTTAAGAAAAGACGAAAAGTCAGTTCTAACGGCAGCGCGCGAAAAACCTGATTCATCCTTAAAGACACCTTTATTCCATCCTAGTTCTCTGGTACAACCACCGGCAAACTCTCTCACGGAAAAAGAAAAACGCGGACGCAAATCCAAAAAATCATTCATAATCAATGACGTATACGGCGCCAGATCGGAAGTGGCAAAAAGATAATAAAGAAAATTAACGTTCATACCCTAGACTCCCGCAAAATACTTAAAGCGAGTTATATGTTCCACAAATAAATGAATCAGACTCCTGTAGAACAGTGCGGCTCTCCGGCATCCATCCGCATCAGGAAGTTCACATGTAAAGCCTCCGCCGCAAAAAGCCATAACAGGACATGAAGAACAATCCTTATTAAAAACAGGAAGAGCCATCATCTTACCGGCAAAACCGGAGAGAAAATCTCCTTCAGACAGAACCGTTCTGTTATGGTGACATAATGACAATGAATAACCGGGAAAAACCGTAAGTTGCGAACGGCCGCAGTCACAAGCGGAAAAAACTTCAAACTCCGATGCAAAATTATTCAACCCCGGAAAGTCACAATCTATGCCCGCATTTCTAAGCCATAAAAAAAACTCCCAAAGCTTACCGGCAATATATATCACCGGAAAAGGCAATTTGGTAAAAACACCTGACAAATCAAATTTTACCCTGCGCAATTCATAAGAGATAAGCGCTTTTTTTATAGAAGCTTCCCGAAGCAGGACATCCTGCGCGGAAACAACAGCTGTTGATTCCGGAAAACGGCAATAGCTGCCCAAATGCCTGAATTCTGGCAGAATGTTATACCTATAAAAAAATTCAGCAGATTTTTGTGATAAAGGCAGATTACTTAACACAAATACAGGACGCAAATGCTCATAATACCCGCAAACCATCTGCAGAAAATCATCAATCCATTCAATGTGCAAAAAATCCTTATTGCCGAAATCAAAGACAATCTCCGGTTTTTTGCAGTAACAACTTACTTTAAATCTGAAAAAATCAAAGCCCCGTAAAGCCGTTTTAAGGTTCATTAAAAGGCCGCTGCTTTCTTCGGATATTGAAAAACGCAACCGTAAAGGGAAAGGAGGCGCAGTTGAAAAAAAATCAGCAAACTTTTTCTCATAACGGCCTGAACCATGCCCGCTATGCGTAAAGAAATCGTCAGCCTGTTTGCCGTTACATATCTCGTAAAGTTCACCGGTTCCGCAGAAAAGCTCCATATCAGATGAATCAAATAAACTCAAAAGACGGTCCTGCTTGATCGCAAACAAAGAGGCTGAAAAGCGTTCTGCAGTCATTTTAAAGCCTCCCGCACAACAATATATTTTACAATCTCACGCATTTCATCACATTTATGTCCGTCCAACGAGGAAATATCGCCTCTCTTTACAAATGCACTGTGAAAACATGCGCCGCCGCAAAAAGAGATTGCCGGACATGAGAAGCACTCTGTTCTGTAAAACGGCGACAGATGCATCAATTTTTTCGTTTCCGCCGAGCAATTTATACGTTCTTCAATATCCACATCAGCAAGACTCCCCCAATAAAACTGCAGATCTTCTGCGAGGTTCACACATGGACCTACAATACCGGAGGGCATTACCGCAATCTGATTGCGGAAGCCGTCACATGCAAACCATGAACACCTGTTTTCGGAAAACATCCCGGCAGAATCAGTCAGCGGCGTTGATAAATCCGGAGCATTTTTTTCAATTTCCCGGTAAACATCAAAAAGCTCCCGGCCTGACAGCTCATAAGAATTTTCGCCCGACAAACCTTTTACAGCATAAAATCTTATCGGAGAACCGGGAAAATTATTTTTAAAAAAAGCAAGAACTCTTTCAATATTCTTCGAATTATGACGGCCTACTGTACAGCCGATAGAAAACACAATTCCTTTTGCCTTCAGCAGATTGCAGGCTGTAAAAACAGCCTCAAAACTACCGCAGCCGTTAATGTCTGTCCTGTGTAGGTTGTGAATATCAGCGTCACCGTCAATTGAAATAACAGGATGAAGAGCAAATTTCACAAAAAAATCAGCCATTACGTCATTTATCAGCGTAGCATTGGTAAAAACCTCAATTTCAGGAGATTTTCCGCCGAACAGATGAGGGCTTGCCCGCAAATAACGCACCGTCTCTTCAATTACCGGCCAGGAAAGAAGCGGTTCGCCGCCATAAAAAATAATCTCCGCTCCGCCATCGCCTTTTACCAGACGGCTAAAAAGCTCTACAGATTTTTTGGCAGTATCAAAAGTCATGGAAGGATTGGCAAAAGTTTCCGGAGGATTGGGATTAAAAACGCAATAGCTGCACCGCAGATTACATGTATGGTTCATTAAAAGGTACATAACTTTAATATCGTTTTTAAAGAAAATACCGTTTTCACGCAAAAGGTTGTACTGCCGTAGTTGGCTGTCGTCTTTCTCGTGCAATATAAGACCAAGATAAAAAAGACGGTAAAACACCTCCGGATTTAACTTATAAAGAAAATCATTTCCCAGCGACAGTATTTTAAAAAGCGAACTGTCACCCAGGAAAAAGGTGCGCTTTAAACTATTAAAAACAACCGTTCCTTCATCAATCCGCCAAAAACACAAAAATGGCGACAATCTAAACCTGCTCATTGGCTGCGGATTCAAATCAGCGCAGGTATTTCCGGAATAAAATCCATGAAGGAAATTTTCTTTTTCACTTTTAGCTATTTTTTTTATTGGATGCATCTCTTTTCTTTCTTAAATCAAAAAGCATCTTTTCATAAAAAATCGTATCGGAAATGCCCGTTTTCAAGGCAATTCCTTTTACCAATTCAGCCTCGGCGCGTTCACCCTGGCCCAAATCCCTCAAAGCCCAGCCAAGAAGAGCATGGTACCAACCGGTGCCGGGTTTTGCAGTAACAGCGTATTCCAGTAAAGAAACAGCTTTATAAGGCTTTTTCATCTGCAGATAAGCATAGGCTTCCTGAGCTTTAAAAAGCTCCTTCTCAGGAAAGACGGAGCCGGCCTTACGGCTCCAGAAAATAACCGCGGTCCAATCTTCTTTCTTTTGGAAAAAATCAATAATATTCATAAAAACCGGCAAATGGTCTCCATTCAGAGAGAGTGCCTTAACTGCAGCAACCCGGCCCTTTTCCTGCTGCATGGTTCTAAAATATAAATAAGCAAAAGAATTGTAAAGATCTACATTGATAAAATCAAGGTCTCCACACATAGTCAAAAGTTTTTCCGCCTCCGAATACCGTTCAAGCCGTAGCATGCAAACAGCATAGCAATAGGTATTCACCGCTCCGCCGCGTTGATAATTTTTAAGGTATTTTTTACAGACATCGTCGCCAAGACCTGCCGAGAACATAAAATTTATATAACTTTTATGTCCTTTTAAAAAGTCGGGGTATGTGCCGGTCAATTTTTCAAATATAGAGACCGACTCCGGCATTTTCCCCGACTTTACATATGAATCCGCCAAATCCAAAAGCATTTCGGCTTTAACGATATCATAAGAAAGTTTATCCCTATCCCGTTGTTCGGCGGCAATTGGGAAGTCGGCAATTTTATAACCGAAATCAGTCTCCTGGGTATCGCCGTAATTCGTCAGCTTTATGGACATTTTCAATAAAATATTATTATCATCCGCTACAACCGAACCTAATTGCGGATTCCCCAATGACATGGAAATGTAATTACGGTTTTGACGACCGAAAAAAAGGCATCTGCTGCGCTCGTCAAAACGTCCGAGAGCCGGATCCACTGGGAACCAACCGCCATCTTTCATTCTAACCAACACCCAGGAATGCGTCTGCGGAAAAACCTCGGGAAACCTTGAAATATAAAACCCGGAGACAACGACGGCATCCAAACCTGCACATCTGCACATTTCTCTAAAGAGCACAGCTCCGTCACAACACTGTACCGTTCTTTGCCTGAGAACCTGCTCAAGGCTTTTGGGAGATTCACTGAGCTTATATTTGAATGAAGATGCTATATAATCATAAAGGGACACCAAACGGTAAAAAGGTTTGTCCTCCGATTTTATAATATCGGCAACAACTTCCCCCACTCCTGAGTTTAAATCCGCCAGAGCCTCATAAGTGAAATTATCTTCCGAAACGTCAAAAATCACATCAAATGTCTGAACTTTACAGTTTATTTTCAAGTCCAGTTCTCCGCGCGGTTTCAGGGAAACAATATATTCAGCAATATAATTACCATAATCATCGCAAAAAACGGACTGCGGTTCAGGAACCATCGACATACCGCTCACAAGCTGAAAAGGATGGCGGCTGCACGGAAGCAGCACCCTCACTCTCCGGTCCTCACACCGCATGTCGGAATTATTCACAACCTTAACGGTATATGCAAGAGAATAAAAAGATGAGTAGTTGGAATGATATCCTTTGACTGCTGAGGACAGGTAAAAAACCAGCAAAACAAGCAATGGCAGCAGAAACAATAAAGGAACTGCCGGGAAATAATTGAATTTTATCTTTAAAAGATTGTTAAGTAAAGTAAACCGTCTCATAATAAACATTTATTCTTTACAGAATGTCATAAATCTTTTAATCGCATTTACCCGATAACAGCAATGGAGGTAAAATTATGCCTACTCGTTTTGAAAAACTAAAATGTCTTTTTAAACCAGAGGATTCAGTTGCCATTGTTATTGTTCCCGATCCTGATTCAATCGCCAGTTCAATGGCGTTTAAACATCTGATTAGAAAATGGGTAAAAACAGTTGATATTCTCTTCACGGCACATCCCGCCAGAACAGATAATATTGCGATGGTTAAACTGCTGAAGCTGAAATATAAATTGCTCTGTGATTTTGATATTTCTTCCTGTAAAAAACTGGTGCTGCTTGACGGACAGCCGGCACATCACCCGGCGACACGCAAACTAAAATTTGACGTCATTATCGATCACCATCCGGTAACCGCAAAAAAAATGCCCAAGGCCCCATTTTTGGACATAAGGCCTGATTACAGTGCCAACAGTGTAATCATTACGGAATATCTTTCCTATTCCCAAACATCAATAAGTCCGGTTCTTGCAACAGCTCTTTATTACGGAATTCTTACCGATACCAATTACCTCAGGCGTTTAAGAAACAACAAACATCTCGAAGCCCTGATTCTGCTGATGCCAAAAACAAAAATGGACATAATAAGGGAAATCGAGAGCAATGAATTTACCTTGGACAAAGCAAATTCTTTCGCGTCGGCAATAAAAGATCCGGTTGTCCTGGAAAATACGGCAATAATATGCGTTGATGAAAAAGATCAGGAACTGATCACATCAATCGCCGATTTCTTTATGAGAGTTTCCGGTATTTTCACCGCAATAGTATATACAGTTATCAAAAATGACCGGTTGGTTATGACATTTAGAACAATGAACAAAAAGCTTGATGTCGGAGTAATGGCATCAAATTTAAAAAAATACGGGCGCGGAGGCGGACATCAATTCGCCGCACGCGCCGAATTGAATATATCAAAACTGCCGCCGGAATACAAAAGCCTGGAAAAAGAACAGGTCGTCAAATTCATATCCGACAACCTGCTCTGTGATAAATGTAAAAAACATAAGAAAAAATTATAAATAATAACGTATTGAAATCCAAATCAGCGCATTCTAGATAATGCCTGATTAACAATGCCCATAGCCTGAAGTGCCTGCTGGTTATCAGGCTTTGATTTTAGCGCATTTTGAAGAAAATCCCTTGCCTTGACAAATTCACCCTTTTTTGCCATACCATAACCTACTAAATAATTAAGCTGAAAATTATCCGGCTCTATCGTAAGGGCAAACGGAAGTTGGCTTATGACTTTGTCATAGTTTGATGTCGCTATATATATATTTCCCAAAATCAACCAAGGCCGGATGTCATTCGGCGCAAACATGGCCGCCTTCTGACACATTTCTTCCGCTCTGTCGTACTGTCTTGCTGCAAAATAAATCTGCGCTATCTTAAAATAAGCCGAAAAATCACGCGGATTTCCCTTTATAACTTCATTAAGTATTGCAACCGCTTCCGACATCTTTTTCTGTTTTACACATTCCGCCGCTTTACGGTGAAGCATCTGCCAGAGCCTTTCTTCTTCTGTCAGAGAATCCATGTCTATTATAACCTCCTTTCCCGATTACTGTTAAAATAATACAACATTTACTAAAAACATATTTACAAACAACCATACTATCTATAGGTTATATAAAACACATACACAAAACATCCAAATGGACTTATATGGAAATAATCAAATACCCTTTTCATTACCAATATTGTAGCATATTTAACGCAAAGGCTCAATAAGGAAAAAAACAAAAATAATCAGGTAACGCTCAAATACGGCAACTCACTGATCACAACATCAAAAGAGTCTTTTAAATCAGATAAAACAAACGGAACCAATTGCTTGCGGTAAGGCGCAAAGAGCATTACCGACTTACCGACAACAGGATAGTTAAGATTGGTTCCTATATCAATAAGGCGCTGCCCGTATACGGACGCCTCTTCCTCTTTTCCTGTCTCCAGAAGCAACAGAACTAGATTATGTATTACATAATCAAATATATCTTCCTGCTCATAAGCCGTTATAAACGACTGGTAAGCCTGTTCATATTGTCCCAATAGAACAAGAAGCACACCTTTATTATTTAAGATATGAGTCTGCGAAGGGTGATGTTCAAGTGATTTTTCCAAAAAATGCAGAGCTTCATCAAATTTGCCGAGTTCAACAAGAGTTGCCGCCTTGCCGTTATAGGCCTCAAAATCATTGGGAGAGTGCTGCAAACCGATATTATAGCATCTCAAGGCATCCATAAATCGCTTCATCTCGTGCTGGCATCTCCCCTTCTCCCGCCAGGCAATACTGTTGTCGTTCGAATATGACAATACGGTATCAAAACAAATGTGAGCCTGCTCGTACCCCTGCATCTCCATCAGCCAGATTCCTTTGTTTAAAGTGGCCGTCACACATTTAGGATTAAGTTCTATCGCCCTGTTATAGCTGAAAATTTCATCATTCAAACGATCCCTGCGTCTCATTATGATACCGCGCGTATTCCATATATCAGGGTTATACGGTTCATTCTCAAGAGCTTTTTCAACAGCCTTAAAACTGCCCTCCATATCATCCATCTTATACATTGCCAAAGCCTTGCAATGAAAAATTTGCATCATTTTAGAGTTTAGTTTAAGCAAATGATCCGCCAGTTCTATAGAAGCCTCATAATCGCCTGACAAATAAAGAGACACCGATTTCAGAAGGAGTGCCGTATGATTATTCGGCACAAAAGACAGGATTGAATCAAAAACCGATATGGCCTCCGAGGACTGCTGCAACTTGTTAAGTATTATTCCTTTATTGAGTAAAGCGGAATAGGACCACTGATTTAATTCAAGTGATTTGTTGAAGGACCATAATGCTGCATCCCAATATCTGGTTTCTGCCTGCAGCTGCCCCTGGGCCTCCCAAAAAAGATGGTTGCTGGCATAGTTGTCCAATAGTGAGGCAATAAAAAATTTACCGTTTTTAATATTTTTTTCCGACTTACTCATCGCTATGGTCTTAAAGTAAACGGCAAAGACAAAATACTCAAACGCCGGTGGAATTCTGCCGAACAGCTCAATAGACTCATCATACTTTTCCAGTTTAAAATATGAGTATCCCAGAAGAAGAATGGAGAGCATCCTGTCATTTTCATTCATTGCAAAGCTATTTTTTATGGCCATAAATTTCCTGGATGCCTCATCATATTTTTTGCGTCTTAAAAATACATAAGCGCTTAAAAATTTTGCCGGCAGCGAAGACGGGTATTTATCCAGGTATTTTTTCAAAAACGACTCACAGGCCTCATAACGTGACTGTATAAAAAAGATTATTGCCACAACCAGAGACTCCTCAGGCCTTTCTTCCGATAAAGTCTGATAAAGAGTCAAATAATCCGCGGCAAACTCACCGGCTTTGCTCGAATACCCAAACTCTTCAAAAATGTTGATTACACCAATAAGCGCCTGAGAAAAGGATGGATCTATCGCAAGAGCAGTGTAAAACATATCCAGAGAATATTTAAATTGATTTAATCTTCTGTATACAAAAGCTTTGAGAGTCCACAAATTCAAATCAAGCGGGTTCCGGGCCAACCCCTGCGCAATCAACTCCATTGCTTCCACATAACTTTCGGAATGATATTTACAAAGAGCAGCCTGATACCAGATGTCTACGTTGCTCCAATCTTCTTTTATTATTTTCTGAAAAGCCATTAACGCCTTTGTATACTCTTTTTTCCCCATAAGCTCGCTGGCTTCGGACATTATTTTCTCAAATTTCCTGACTTTCTTAGGATTAGGAAGCTGTCTTTGTTTTTTAAGCAAACGATCAAGAGGCTCCCGATATTTTCTTTCGTGCAAAAGCTCAGGTATAACCGCCATTGAAAAGTCCAAGGATTTTTTCGAATATTCGGCCGCCTCCTGCCGTAAGCCGCTAAAAGCAAATAAAATTGCCAGCCGGAACCAGACCAGCCTCGATTCAGGATTCTTTTCCAAAGACTTTTTGTGCTTTTCAATAAGCTGCTTCAAATCGACAACAGACTCCGAGTAAGTATTCTTCAATTCGCCGAGCTTAAACCAAACATAAGCGTTGTTTCTGAAAAAATTTTGCCTGTTAAGGCGTTTTCTTAATTTTTTTATAAGCCCCTGCAAAAGATTATTGTCAGGTTCGATAAGC
Organism: Candidatus Xenobia bacterium; assembly: GCA_031551355.1. Taxonomy (GTDB): domain Bacteria; phylum Vulcanimicrobiota; class CADAWZ01; order CADAWZ01; family CADAWZ01; genus JAVBNT01. The sequence goes on along the minus strand of JAVBNT010000028.1, from coordinate 14,601 downwards.
AGAGCCCTGTTGCATGCGTCCAGCGCACCATTGTAGTCATAGAGGTCCTTAAGCATAAAAACCAGGGCCTGAAGAGCTTTAACATTTCCCGGCTCTATCTTAAGAGCCAATTCAAGACAACCTACAGCGCTTTCCGTAAGATCCTGCAGATTTAAACAGTCTGCTTTCATAACAAGAATAGAAGAATTATGAGGTTCAAGTTTGAAGGCGGAATCATAGCAGTCGAGAGCATCTTTGAAACAAAGCAACCTTAAGTATGAAAGGGCCATACCGAGTAATGCTTTTGTATAGGAGGGATTTATCTCCAGCACTTTTTTAAAAGAAATAATCGCTTCCTCATTGAAATTCAAATTTTGCTGAAGGCAGGCCTGATTAAACCAGGCTATATAATACCGCGGGTTGAATTCGATCGCTTTTATGTAACAATCCATTGCATCAGAAAATTTATTTATTCTATGATAGAGAAACCCTTTGTTGTTCCAGGCAACCGAATATCTGGGATTTACCTTAAGGGCCAAATCATAATTCCTCAGAGCTTCGTCTGTATTATTGGCGATATCATACACGGAGCCCAGCTTCAACCATACATCGGCATTGTCCGGATTCAGTTTTGAAGATTTATCAAAAAAAGAATGAGCCTGTTTTATATTTTTCAATGAAAAATAAAGCAAGCCGAGGTAATAAAATGCATCCGGATTTTCCGGTTCCAGAATGAGCGATTTATTCAAATAATTTAAAGCGTCCTCATATTTGCCGAGTTTTCTGAAACATTCACCCAAAAGAACAATAACGGCAGCAGAGCTTGGATAAAGCTTCAAAGCTTTTCTGAAAACCGATATCGCTTCCTGATATTTGGAAAGAACCATAAGAGCCTCGCCGCGAAAAACCATTGCCTCAAGAGAATCCTGCTCCTCCGGCAAAGATGTTCCCAACGAATATGTAGAATGGCAGACTTCCTCATAAATAACATTAAGCTGCTTGAATATCTCTCCAAAGTCCTCAAACCGTTCAGACGGATCTTTGCGCAAACACCTAAGCACAAGCTCGGACAACTCAGAAGGAATATCTTTTCTTATTTCCATCGGCGCTACAGGATCTTCTTCTATATGGCCGATAATACAGGCTTCGGGATCCTCATTGCCAAAAGGCGGCTGACCTATAAGCATTTCATAAAGCATTGCACCAAATGAATATATGTCGGTCGACGTACTGATATTCCAGTCTCCGGTAAGCTGTTCCGGGGCCATATAAGGCAACGTTCCTACAATCTGATTTCCTCCGTCCGAAGAGCTTTTTAAGCGGCTGCCGGCATGCTTTAAAGAGGAAGTTGACGAGAAAATCTTAGAATAGAAACCGGTAACAACCGAAGAAGACAGCATCGCCGACTCAAGCATCGATTTAGGAGAAGACTTAACAGGTATATTTAGCTCTTCTATTTCTTTTGCAGAGGTATCAGAGAAAATTTTAACAAGTCCAAAATCGGTTATTTTCAAAATACCTTCTTTGGTTATCATACAGTTGGATGGTTTTATGTCCTGATGTATAACCCCCATCGTTCGGTAAGCATAGTCCATCCCCCGGCAAAACTGCATGGCATAATCAAGTATCTGACCGATATACAACTTGCCGCTCTTGAGGACTTTCTCCAAATCAACTCCGTCTATATACTCAAGAAAAATATAGGGCTTACCGTCAAAATCTCTGACTTTAACGGCCTGAACTATATTCTGGTGAAGCCCCAGACGAACCCAAACTTCAGCTTCTTTATTGAACATCCTGACGATCGATTCATTCCACAGAAATTTATCCTGAAATGTCTTTACCGCATAAAGTTTCATAGTCGTATTATCTCTGACTATATATACGATACCCATTCCGCCCTTGTATATTTCCCTTATTTTATAGCGGTTCTCAAAAAGATCACCTATTTCCATATCCGAGCGTTCGGATAGAGGCTTGCCCTTTCTCTCCTGCACACGTTCGGACATGTTACTGACCAGAAGCTGCGCCTCATCAATAAAATCACCGTAAGGATCCAGCTCCACTGCCTTCAAAATCATATCAAAACAGCCGGACTCATCCCCGGTATGCTCCAGAAGGTTTCTGGCCAGGGCGATATACGGCTGAGGGGTTTTCGGTGCAAAAGCGATGGCTTTGCGGTAGTAATCCTGTGCCAGATCAAAACGCCCCTGCTCTTCCTGTATTTTGGCTATTTCCATAAAAGCAACAAGAGCCGATCCGTATTTATCCGCGATAAGAAAGGAATCTATCGCCTGACTCCATCTTCCGAGAGCCTTAAAACAAATTGCCTTCCAGTGATAGGACCATCTGAACGATGAAAAACGTGAAATACTCTGATTAAACATTTCCACCGCAGTAGAATACTCTCCGCGGGCATACATATCATGGCCATACACATAATACATATACCATTGACGCTCTTCATCGCCTTTTCCGCCGTCAACAATTGAAAGATCCGCGTCGTCCTTGGTTTTTGAAGGGAAAAGTCCGTAGTAAGAAGACAGCATCTCTCGTTCCATGGGCAAATCACCAAGTTCACGGAACAACTGGGCAAGAGCAAAATAAATGTTTGAAGAAGCAAAGCTGCGGACATTTCCTTCCGGCCTGCGGACGATAACATCCATTAGTGAGTCGGCGGCATCCATTGCCTTGCCGAGAGAGCTGCACAGTTCCGCTTTAAAGAGATTAGCGGCGATAAGACTCGGATCCGTCTCCAAAGCCCGATCCACTTCAGTAATTGCTAAAAGCATGGAGTCTTTTTTATTTCCCTCCATTGACTTAGACATTATATCACGGGCTTTCGCCAAAAAAAGCCGCGCCGCTTCACGCTTATCGCGGAAAATTTCCAAACGCTTGGCAAAAATAATCGAAGGAGAATCATCCTGCGAAACGTCCTGTTCGGCAATATCCTCAAATTTATTGTTTTCACGAAGTTCATAGGCATAAGACATAATATGCGCCATATCGGGAAAAGAAGGTATTATGGATAAATCCCCGGATTTAAAGGCATCACGCAAAGACCAGTCAACAAAAGCCATCGGCGCCTGTCCGCAAAAAACACTGGCCAGCTCGAAAAAATTCTTTTCCTGTTTGTTAAGTGAACGCCCGAGAAACTTTTTAAAATTGAAAGAATCAGAGTCAATTAAATATGCCGACTTAATAGATTCCTGAAAAAATATCAGGTAATATAAGTTTGACTTTCTCTTATTTCTTACCGCGCAGACGTGGGTTATCGAGTCCCACGGAACAGAAACAGGGCCGTAATCGTTAAAGGCTGAAAATACAGCTCCATCGGAAACTGCACTCAAAATTCTTATTGGCGGCTGAAAATTATAACCTGAGTCCATAGTTTAAAAGTAATTCTGCACTAAAATAAATAATGTGTTATCGTAATTTCATTAAAATCGCAAATACTAACTTCGTTCATAATATTGTATATTATCAAATAAAATAACCAACCTATAAAGTATATCATATAACGGGTGGCAAATAAATCATTAAGAAGGAATATTTTCCATCATCTGAGAAAAGACTACTGGAATAAACTAGTTTAAGGGGATTTCTATGAAAAATCAAAACAATCAAAGAAAACATTCCTACACATTTCTCACGGTTTGTACGATAGGTACAATTGTCTCTATGACCGCTTATATACTGCTAAATATGAACAGAAGAAAAAATATGGAAAAAGATGCCAGATTAAGCAGAGTCAACGAGCTCCTTGACGAGGCGGAAATACTAATGAAAAAAAGTAAATGCAGATAACATCGAAAGAGAAACACACATTAAAATGAAAATACTACTGGCAAATGATGACGGCGTCAGGGCACAGGGGCTTTTAGAGTTAGCGGATGAACTGAAAAAAATCGGAGAAGTAACGGTAATCGCTCCCGATGCCGAAAGGAGTGCGGCAGGCCATTCGGTAACTTTTTTTGCACCTTTGAGGCTTGTTAAATTATCTGAAGAAGCAAACTGTTCAATATATTCATGCAGCGGCACACCATCCGACTGCGTCATAATGGGCCTGGCTCATGTAATGAAAAACACCCCTCCGGACGTAGTGATAACAGGCATAAACTACGGACCTAACCTTGGGGATGACGTAACCTATTCCGGAACAATATCATCGGCAATGGAAGGGGCCCAGGCCGGTATACCTTCAATAGCAATATCGACCGGAGTAACAAAAGACCGATCAATCACCTATAAAACAGCGGCAAAGGTCGGGGCGGAAATATGTAAGATGGTTTATAAGAATAAACTGCCTAACAGAACATTGCTTAACGTAAACGTTCCATGCACTCCGGAAGAGTCAATAAAAGGCATAAAAATAACTCACCTCGGAGTAAGCAATTTTAAATATGGATTCATACAAAGACAAGACGCCGGCGAAAGAGATTATTACTGGCTGACGAGAGAACCGAGACCGCAGCAGGAACTTCGTGCGGGAAGCGACTACGAGGCCCTCGAGAATAATTATATTTCAATAACGCCTATTCAACTGAGTTTCACGGCAAATGAAATATTCCCTCAAATAAACAAATGGGGGTTTGAAAATTTTAAAATATAAAAGATAGCAAATTTATGGAATTACTTAATATACAATCACAAAAAACACTTGAATTTGAAGAGGTAAAAGACATTATCTCTTCTTTTTCTCATTGGAGCGGAGGCAGGGAAGAAATACATAAAATGCAGCCGATGGACGACTCCGGTGACGTATATGAGCTTCAAAATAAGATCAGGCAAATTCAGGAGATCAATACCAGTGGGGATGATATCTCCGTCGGAGGTTTTGAAGATCTTACGCACATTGTCAATGCGGCGGAAAAAGGCTCGTCTTTGAATGCAGGCGATTTCACTCCCGTTGCAGGCAATTTAAAAATTATCTCAGCATTAAAAAAATCTCTTTTGCCCTGGGTGCAAATGCCATTCATTTTTGAAACGGTTCAATCGCTTTATGCACTGCCGCAGCTCCTGCAGAGTATCGAACAGGTTTTTGATGAATCAGGAAATATCAGGGACAGAGCCAGTACGGATCTCTTTGAAATAAGGGAAAGCATTAAAAACACCGAGTTGGCAATACACAGCAGACTGTCGTCCCTGTTAAGGGATATGTCACAGCAAAAAATGTTTCAGGAACTGCTTTACACCATAAGGGAAGGCAGATATGTTGTCCCGATAAAACAGGAATTCAGGGGCATTTTCGACGGTCTTGTTCTCGATATGTCAACCAGCGGGGCCACCGTTTTTATGGAACCGATGGGCATAGTCGAACACAATAACATGCTGCGCCAGCAAAGAGCGGAAGAAAAATCGGAACTCGACAGGATCATAAGAAATCTCAGCAATGCCGTCGGAAGGTATAAAAGAGAGTTACTGCAAAATCAAAATGTGGTTTCCGAGTTCGACAAAATACATGCACTCTCATTGTTCGCCGATAAACACAAGTGTATACTGCCGATGATCAACAAGTCAGGGCATTTACTGCTGAAAAAAGCCAGACATCCGCTGCTTGGTGAAAAAGCCATCCCTCTTGATTTGGAACTGGGAAAAGAGTTTTATACAATTGTCATAACCGGTCCGAACACCGGCGGAAAAACAGTAGCCTTAAAAACGGCCGGACTGTTTACCCTTATGGGACTGGCGGCAATGCCGCTGCCTGCTGAAGAAGGGACGGAAATTCCGCTTTTCAGCGGCGTCTTTGCCGATATCGGCGACGATCAAAGCATAACCCAGAACCTAAGCACCTTTTCTTCGCATATGAACAGGATCATCTCAATAGTCAATTCATGCAAAGCCGACAGCCTGATTCTGCTGGATGAACTTGGAGCCGGAACCGATCCCAGAGAAGGCAGTGCCATCGGCATAGCGCTGCTGGAACATCTGACAAGTCTGGGGGCAAGAACAATCATAACGACTCATTACGGGGAGCTCAAATATTTTGCCTCCAACCATCCGCGAGCATGCAATGCGGCAATGGAATTCGACAACAAAACGCTTCTCCCGTCATACAAAATAATTACCGGACTGCCGGGACGTTCATGCGCACTGACAATAGCAGGGCGGCTCGGTCTGCCGGAAAAACTGATCAGCAGAGCGGAAGAACTTCTGTCACATGAATATGTGGAAATGGACAGAATGCTTGCCAACATAGAAAGTAAGGAAAAACACCTCGAAGAGGAGCTCAGCCTGCATAAAAAATATAAAACCGAGGCTATGAATCTTAAAGAAAAATATGAAGAAGAAATGTCTCTGATCAAAACTGAGCAACTGGAAATAATCACCGACAGCGCAGCCGAAGCCGAATTGATGGTAACAGCGGCTAAAAGTGAAATTCAAAAAATCCTCAAAAACTTCAATCAGCGGTTGAAAACGGCGGAAAAAAGCAAAAACCGCGCAGCGGAATCCTCAAATGAAGCAACGGAATCCGTCGGTAAACTAAACGAAATTCTAGCAAGACTCGAAGCCTTTAAACAAAAAAGAGGCGTAAAGAAAACAGACTATGAAACGGAATTCAAACCGGGAGATGAAGTTTTCATACCGTCAATGAATAAAAATGCCGTTATCTTGGAAATCAAGGATGACGATGTGCTTATTCAGATAAACAGAATCAAGCAGAGATTACATATCTGGAATATAAAGCCCATGGCAAAAACGGCGGAGCAGACAAAAGGACAAAAACAAAATCAGCCGGACACGGATATAATTCTTAAGAAAATACCCGCATCAGTAAACCTCATCGGGCTATATGTGGACGAAGCTATTTACAGACTGGAAAAGTATATAGACGAAGCGGTCGCCGAGCAGCTTGATACTTTTCAGGTCGTACACGGCAGAGGCACAGGAGCGCTGAGAAGCGCAGTGCATCAATTTCTCAGAAAAAACCCGCTGGTGGAAAACTACAGGCTCGGCGAAAGCCGGGAAGGCAGCGACGGCGTAACAGTCGTTACTCTAAAATAGATTATTCTGTTTACCGCCTATCTGTTGATAGCGCAAAATTGCAATATGTTTACATTTTTTTAATGAAATATAATAGACACAAAAAAATCAGGATGTTATAATTTATTTTGTAAAGTTATGAAAATCCGCAAGATAAAAATTAGGAGTGAAACCAATATGAATAATATTAGTTCCAATATGAATTTAGGTATAAGAAATTTTAATACCAACAATCAGGAAATAAAAAATTCAAAAACAGATCATTACAGCGAGAGCGATTTCCCCGTAGGGCTTGATGAATTTAAAGCCGGGAATATCACCGAAACCGAATTATACAGCATGAATTTTGATCCGAAATCCTCCCAGACAAAACCACAGGGACTGTGCAGAGAAAATCTTCCGGAAATAGCCGGAAATATTGTTTCCGGAGCTTTTAACCTTTTCGGAAAAGTATTCTCCGGAATGGTTGCCGGAACGGCAGGAGCACTAACCGGAACGGCAGGAGTCCTTGCGGCATCGGCACTTGGAGCCGGAACGGCAGGATGCGTCGCAACGGCACTCGTCGCCGGAGCGGGAGTTGCAGTAGGTCTTTATAACGCGATGACGGCCTAGATTAGTACACATTGCACAGCGGAGGGATATAAATTATGGCCGGAATAACCAATCACGATCCTGCTCTTATAGCCAGGCATAACATGCTGATGCTCCATACGGCGGAGAGACGCGAGGCTGAAGCAGCCCTAAAAAAAGAAAAGCAGCCGGAAAATACGGAAATAAAAGACGAATTTGTTGCTGGAAAATCTGATAAGAACAATGAAAACAACATAAAAAAACAGGACAATCTAATATCCGAGCCCTCACTGTCACCGGCAAAATATATCAAAGAAACAGTCTTGGGACTCGGTTCCGTTGCCTGGGACAAAATAAAAGAAACAGCCGAAAATATCTGGGATAATGCCGGGCTTGCCGTGACATCAACAGCTTTCGGCGCTCCGGTCGGCGGAATAGGCGGTCTTGGTCTGGCGACAGTTGCCGGAGCGGGGACATTGGGCATCGCTTTGGCGGCGGTTACAGGGGCCGGAGCACTGACCGTAGGTCTTTACAAAATTTTTAATAATCTGTCAAGCTAGAGAGATTTCAGAATAAAAAATTAATATCGGCAGAATAAAAACTAAAAGATACAAAAGTCAATTGAGAATGGTTTAACCGAAAGCAATTGACTTTTTTTATTATAAGTCTGCAATCCCTCGAAACAAAAAACCTAACTTACGGATAGCCCTAATGTAAAAGGAATAACGGAAAAATCCCGAATAAGATCCTGACTGAAAAATAATAAAGAAACCGATATGGAAAATGATATTATATATAAACGGACAGAAAACCGAGAGTCCAAAAGATAAAAAGCTGCTGAGTTTCCTTAGAGACGATTTAAAGTTTACATCAGTAAAGGATGGCTGCAGCGAGGGCGCATGCGGAACTTGCATGGTAATCGCCGACGGCAAGGCCATAAAAGCGTGTACACGCAAACTGTCACAGCTTGAGGGTAAAAATATAATAACGGCAGAGGGACTAAGCGAACACGAAAAACATGTTTACGCCGACAGCTTTGCCAAAGCAGGCGCCGTACAGTGCGGCTTCTGTATACCGGGAATGATAATGTCGGCAAAAGCACTGCTCGATTCCAACCCGCAACCGGACCGTCAGGACATAAAACAGGCCATCAAAGGCAATATCTGCCGCTGCACCGGTTATATAAAAATAGAAAAGGCAATACTCAATGCCGCAAAAATCTTCAGAGAAGGCGGAAACATAACCGCTTGCAGCAGCGCAAAACTGTCGGGCAACTTCGAACGCATTGATGCCAAAGAAAAGGTTTTGGGCAGCGGAATTTATTGTGACGATCTTGTTTTTGATAATATGATTTATGCAAAAGCATTGCGCTCACAATATCCGCGGGCGGTATTTAACAAAATAAATAAAGCAAAAGCCGAAAACCACCCTGATTGCGTAAAAATACTTACGGCAAAAGACGTTCCCAACAATAAAATAGGCCATGTAATACAGGATTGGGATGTGATGATTCCCGAAGGCAGTGAAACAAGGTACATTGGAGACGCGATCGCCCTTGTTGCCGGCAGAAAAAAAGAAACTCTTGATGAGCTACTTTCTTTAATTGAAATAGACTACACTCCCCTGCCTCCCATTACATCGACTGCCGCCGCACTTGACGAAGAAGCGCCTTTAATTCATCCCGGCGGCAATATAATGAGCCGCGAAAATCTGCAAAGAGGAAATGCCGAAGAGGCTATTAGTAACTCTAAATATACAGTAAGCTGCAAATATTATACTCCGGCCGGAGACCATGCTTTTATGGAACCGGAATGTGCTATAGCCCTTCCCAACGGTGATGACGGTCTAAGCCTCTACACCGGCTCCCAGTCGATATATGACGAGCAGCATGAAATTTCATCAATGCTGCGGATAAAACCAGATAAAATACATATTATGTCAACGCTGATCGGCGGCGGGTTCGGAGGCAAAGAAGACATGAGTGTCCAGCATCATGCAGCACTGATGGCCTGGCACACAAAACTGCCGGTAAAAGTCAAATTTTCACGCCAGGAAAGTCTCAATTGTCACCCCAAACGGCATGCGATGGAAATGGAATTTACAACCGCATGTGATGAAAACGGCATGCTTACAGCATTAAAAGCCGTAATTATCGCCGACACGGGGGCTTATGCCTCTCTCGGCGGACCGGTAATGCAAAGAGCCTGTACGCACGCAGCCGGACCTTATAACTATCAAAATATTGATATTACCGGTCTTGCGGTATACACCAACAATATTGTTGCCGGGGCCTACCGTGGATTCGGAGTTACTCAGGTCTGTTTCGCCATTGAAAGCAATCTAAATCTGCTTGCCGAAAAAGCGGGAATTTCACCCTGGGAAATAAGATATAAAAATGCCATACGTCCGGGACAGACACTGCCTAACGGCCAAAAGGCTACACCAGACTGTGCGCTTACAGAAACACTGGAAGCCGTAAAAGACATTTATCACACACACCCAAGAGCCGGAATTGCATGCGCGTTCAAAAACTGCGGCAAAGGCGTCGGGATGGAAGATATCGGACGGTGTATACTGTCCGTAGAAAAAGGGAAAATACATATCAGAACTTCAGCCGCATGTATGGGTCAGGGACTGGCAACTATGTGTATTCAAATGGTATGTGAAACGTCCGGACTACATCCTTCACTGCTCATCGCCGAACTTCCGGACACTTCGAGAACCCCGGATTCCGGCACCAGTACCTCATCAAGACAAACAGTCGTTACCGGAGAAGCAACGGTACGGGCGGCAAAAAAATTGGCGGAAGCACTAAAAACAAAATCACTCCCGGAACTGGAAGGAATGGAGTTCTATGAAGAATACTCAGCCTATACAGATCCTATGGGAGCGGAAAAAGATTACCCTGTAAGCCATGTAGCCTACAGTTATGCTACCCAGGTTGTAATGCTTGATGAAAAAGGAAAAGTGGAAAAAGTGGTAGCTTCATATGACGTCGGCACCCCTGTGAATATGCCCGCCCTTGAAGGTCAGATCGAAGGCGGAGTGACAATGGGACTTGGTTTCGCACTGACGGAGAATTTCATAACCGAGGGCGGTTATCCAAAAACAAAATTCGCAACATTGGGGTTGCTGCGCTCAACCGACATACCTGACATTGAAATTATTATTGCCAGAATACCTGAGGAGCGGCTGTTTCCATATGCCTACGGAGCCAAAGGTGTTGGAGAACTTTGCCTGATCCCCGCCGTCCCTGCCGCCGCGCATGCATATTACCGGCTTGACGGCAGGTTTAGGAATACTTTACCCCTGCGCTCCACTTACTATAATAGCCGCTGAATTGTGCCCGTATTCGTCGTCAAAACAGATATTCGCTCATTCCGACGTAGTTCACTACGTCTCACTCGTCGAAGTCTGTTTTGCCTTAGACTACGAACACAATTGAGCGGCTAAGTTATTTTTCTTTGAATAGTATTTTAGATATTATATTTTTTCTCAGAAAAAACAGATTGTCAAAATGTCTTCTGTACGCCTTAACATCATAAGGCCAATATTTACCATGGAGAAAAACGGCATGCAAATTAGAAAAGCATTCCCGCAGGATATGACCGAAATAAAACGGCTAGCAAGAGATGTTATTCGCCATAACTACACACCATATTTGGGTATTGATGCTACATCCTTTTTTATTGAAAGCGGTATGTCGGACAAAGAGATTGAGGAAGGAATCGGCAGTTGTATTTTGCTCGAAAAAGGTAATAAGACAATCGCCTTCTCCATTACAAAAGAAAATTTACTGCATCTGATTATGGTTGACGTTCCTTTTCAGAATTCCGGGTATGGTGAAGCATTATTATCATACATTGAAGCAGAAATGTTCAGCAGGTATGAGCGCATCTGTTTGCAGACTTTTAAGGAAAACATTGCTGCGGCACGTTTTTATGCGAAACATGGCTGGCAAATTATCGGACAAACCTGGATACCTGAAATGGGCGCCACCATGATACGGTATGAAAAAGTGAAGTGATAATCAGTATTAACGCAGAAAACGAATTTGAAGATAATTATTGTTAAACCATTTATTTTGTCATTTGAGCAACAATATTTTTGATTTAAAAATAATATTCGCATAAAATTAACAAGATTGCAGGTTACTGCTCCCGGCATCAAAAATAATATTATTTACTGTGATATTATTGCGGGAGGAATACAGCATATGGAAAGCTATTTTGAGGAAATGTTCGGAGAAATCGTCGGCGAGGGAGCGCAGGCCACGGTTTATGCAAAGGGCGATGTAGCGGTGAAGCTTTATAAGGAAGGGTATCCCAAAGAAAACGTTTTCAGTGAGGCCTACATTATGGCCAATCTGGAACGCGTGAACTTCCCCTCACCCAAAATCTATGAGGTTCTGCTGACCAAAGGCCGCTATGCCCTGCGTATGGAGCGGGTAAAAGGAAAAGTTATGTCGGAACTTGGCAATCCTGAAAAATTTGAAGAAATACTTGATATACTTGTAGACCTTCAATGCCGCTTGCAAAAATATGATCAGGCTGCCTGGGCGCCGGAGCTCAAACAGCGTTTCCGTGATGATCTTGAGCGCAATACAAAGCTTTCCCCCGGACTTAAGAAAAAACTTAGGGACATCCTTCACACACTGCCGGAAGGCAATGCCCTGTGCCACTGTGATTTCCATTCCGGTAATGTTTTTTTTGACGGCAAAAATTATACAATTATTGATTTGCTTCAAATCAGCAGGGGGGCGCCGGAGGCTGACGCAGCCTGCAGTTACATGTCCTACAGACTTGTTCATGAAGGCATTGCCGAAGCTTATCTGGACCGTTATTGCCGCAAATCGGGACTTTCCAGGGAAAGTATACATAAGTGGCTTACGGTGTATGCCGGAACAATGCTCGGACAGGTCCCCGAACATTTTACGCCAATCATTGAACAGTTTCTGCCTGAAGCCGAATAATTAAAAATCCATCGTTATACTAAATAACAATTACGGAAAGGAATAAAAATGAAACCTAGGCTGCCCTATATCGATAATGCTAAAGCGGTATTGATCACGCTGGCAATCAACATCTGCGCGCTCTTGCTGTTTAACTGGCCGGGCGGTATCTCCTATGCCGGCGCGATGTGGGATTCATTGTTTTGCGCGGTAATCACGACCATAATCAACATGTGTATCGTATACGGCAGGTTACTGAAAATGAGAAAACTGGGAGCAATGCCGGTAAGTTTTCCCGAAAGTAAATTTATTCAACGTTTGCCGCAAAATCCGATTTTGCTGGTAATCATTTACGCTACGGCATTTGCAGCGGTTACAACCGGCATAAACGCGGTAATCCTGCTGTTTTTTGGGATCGACAAAATGTCCTTTTTGCCATGGGCAATATACAAACTAATTTACAGCACGGTATTGAGTATAAAAATTGTTGAATTCTGCATTTTCCGCTATGTGCAGCCCGACTGGGCAAACGCCCAAAATAATGGCCACACCGAAACAGGCGGCAGCTCAACCGGCAGCACCGTAAAAAATCCCTGGCCGTCAATCAGTTTATTCAAAGAAATTTACGGCAGCGTCACTGCCAATATTGTAACAAACCTCATTATCGGCTCAATTCTGGGTGGTGTGATTACCAGGCCCGACGGTTCTGTACTCATCTTTCCCACCACAGTGGAAGGAATTCCCATAACCGGACTTGCATTCGGACTCATTGCCGGGATTCTCGTTACCAAAGGCATAGTTACGGCAATGGATGAGACCATTATAGCATCAATTCCCCTGGAGACACGGAATGCCGCGCCAACGGACAGACGCTTTACCTGGATGCCGGTCGGCAAAGTCCCTCTGACAATTTTAGTCTGTATCTGTTTAATGATCTTTTCTGCACTGGCGCTGCCTGCCGTGATGATGCTTTTCGGTAAAACCGTCCTGAATTTCTTTCAATACTCCATCTTTATCACTGTATATGCGACAATAATCTGCAAACCTCTCTCATTTATACTAATACAACGGTGCATGCAATCGGATTATATCAGCGTTCTGAAAAAACGGCAATAGAATTATTATAAACGGCAAAATAGGCGAAGGTGCTGTCTCGTTAAGAAGGAAACAGAATTCCCCTTTTTAATAACGATGAAAATGTTTCTCTTAACTTAAGAATTAAAATACCCTGAGAAGCTCCATTAAATGCATGTTCTAAGCGAGATAGCGATAGCGCAGAAGTTAGTTCACATTTTGTCTTTTGAAAATGTTTACACAATGGACTTGACTAAGTTATGTAATTTAAACTATGATATACTATATAATGTTTTAAGGAGATTCTAAATAATGATAGGCGGAATAAACCAAAATCAAATAACACCTCAAAACAACATACCCGGCAAAAATTCTTCAAAAAATGATATAAAAAATAATAACAACGAAAATGCACAAAAAGATAGTTTTATTAAAGATGAGAAAGGCTCCGGCAAAGATAACTTTTACGGAGCATTAGTTACAGCCGCCCTGGGAGCGGCAGTGCTTATTCCCGTAGCGGGGACAGTAGCCGCGGCAGTAGGTGTAGGAGCGTTAATAGGAGCTGCGGCCGGGCATGCAGTTGCCGGAGGGGTTATTGCAGGAATAGTCGGAGGGGTGGCCGGAGTCGGCATCGGGGCCTATAAGCTTGTTTCCGGTATGGTCGATGCTTTCAAGCCTTAGAAAATTTTAAGACTGTAATAAACTATAAGTTAATAATAAAATGGGCTGTCGTGCTAGCGGCGGCCCATTTATATCTTAATCCGGCATAAGCTAGGGCCTGTTAACATAAATAGAAATATGCTATACTGCTCATATGGAAATTAACGAAACCCAATATGCTCAGATATCAAGCTGTTTTCCAAAGCATAGGAAGCCGGCTGATATCAGCAACTTACAAGTGTTCAATGCCTGTATTTATGTTCTCAATAATGGATGCAAGTGGCGAGCTCTGCCAAAAGAATATGGAAATTGGCACACTATATACACCCGCCTTGCTCGTTGGGCAAAAAGCGGAGTATTGCAAAATGTCTTTTGGTTACTAC
>JAVBNT010000046.1:0-42250 GCA_031551355.1 Candidatus Xenobia bacterium | reverse complement strand
TCTTACTTAATTTGGCTTGAACATCCAAATTATAGCGGAGGTAAGATTATTTGTATATGTGTATAACCAAGATTCCCACACCCGCATAGCGGGTGGACCACGTTTCAGTCGCTAGGCTCCTTCAACAGGCTAAAGCCGGTTTTGCCGGGCTAAGCCCGGTGACCGTTATCTTTTATTCCATGTTAAAGGGGCCGCCGTTAGCGCGACAGCCCCTTTTTACGTAAAGATTATTAAAGGCGCATAAATTCTCTGAACCCGTTCATAAACATCTGGACGGCCATTGCCGTAAGCGCAAGTCCCATGAGCCTTTGACAGGCGTCCATACCTTTGGGACCCAAAAATTTCATCAGTATCTGCCCTACAACCAGAATCACTACAGTGGCAAGCCAGGCGATAAACAGTGCCAGCAGGTTTTCCCAAATGGTAAGAACGCCTTTGGCCATCATCAGCATCAGCATTGCCAGAACGCCGGGACCGGCGATAAAGGGAATCGCTATCGGCACTATAAACGGCTCGGTCTCTGAATCATATCCGGAAATGGATTCGTCGGAAGAAGAGAAACTCATTCTAATACCGATCAGAAAAAGAACGACTCCGCCCGTCATACTAAGTGCCTGCTGCTCGACGCCGATAGCGGCAATGATATTCTTGCCGAAAAACAGAAACAGAAGCATCAGGAAAAGCGCCACAATGCTTTCTCTGATGATGATAGCTCTTTGCCGGCCCGGAGTAAAGTTTTTGACAAGTGCCGTAATAACCGGCACATTTCCGATTGGATCCAGCATGAAAAACAGAGAAATGGCAACGCCGAGTACCGTCTCCATAAAAAAGTTCCTTTCCCAAATCAAGCGCTACGGAATTAGATTCCGCAACGCTTGATAAAAACTAAAACCGTAAGTGTATAACTATTTCTTTTTAGGAGCCTGCTCCGCTTCGCCCTTTATATAAGCTTTCTTTATAACCTGAGGGGTTTTTGGCTTATCATTAGGCCCTGTTTCCGTATTTTCTATTTTTGTAACGACATCCATACCGGATATGACCTTGCCGAATATCGTATGGCGCATGTGAAGATGTTTCGTATGCTCAACATTAGTCGTGATGAAAAACTGGCTGCCGTTAGTCTTGGGACCGGCATTTGCCATCGCCAGAAGTCCAGTCTGATCAAATTTGACATTAGGATCAAATTCATCTTCAAAAGGTTTTCCCCATACGGACTGACCACCGGTTCCATTGCCAAGCGGATCTCCACCCTGAATCATAAAACCTTTGATAACTCTATGGAAAATTATCCCGTTATAATAACCTTTTCTGACAAGAGATACAAAGTTTTCACAGGCCTTGGGAGCGGTGTCACCAAGCAGTTGAACTTCAATTTTTCCCTGAGTTGTTTCCAAAACAACAATCTTGTTCCATTGGGAAGATTTTGCACCCGCTTTTTTGGTCGTATTAGCCGGTTTTTTAGCCTGAGCGCTGCATACAGACGTCCAGGAAAAAATCATCAGCGAGATCAAAACAAACGAAAATAATATTTTTTTCATAAATAAAACAACCTCTCTTAAAAATTATTGATTTATAAAAGCAGCATTACACTACCTTTGTAAAAGCTTTTACTATTTTCTGAGTCTCTACAGGCTTGTCCATACCATCCACGCGGCATGACTCTATTTTTGCAACAACATCAAGCCCGGAAACAACTTCGCCGAAGATAGTGTGCTTCATATGCAGATGACGTGTATTAGGAGCGCTTGTAGTTATAAAAAACTGGCTGCCGTTAGTTCTCGGACCGGCATTAGCCATTGCAAGAAGTCCGGGTTTGTCAAATTTTACGCCGGGAGAGACTTCATCTTCGAAAGGTTTACCCCAAACAGACTGACCGCCTGTTCCGGTTCCTTTGGGGTCTCCACCCTGAATCATAAAATCCTTTATCACTCTATGAAAAATGATACCGTCATAATATCCCTGCTCTATGAGCGATATAAAATTTTCACAGGCTTTAGGAGCAACATCGGTAAAAAGTTTGAACTCAATATCTCCCTGGTTTGTCTGCAGGACAGCTCTCTTCTCGTTAGCCATAAAAAAACCTCCCAAAATATTTATAGAAAACGGCATTAAAATTCGCAAAACAACGCACGGAATCCTCTTATCGGTAAAAAAGCAACTGTTATTGATGTATAAAAACACAACAATTAAGACGCAAAGCCTTAAACATACAATAAAAAAAGCACATTATGAAAATCCTTCACTGCCGTGGAAGTACAGCAGTGAAGGATTTTAAGGTTATCCGTAGAAAAACATAAGGCTTTTTGAATGTACCAAAGTTAGGAGCCGCAAGCAATGTCAATCATCATTACCGGATCTCTCGCATACGATCATATTCTTCAATTTCCAGGACATTTTGAAGAACATATCCTGCCTGAGAATCTGACCAACCTAAGTATAAGTTTTCTTGTGGATAATATGAAAAAAATGCGCGGCGGATGTGCTAGCAACATTGCTTACTCTCTGTCAATGCTTGGGAAAAAACCGACTATAATGGCAACAGCCGGGGAAGATTTTTGTGATTTTGATGTTTGGTTAAAAAGCAGAGGTGTAGATACGTCGCTCATAGACATCGTAGAAGGAGACTTTACAGCCTGCTGTTTTATTACAACCGACAGAAAAAACAACCAGATAACCGGTTTTTATGCCGGAGCTATGGCAAAAGCGCATAGATTGTCCTTCAAAAACCTGAAATTCAAAAATGTCGATTATAAAGGCATCGAGATGGCGATCATCTCACCTAACGATCCGGAGGCAATGAAAAAATACTGCAACGAATGCAGAGAGTTAGGCATACCTTTTATATTCGATCCCGGACATAATATCCCAAGATTAAGCGGAGAAGAGCTGCTTGAATGCATGAAAGGCTCTGTTTATACGGTTATAAACAATTACGAACTGACGATGATAATGAAAAGAACCGGCAAAAACGAACAGGAACTGCTTGAGCTTACAGAAACAATAATTGCAACAAGCGGAGCCCAGGGCTCAATCATAAAAACAAAAGGCAAAACAATAGAAATAAAGTCTGCCAAACCCACTAGAATCTCGGACCCGACCGGCTCGGGAGACGCATACAGAGCCGGATTAATAGCAGGACATCTTGAAGGTCTGCCAATTGATGAAATCGGTAAGCTGGCAAGCGTCGTTGCCGTATATGTCGTCGAGCAGGATGCTCCTGCCCAGCATAACTTTACATTGGAACAGCTCAAACAAAGATATCTGGAAAACTATGGCGGCAACTTTCCCCTGAAAGTATAATATTAACATCTTAAGGTATATAAAGTGACTTTCTCCGGTTAATTTCTGTTTCTCACAGAGTGCACAGAGCCACGGAGATAAATACCTGTAAAAAGCTCTGTGTTCCCCCTCTCTCTGTGACTGTGAGGAGCTTTTCCATATATTAAATATTAATAAAAAATCAAAAGATCCGTCCGTTAGGTTTACAGGACGGATCTTCTTTTATATACAAAATCTCTAAGCGGTTTAATTACTGCCGGCAAACGGAAGCTTTATTGAAAACAGTGTTCCGTGTTCTTTCGAAGAATCGACCGATATCGTTCCTCCCATAAGTTCAACGTATATCTTTACGAGCGGTAAATTTAAAAACATCTTGCCATGTTTTGACGACAGCGTATGTTCAAAAAATGCAAAAGGAGTAAAGATATTTTCATAGTCATCCTTTGCTATCGGCTCAACCCCGAAATCACAGACAGCAATCTCGGCTTTCCTGCCGTCATCATAAGCACTTAAGCGGAAAACCCCGCCTATTCTGGTCATGTCTATTGCATTTTCCATTATCGCAATAAGAACTCTGCGAAGCAATTTCTGATCGGCAAGGATCGGAGGGAATTTCTTGTCGGCTTCAAGGAGCATTCTAACAGTCTTAGCTTCCATACGAGGCTGCAAAGCCGCCTGTACATCGCTAAACACCTTAAGAACTTCAAGGCGTTTAATCTCCGGAACAACCTTGCCTGAAACGGCATAAAGATATTCCTGCAACTGCTCAGTACGTTTCTTTGATTCATCAGCTATCGCCAAAATCAAATCAAGAAACTCATTTTGTTTCGGCGCCAGTCTGCCAAGATTTTTCTTGCCCAGATTTATGGCATGCTGTTTAAGCTCCTCAAGCGGATGCTCAAGCTCATGTTCAATATATCGTGCAAGCTGAAGATCCGCTCTGCTTGGCGGCGGAGTCGACGAAACATTCAAGCTCAGTTTTTCCCTCATATTCATATTTTCAAGAAAAACTGCCATCAAATTGGCAAACAGTTGGGCATATTCCTGATTTTCAAATGTAAACGCATCTCTGTCGGCAGAATAAAAATTTAAAAAACCCATAAAACCGAATGCGGTGGCACAAGGCAGCTGAAGCATTGAAGTCAGTCCGTATTCAGAGATAAAATCCGTAAAAATATAGTCCTCTTTAGCAGCAAGATCCGGTATGCATACCGCTTTTCTGGCTCCCAAAAAAGCAGCCAGAGGAGTATCCTTATAAGTGATAAAATCCTCTCCGGGGACAGACCCTTCGCTATCGATCGCAAAAAGAAACACGACCTCCTGCTCTTCATCCAGAAACATCAATTCAAGAAAATCAAATTTAAAAACCGAATTTACGGTAGTAAAAATATTGACTAAAGCATCGTCAACATTATCCTGCAGGAAAAATAAAGTTAAAAAATTACCAAGCTTATCGTCCTTTACAGGTCGATTAACAGCCTCGGTAGCCGGAACATCCACCGGCATATGCTGCTGCGGTGGCGGTGTTGAAAAATCCTGGGTAAATAGCTGCTGACTAGCCGGTTCGTCCGCTGTCTTAAGCTGTGACGGGGTCAACATATAATCAGGTAAATTCTTTTTAACAGCCGGCGCGGGAGTAGTTTGTGCCTGTGAAAGTTCGCGTTGCTTCCTTCTTTGTTCGGACAACAAGGCCTGAAGATAGTCAGTAGGCGGCATTATAACACCTCTCTATTTTAGCTATTTGATGTTCTTCTATAAAAAGTTGCAGCTTCCTTCAGAAAATATTACAAATATTACGAATATTACCTTACACATCTAAATTGCGCTATATTGCAAAACACATATAAAAGGAGTTATCCACCCATGTGGAGAAATTGTGGGTAAAAATGGGTTTAAGTGTAAAAAAGTGGTAACAAATGAGATTAACCGGTGAATATTTTCATTCAATAGATTCAAAAGGGCGGCTCGTAATTCCCAACGATCTTAAAGAAAGTCTTGGTGAACGCTTCTATCTTGTCAAAGGGCTCGAAAAATGCCTGACGGTCTATCCTGAAAGCAAATGGAATGAACTTATTCAAAAAATCGAATCTCTGCCGATATCCAATATCTATGCACGCTCCCTTCAAAGATTTTTCGGTTCCGGAGCAAGAGAGTGCCAGATAGATCCACAGGGACGAATTTCCATACCAACCTCACTGCGCGAGCATGCAATGCTCAAAAAAAAGGCGGCAATTGTAGGTGTATTCAATAAAATAGAAATCTGGGATGCCGACATGTGGGAAAAAACCTGCAGCAACGATTACAAAGGTGAATCAGCCATGTCGGAAGAATTTATACAGCACATAACACAGCTCGGAGTCTGATATGGCCGATTCGGCAACAACCATAAAAGCAGAAAACATATCCAAGACATTTTTTGATTTCAAAAAGGGCGAATTTCAGGCCCTTAAAAACGTTTCATTCACATGTTACAAAGGTGAAATAATCGGTGTTTTAGGCCCTAACGGAGCCGGAAAAACAACCCTTTTAAGAATAATTGCCGCACTTTTAAGCCCAACATCCGGAAGTATTGAGGTTTTGGGAATAAACAACTCCGAAAACCCGGCAAAAAACAGGGCAAGGATAGGGTTTTTGTCAAGTGACACCTCACTGTATGAACGCCTTACGGCAGAAGAAATGCTAAGGTACAGCGCACTCCTATATGGAATGGACAGAGATTCCATCGAAAACAGAATCCAGCAGCTTTCCAAGATGCTCAATATGCAAAAAATAATGAAAAGACTGTGCAAAAATCTGTCCACCGGAGAAAAACAAAAGGTTTCAATCGCCAGATCAATGATACACAATCCGGAAATACTCATTCTTGATGAGCCCACAAACGGTCTTGACTTACTCACCGGAAAAGATATTCTATGGCTGATAAAAGAGACTGAAAAAGAAGGCAAAACAATACTTTACTCCGCGCACAATATGGAAGAAATAGAACGCATATGTCAGAAAATAATAATGATCCACAACGGGGAACTCATTGAGAGCGGAACATTAAACGAAGTCATAGAAAGAAATCAGGCATCAGACCTTACGGATTGTTTTTTAAAGCTTATAAAATATGATCAATTTTAACAGAATAAAAACACTATACCTAAAAGAATTACTTGAACTGGGAAGAAATACCGGACTTATATTCATGCTGATAATATTTCCGGTGATAATATATCCGGTAATTTTGCTTTATACGGCAGAAATAGGGATCTCAAAACAGCAAAAACTTGAAAAAGCAAAAAGTATTGTTGCGATAAAAAATGAAAAAATACTGCCGGAAATGGAAGAACTGCTTAAAAACGAACCGCAAATAAAGCTGGTGCCTTTTAAAGATGAAAATATTTCCGAAAAATGCAATCTTGTAATTGTAATAAATGATAATAAAGGTTTTTTTGCAACGGATCTAAATAACTATTCTGTCACTCTGTTTTTTGAATCTACAAACCAACGCTCCATGGTGGCTTTGCAACGGGTAAATTCATTACTTTCAGACTATAAACAGGAACTTGTCTACAGACGCCTCGATGACAAAAAACTATCATCCGATTTCCTGGAGCCAATCACCGTTACCAGCGTAAATAAAGCAACGGCCAAAAAAATAACCGGCAGCCAGCTGGGAGAAATCCTTCCTTTTCTGCTGATAATGTTTATTTTAACAGGAACGATTCAGGTCGCCGTTGACATAACCGCCGGGGAAAAAGAAAGAAAAACAATTCAGACGCTGCTGCTGACACCGATAACAAGAACGGAAATACTGCTGGCCAAACTCGCTGTTGTCACGACAAGCGCAATCATAAGCACAACAATAAACTTTACAAGTATAGCACTTACCTTATCGTTTTTATCCAGCCACTCCAATGCACTTAATAACCTGTCTCTGTCCGCAGACACATTCCTGTCGTGCCTTGTAATAATATTACCCCTCGTCACACTAATGAGCACATTGCTGCTGTGTCTGGGAATTATGGCGAAAAATCAGATCGAGGCCAGCATTTATACGATGCCGGTAATACTTTTGACATTTATACCGCTGCTGGCAACGTCCGGTGATACAAATAATAATATTTACATGCAACTCATTCCGGTGATAAATACTTCTTTGGCACTTAAATCAATACTCATGGGCAGTCACACCTTTTTGTCACTCAGTGTCGCATTTATGGCCAATGCGATTTATTCAGTGATACTTCTTTTGGCAACGGGAAAGTTATTCCAAAATGAGGATATTGCCTTTGGCGGCATCAGTGAAATCATCACACAAAGAAAAAATAATAAGGAAATAACCGTAATTGACAGCATAATAGTGTTCTCGGTCTCACTGCTTTTATATGTCCATATCGGTTCCAAGCTACAGGAAAACAATCTTAAAACGGGTCTCGTCTACTCACAAATCCTGTTTCTCTTTCTTCCGGCACTCATAGCAGGGAGCAAAGCTTCATTAAAAAAGGTTTTCCGCTTAAACAAGCCGCCGCTTTACTCAATGATTATAGCGCCGCTCATCGGTTTTGCCGCGATTATTGCCAGCAGTTTCATCGGTAGCATACAAAGTGCATTTCTTCCTATTCCTGACAGCCTGACCAAAGCGCTTGGAAATCTGGTAACATTTCAAACTTTCAATGAAGGCATAATTGTAATACTGGTAGTCGCGCTTACCCCGGCAATTTTTGAGGAAATATTTTTCAGGGGGTTCATAATGAGCGGACTTGAAAAATATATAAAAGGTTTCTGGCTGTGCCTGATAACGGGTCTTTTATTTGCAGTATTCCACCTGAATGTATATCATCTGCTGGCTCTTACATTTACAGGAACAATACTTGGTGCCTGGACGTTGAAAAGCAAATCGATCATACCGGCGATGATAATACATTTTACATATAATGCGACGCAGACAATCCTCAGCAACGCAAAAGTTTTCAATTCAGAATTTCCCTGGTATGTCCCGGCAATTTCCTTCATATTCCTGCTGGCAACACTTTTTATACCGGACGGAAAACAACCGGCAGCTAAACAGAATTGAAAAAATTGAGTTACATTTTTGCTTTCTTCAACGCCTTCTCAGCATCGGAATTATTCCCCTTCAATATATAGAGCCTACTTAACAACTCCCAGCTTCCGACAAATGAATGGTCTCTGCGCAAACTTTCATCAATCATTATTTTGCACGAATCAAAATCACTTAATTTAAAAAATACTGAGGCCATTAAAAAAGGCGGAACCGGATCCGTCTCATCTAAATAGACGGTGCGGGCAAGAAGTTCAAGAGCCTCCTTCAGCTTATCCTCAGAAATCAGCGAAGATGCCGTCAGTGAATTCCTGAAAGAACTTTCCGGATATTTAAGCTCACCTTTCAAAGCCTTCTCCAGTAAAGCGGTATTCGTATCATTTATTCTGATGAAAACATACTCGGCCCTGTCCTCATAAACCAAAGTCCATTTTCCGCTCTCGGATATTCTCGATACGAGGTTGGAACCTTTGTAAACATTTCTCATATGATACTTGCTGCAGAGCGCCACATTTATATTATAGCGTTCCATATACTCCTGCCAGCCCTCAGCTCCAAAATCGAGAACAATCGATTCTCTGAAAATTTCTTCAGGGTAAGCTACATTTGCACGGCCGTCAATAAAAACGCGATAGGCTTCATGGTTTAGCGGATACAAATTCCATATAAGATACCCTCCCCACCCATAAGGATGATATATGTTTCCGGGCAGATTATTCATCTCAATAAACTTAATACCGTTGTATGGAAAATGAGTTCTCTCCATACTCAGTTTAGTAATCGTAAAAGAATTTACTTTGAAAATCAAAATAAGAAAAAATGTCAGAAAAAGCGACATGGAAAGTACCGGCTGTAAATAACTATATCCGCCGTTTTTTATACGTTTAAAAACTATATAAAAGAAATTGCAGACAATAACTGCAAATAAAGGAGAAAGAGCCATTGCAAATATAGTTATGTGCCTTACGGCAGAAAACACAAGATAAGAAAAAGAAAATAAAAGCAACCAATCAAAAACGAACACCTTACGCCTGGAAATAAGAGTTAAAACAAGAAAAATCACATAAAATATAAGAAAATTCAAGTTTTTACCAAGCAAATCCGGCTTTACCCACTCTATAAGGTTTGCCTTATAGAAACTATCGGAAGAAAAAGAAAACGGATATAAAATCAGTTTAGCCCCATATGGATTTATGAACAGCAGTAAGATACCGCAAAAAAAGACCAATACCAGTTGTTTGTTCCTTAACCAGAAATCAAATAAAAATTCTCTGGAAAAAACTATTTTGATTCCGGAAGGCAATTTATTTTCCTTATTCCTGTTCAACAACTCCGAAACCAGATCCGATAAAAAGTAGATAATTATTAATGCAAAAAAAAGCATATATCCACCATGACAATTAAGCCATACCAGCAACGAAGGCAGCAAAATCCAGACTGTTTTACGGTTTCCCATGCTAAAGGAGTAAAGAACATACAGCAAAACAGCTAAAAAAAGATAGGTAAACAGATAAGGTCTGACATCACCAAAAAGAGCTAAATTCGCGAAAAAAGCACACAATATAACAGACATGGCCGATAGAACAGGTTCAAGTCCGCGCCTCAGACAAAGTCTATAAAAAATCAGAAAAACAAGACCTATGACTATCGATTTAAAAACATATAAAAGAGACAGGCCTCCCAGCTGATAAAGTTTGAAAAACAGCAGTTCGCATAACCATTCATGGTCCAGAATAGGGAAAGTAGAAGCAGTATAAGAAAAAATATTCTGCCTTAAAACGTCACCGGTCTGCGTTATATATCTGCCCACGGCAAGCTGCCACCATAAATCGGCGGGAGGTATAGGCCAAAAGGCAGCAAAAGCAGAGGCAATCATCACTGCCAATGAGCAGCATATTTCAGTAAAAACTTTTTTTCCCAACAAAGCGCACACCCCCGGCAAATCTTTTATCTTTCTAAAAAACTTTACTTAAAGCGTAGAACAAGTTCAACCGAATCCGGCAATTGTCCTGTAAAAAAACAGACTGTCTGAAAATCAGACAGCCTGTTTAAACTATAATTTAAAACAAAAATTATTTACGGAGATCAAAGTGCCAGGTTTCTTTGATTGTGCTGCTACCGGAACCTCCCCAATCGCCGCCCCATGTGCCGCCGATAGATTTCCAATAATCGCCTAGAATTTTTCTCTGAGACTCGTTACCGCTGATATCAATAGCCAAACCTGATTCATGTCTTGAAGAGCCGGGCTTTGCAGCACCCATTTTTCCGCCTCTACTGTCCTTTTTAGCCAAAGATTCCTGATAAAGCTTCTGCTGCTGCTCGTAAGTTCTAAGACCGCTGGTTATATCAAAGTTAATACCTTTGCTTTTAGCAAATTCATACAACTGGGCAACCTTTATCTGCATCTCAGGCTTGAGCTGCTTCACTTTTGATATGGAGGAGTTGCTCATCCCCAGTGATTTAAGTTTGTTAATAGCTTCTTCATTTGTCTGCGACGGTGCTATGGAAGAATTCTGCGAAGGAGCAGCGGATGACGAAGGAGCACCTGAAGCCCCCCCTGCTCCGGGCACTGAACCTGTTCCGGAGTTTCCTATTCCCCCGGTGCCTGAAGAGCAATTATTTCCCATACCGGAAAACTGCTGCTGCTGCATCATTTGCATCATCATCATCATCATCATCATCATTTGCATCATTTGCTGCTGCTGCTGCATCATCTGCATCATCCCGCCGAACATACTTCCCATAGCATTACAGGAAGAGCCGAATCCCGGAACCATACCCATACCGCAGCCCATTCCGGAAAAGGATTGGTTACCACCGTTTAGGGACGATAATAATGAGTTTCCTCCTCCCCACTTGTCAGACAAATCAGAAGAAAGACCACATGAATCGCCGGTATTAAGGCCCATTGAGATATTCATGTTCAAGCCGCCGGATAAATTGGAAAGCCCCGGCATATTCATTCTGGAAGCACCATTCATCAAACTGCCAATAAAATTCATAACCAAGCTCCTTTATAAATATTGTCCTTATCTATATTATAAGAAGTAAAGACACATATTTAGTTTGCCAATTTATTAAATTTATTAAAAAAATGTAAATACAATATAGGATACTGTTACAAATTTTATAAAAAAACTGAAATATCATCATTTGACAATTTTATATACTCTCCGGGGAGCATACTTTGGATTTCCAGGTGCCCAATCCTGATTCTTTTAAGAACTTTTACATCAAGACCGATAGCGTCACACATTCTTCTCACCTGTCTGTTGCGCCCTTCATGAATTACGATTCTAAAAAGAACGCCCGATTCATCAAGTTTTCTTATATCAACTTTTGCCGGAGCAGTTTCCTTGCCGTCAAGCATAATGCCTGTTTCAAGACGCGAAATAATTTTACGCGCCTGCAGCCGCGCAGGGGCAGACTTTTTCCACACGGCATAAACTTCATACTCCTTTTCATGTTCAAAAGACGGGTGAGCAAGGCGGTTGGCAAATTCGCCGTCATTCGTGCATATAATCAGACCGCTGGAATCAAGATCAAGCCGTCCTACCGGAAAAGTCCTTGGACTATCCGGCAGCAGTTCCATTATAGTATGAATTGCATGCGGATCAGACAAAGTGCATAAAAAACCTTCCGGTTTATATAAAAGATAATAGACCAGTTCTTCCGGCAATCTTAAGATATTGCCGTCAACTACCACCGTATCATCAACCGAAACAAGCATACCTTCCGCAGGCGCCTGTTTTCCGTTTACAAAAACGCGGCCTTGCCTTATAAGTTCCTCAGCCTTACGCCGGGATGCAAAACCGCATCTTGATATATATTTTTGCAGTCGTTCCATAAAATGGCCTTACTATTTATAAAATATGATTGAAGTCTGATAAGCTAATCTTCCTCAAACTCCATTTTCCACTGTTCGCCCTCTTTAACCATGATAGCCTTTTCAAGATTGTCCTTTAACTTCAAAACGGCCTTATTTTCCTTTATCTCCACTGAAGATACTTCCACGGAAAGAGGCATAGAAGCAAACTCCTGCGAATCCTGCGTCTTTTCCATTACGAAGACAAAGAATTTTTCAGGCGGCATTTTCAGCAGTTCATTTTGGGTAACACCAAGCGAGTTAATTCTTTTCTTTCTAATTTCGGGAGGCATAGCTTCCAGAATTTCCTGCATGCGTTTGTAACCTTCCTTTTCAAAAGCCTTTTTTGATTTGGAAGACAGCATTTCCCATACCTGTGTCCATTTCTTTTGATTCAGTGAAGATGTAAATTCATTGAACGCCTTGATAACTGCAGTCTTTTCACTGTCTTCTTTTGGCGCACATCCTGTAAAAAAAGAAACAAAAACAAGCGATATTATAAGTATACTAATTTTTTTCACGACAATCAGCTCCGTTCAGGGTCTCGTGCCCAAATAAATAGACATTACGGCTTCTACATACATAATCGTTTCATCATACGGCGGAATACCGCCATGTTTTTCTACAGCACCCGGACCGGCGTTATATGCTGCAAGCGCAAGTTCTATTGATGAAAAACGATCTATCTGCGCACGCAGATATCTGACTCCGCCCCATATATTTTCCCTGGGATTCCACGGATCCTTTACTCCAAGAGCTGCCGCCGTGTCCGGCATTAGCTGCATAAGTCCCATCGCTCCCACAGGTGAAACAGCCGCCACATTATAATTGGACTCAACCTGTATTACCGCAAGAATAAGAGACGGATCAATGCCGAACTCAAGAGAGATTTCATTAACCATCAATTTTATTTCATCAGGAGGAACGGCACGTTTTATTGCCGGCCCGACAGTTCCCGGTAAAAAATGCGCGGGAGCATCAATGATTATAACAGACGTATCCCTATGCAACGCGGCGTCTGCGGGGACCTTGTCCGAAATATTATACACAACAATCCCGTCGCTTTTCCTGGAAGCCTGCCCGGGGGACGCGCAGTCAACTATAATCAGCTCCTGTCCAAAAACAGGAGCTGATGCAGCCATAATCAAAAAAATAAGAACAGCAATACTTTTCATTACAATATGTTTTATTTCTTTAAAAACGAAAAATAATCCTTTAGATTATATTTATCCGGCGAACACCGAAATGAACACGCATCAACTCCGGCAATATTTCAAAGCCGTCACAAGCACGGCCGTCCCGTAGAAAAGGGATTCAAAAAATTATTTTTCCCGCCCGGCATAAATCTTAAGAACATTATTTTTCTGCCTTCTTTTAAAAATCTTGACTCATAACGTGTGTGGATAGAGGTTACTTCTTCGTCAAACGTTTTTTCGCCGCTGTAAAGATTCTCGGAAATAATTAACGGGGATATTCCATTGAATCCGAGAATGGTTTTAGTATACTTAAATAGCTCTGCAGAATCAGTCTTCAGACTGATAACGCCATCCTCTTTCAGTAGCCGGCAATATTTTTCCAAATAAACATGAGATGTAAGTCTTTTGGACATATCAGAATTTCTTAAATGAGGATCGGGAAAAGTTATCCATATATGCTCAACTTCATTCTGCGAAAAAAGATACGGCAAAAATTCCACTCTTGTTCTCAGAAAAGCCAAATTGACAATAGAAAGTTCCTGCGTTTTTTTGGCACCATGCCACATCCTTGAACCCTTTATATCTATAGCAATAAAATTTTTCTCCGGATGTAAAGACGACAGGGCTATCGAATAATCCCCCTGTCCGCACCCCAGCTCCAGCACTATCGGGCCGGAATTATTAAAAAAGACTTTATTCCAGCACCCTTTAAAAGGAAAATCTCCGTTGATAAACTCAGATTTTTCCGGTTCAATCATACAGGAAAAATTCTTATTTTCCGCAAACTTGTCAAGCTTATTTTTACTCAAATGAACACCCTCTACCTTAAAGACTGGACCGGCAACACAAGGCTTAACAATACGCCCTAAAAAATATTTTCCCTCCAAAACAGATATTTTTTTACAAAAACCGTATATTTTTTTACTTTTAGGCATAAAAACAGCAACAGCGGCCTGTTAAAATAAACAGGAAAATACAAACACAAATATTCATTTGGGAGCGCGTTTCCGCATGCAAGAAAAATACACTGATGAAAAATTATCATATTATGGCGTCACATCGCTTTCCGATGAAGAACTTTTAACTGTAATATCCGGCCGGTCCTCTAAAAAAAATAAAAACCTCATTGAACACATTGATAAATATGGGTTCAATAACAGATTTTTGCTTTCGAGCCGTGCCGGCAAAGCTATCGCCGCTGCCATAGAACTGATAAGAAGAAGGGCTATTCCGGAAAATGGACGAATACGGACGTCAGAGGACCTGAAGCCGTATCTTCAGGCATATGCAAATAAGAAACAGGAATATTTTCTTGCCGCTACTTTAAACGGCGCTAACGAAATAATAGCCGTCAGAGTAATAACAATCGGGCTGGTAAATAAATCCCAGATACATCCCCGGGAGATATATGCAAATGCGATTACCGACAGAGCCTGTTATATAATTGTCGCCCACAACCACCCTTCCGGCAGTCTTGAACCGAGTCCGGAAGATATTGCCGTTACCGGACGTCTAAAAAAATCAGGCGAAATACTGGGAATAAAGCTTCTCGACCATATAATATTCAGCGGGAAAGGGATACGCAGTCTCTGCGGGCTATGTGACTGAAAGGAAAAAACAATGGCAAAATTGCTCATATGCTCCTATACAAAAGAAGGTGCCTTTACAACAGTGCTTCCCGGCGGCCAAGAAAGCCTGTTAAACTACGATGGCAATCCATGCGACCCTGATATCGCAACTTACGTGTCAGCCGTATGGAATGAAGATTACTTTTTCTGCCGGTTTGACGGATTATACAAAAGCATAAGAACAGCGGAGGATTCAGAAAAAAAGACTGAAAAAACAATGAGACTATGGGAGAAAAGCGATGTCTTTGAGATGTTCATTTCTCCTGAAAAAAACAGGGTTTACCGCGAATTTCAGGTCGGCCCTGACGGGAAATTTCTCGATATCGCCATTGATTCTTCAAACGAAAACAGAATCAGTGATTTCAATTGGAACTCAAAAATGACAAATATTACAGAGGCAAAAAATAATCTGTGGCAGTCAACAATGAAAATACCCTGGAGCGCTTTTAAAAATTCACCGCCCGTCAATAATGAAGAATGGACGGTGAATTTTTACAGAATCTCAGAGCATTACGGACAAATGAAATACCTGTCCTGGGCTCCGGTTTTTAAAATAGCTTTTCACCAGCCAGAGCTGTTTGGGAAAATTAGATTTCGAAAGCAGGTTTAAGTCCCGTCTCTCTGCAATAACAAACATAAGACTCATAAAGACCGTTAAGTTCATCCTCGAGCTGCTCCCGATCCAGTTTGAGATCGTTTATTTTTTCCGTCATCTTTGAGATTTTATCTTCCATTTTCTCGATCTCAATATTTTTTATCTCATAGAGCTGTTTAATCCTTTCATAAGAAAGCTCCATTTTATTCTTTACAAGTTCTGCGGTTAGGCTGTTTAAACTTTTTACATCACTGTTATTGTCCATAAAAATATCAACTCCATCTAAAAATATAAAAAAGAAGTTGTCTCTGTTCAACAACCTCTTTTGCCCGGTAAATCAATGCAAAGACTATTTCATATAAGGTTCAAGTTTTTGCATCAACACAGCTTCCGGAGTAAATCCGACAAGACGCTCAGCTTCCTTACCATCTTTAAAAATAATTAATGTAGGAATACCCTGTATACCAAACTGTCCGGAAATATTCTGGTTATCATCGGTATTTATCTTTACCACTTTCACCGGCAAAACCCTGGGAGCTATCGCTTCCAGAACCGGTGCCATCATACGGCACGGGCCGCACCATGGGGCCCAAAAATCAACTAATACAGCAGAAGAAGAATCAAGGACTTCAGCTTTAAACGCCGCCTCATTGATCTCCAAAATATTACCCATAGGTATTTTCCTCCACTAAACTTAATATAAAAATGAAAGCTGTCTTCCAACTAACTAAAAGCTATTTTATAATAACCTTTATAAGTTCCCTTACCTTCTCATTCTTTATTTTATAAATTATTCTTGTTCCGCGCCTCTCGCCTTCAATAACACCCGTAGACTTAAGAATTTTAAGGTGCTGCGAAATCGTAGCCTGGGGCAAATTCAACGACTTAACTATGTCCATAACACTGCTTTCCTGACCATCAGCATTTATGAGACCTTCGGTTATGCGCAGTCTGGTTGAATGGGCAAGAGCTTTCAATATTTCTGCATTTTGTATATATTCTTTTTCTTTTTTCAAAGCCATTTCTATTACCTTCCCAAATTTATATATTTTTTACTGTTTTATACCGTATGGAAACGGCATTTTCAATAATTCTCCCCCAGACTAACACCCCTCCAAACCCCTTAAATAAAACCCAGCAAAAAAAGTCTATATCTTAATATGTTACCAAAATAAAAAGGTTAAAAACTAGTTGCTGCCGATATTCCAGGGCATAAAAATCACCTCCTTAAAAAAATCTAAAGACCGGTACAATTTAACTCAATAAAAACAATTATTTTTTTAAGATAAACTATTCCAAGTCCATTATTATTAATACACATATTTTTGTATTAATTTTAATATTATTATCTTTACATCAATTAACTAGTTATTTCAGCGGGCAAAAAAAAAAACCTTCTATTAAAAAAAATATTGTAGAAAATATTTTAAAATTACGTTCTAATACTTGAAAGACGCTTAAAAATACTCTCATATTCTGCAAAATAAGTGTTACTTTTCTCTTTTAATTCCCCATAATATTTAGACATTTCCACAAGTCTGCCGGAATCAGACATGACCTCCGGGCTTGCCAGCAAAGTTTCCACATTACCGATTTCCCTATCGCATTCCCCGGAAAGAATTTCAATCTCTCTGAGTTTTTTTTCAAGGGAAACAGACTCCTCCGCCGCATTATTCCTGCCGGCAGAGACCGCTTTTTTTGCCGGTTTAGATAGCGTGGTCTGAGCAACAGGGACCTGCACCGACGTTGCTTTCTTTTTTTCAACATAAAAGGAGTAGTCTCCTTCATATATATTAATAAAACCATCTTCAAGTTCAAAAACTCTGTTGCATATCTGATCTATAAAATAACGGTCATGCGATACGATAATTACCGTTCCCTTATAAGCGTCAAGAGCAACAGCCAGTGCCTCCCGCGACTCTATATCAAGGTGGTTGGTCGGTTCATCAAGCATCATAACGTTAGACGGAGAAGAAATCGTCATTGCCAACGCAAGCCTGGCTTTTTCTCCGCCGGAAAGTACATCAACCCTCTTAAATACATCATCGCCCCTGAAAAGGAATGAACCCAGCAAATTACGCAGGGAAGTAATGGTCATTTCGGGAGGAGCAACCGTTTGCAGTTCTTCCAATACCGTATTTGATTCATTAAGAGCCAGTTCCTGATTCTGAAGATAATATTTCAAATTAACTGCCGGATGGACTCTCAAACGTCCGGAAAAATCCTTGTCCCTTCCGGAAAGCATGGACAACAGAGTACTTTTTCCGGTTCCGTTTTCACCAATCAATGAAATACGATCCCCGGCCGTAATCTCCGCCTCGCCCATAAAAGGCACGGTAAGGTTAGCGTATGTTTTCTCAAGATCCTTAAACTTAAAAACTGTCGTCATATGACTGTCGTCATAACCGAAAGAAAGATGTATGCTTTTATCCCTGGCGGCAGGAGCGCCTACCATGTCACGTTTGGAAATCATCTTTTCCTTACTTTTAACACGGGAAGCCAAAGTAGCCTTATATCTGAAACGTTCAATAAAAATCAGCTCTTTCTCGAGCCTCTTCTGCTGATCTTTATAAGCCTTTTCGGCAAGCTCCCTTTCAAGATTCTGTTGCTTTACAAAGTCATCATAATTGCCGTTATATACTTTAAGTGTTTTGCCGGAAAAAGAAATAACTTTTTTAACGATATTATTCAAAAAATAACGGTCATGTGAGACAATTATTACCGCACCGGGGTATTCCGACAAGTACTCCTCAAGCCATGAAATAGCTTTCATATCCAGATGGTTAGTAGGTTCATCCAATATAAGCAGATCACTTTTCTTTAAAAGAAGTTTCGCAAATTCAATACGCATTTTCCAGCCGCCGCTGAATTCGGAAACGGACCTGTATTTGTCCTGGAGTGAAAATCCAAGACCTAGCAAAATACGATCTATCTGCCATTCAATGTCATCTCCGCCGGCATGTTCAAATTCTTCACGGAGATTTCCATAATTCGCAACAGCCTCCTCAAGACGAAGCGGATCTTCGGAAAAAGCAATCATATCCTCTTCCGCCGCCCGAAGCTTCATCTCCAATTCGACAAACCCGCCCAAACCTGATTTAACCTCGTCATAAACGCGGTTATAAGGTTTAAGCGTTACAATCTGAGAAAGAAATGATACTGTTGAAGATGAGTCATCGAAAAAATACTCGCCGCCGTCAAATTCTTCGCTGCCCGAAAGAATTTTCAAAAAAGTAGTCTTTCCTACCCCATTAGCGCCGATAAAACCTATTTTTTCACCCGGAAGAATTCTCAGAGAGACATTTTCAAAAAGAACTCTGCTGCCGTAGGATTTTGTAAGATTATTTACTGTAAGCATCTCTAAAAACTCTCAATAATACGTCTAATGTTCTCTATTATTTAGGGTCATTTACCCTGGATAAATAGTGTTCTGCGGCCGCTGCGGCAACGGCACCGTCACTGCAGGCAGTAACGACAAGGCGCAGCTGTTTATCGGTAACGTCGCCGCAGGCAAAGACACCGGGAACGGAAGTGGCCATTGAAGAATCAACGGTTACGTATCCCAATATATTCGTAGTCAAATAACTTTTTAAAAAGTCAGCCGACGGCGTATTGCCGGTAAAAAGAAATACTCCGTCTACATTCAGCACCGATTCCTCGGATGTTTTTAAATTTTTTATACGCACGGATTCTACTTTCGTTTCTCCGAATATTTCCTGCAACACCGTATCACGGTGTATTGTAATTTTATCATTCATTGCCGTTATACGGTCAAGAAGAATCTTTTCACCTCTGAATGTATCCCTTCTGTGTATCAGGTGAATATGTGAACATATCTTTGCCAAATAAAGTGATTCCTGAAGGGCAATATTCCCGCCGCCTACGGACAATACCGTTTTATCTTTAAAAAACGCCCCGTCACAGGTTGCACAATGGGAAACGCCGCGGCCAAACAATTTGTCTTCTCCCGGGACTCCAAGCCCAACCGGGGTCAAACCTGTTGCAATAATAACGGATTTTGACGAATATGTTTTCCCTGATGCGGTATTTACAAAATGAAGTTTTCCATCTTCGGAAACAGACAGGGAAGAAACTTCATCAATAATAATTTCAACACCAAATTTCTCGCACTGCTTCTGAAAAGACAAAGCCAGTTCATATCCGCTTGTTCCTTCCGGAAATCCCGGATAATTTTCGATTTTTTCAGTCAGGACAGTCTGTCCCCCGGGATATTTTTTTTCAATAATCAAAGCATTCATACCATATCGAGCGGCATAAATACCGGCAGTCAGTCCTGCAGGGCCGGCACCCACAATAATTGTATCGTAATTCATAAAAAACTCCAACTCTGAAAATTATGATAAAAAAAACACATATCACAGGAGAAGATATAGATTTATTATATTTCTATAAAAACCCATTATTTTCCCTTCCATTTTTAATTAAGAAAGGATTTTTACAAAATATGATCGAAAATTTTAAGAAACAAAAATGATTCATGTTATTTTTAACAAATATATCGAAAGAGAGCTAATTTGCTATGCATGCGTTAATGAGCGGGATACTTAACGGGATGATCAATCTCCTGGTTTTTATTTTGGGCGTGTCGGGGTTAATAATCGCATGCGGAGGCGGAGCTTTCCCGGGCTCCATATTTAATACTTCTCTATACCGTCAAAATTTTGAAGTCCCGGTAGTTTTCATAGGAAAAACCGATCCAAACAGAGTATATCAAAAAATAACATATAACAAAAACAATGTTAAAAGTGGGTTGGGAGCGCTTGAAGTTGAATATACCACCAGCACCAAAAACAGTACCGGTATAAAAACGACGGCATATTCTTTCGAAAAATTCTACTTAATAAGATTTTATGCACGGGCCGACAGTCCGGTAACATTGTCTGTAGTATTAAGAGACAAGGAAAAAGAAATCCAACTGACAAAAAATATCGAAGTAACTACGGAGTGGCAGGAATATAATATCGTCCCCAACGATTTTTTAAACCAAAAAGAGATAGCCCGTAGCAATTTTTACTACCGATATGATTCATATCTGGAGATAAGCGTCCCTCCAACTGAAATAAACAGACATGGTAAATTCTGGATCGATGAACTGAGAATAGAGAAAATATATTAATATTGTGGTGGCACAGCCAAAATGTTTATAACCATCAGCGGCCCCATAGGAGTCGGAAAATCAACCGTAACAAGAATATTGTCTCAAATAATGGGATTCACCCCTTTTTTTGAAGTGGTTAAAGATCATCCGTATCTTGAAGGGCTTTATAGAGAACCTCATAAATATGCGTTCAAAACACAGGTGTTTTTTCTGCGAGACAGATTTGAAAAACACCTGTATTCACGAAACAGCAAAATGAATACCGTGGCGGACAGATCGATTTATGAAGATATTATTTTTGCAGAAATTCTCTGCAATATGGGTTATATGGATAAAGAAGACTTTACCGAAACATACCTGCCCCATTTCAAAATACTGGTAGATATGCTGCCGCCTCCCGATCTTATGGTTTGTTTGCGGGCCAGTATTGATACGTTGATGTTCCGCATTGCCTCAAGGGGCAGGGAGATGGAAAAAAACATCGACAGGCATTATATGCAACTGCTGCAGGACGGTTATGACAGATGGATTGAAGCATACCCGCATAAAAAGCTGATTTTGGAGACAGACAGCCTCGATCTTACATGCGATCTTAATACCGACTGGACTTATCTTGTAAACACAATTATAAAATCCGCAGAGGGAAAAAGCTTCAACAGCGACTCACTGCAGACACTAAAAAAACTTATGCCTGCCCACTAGAGCAATTTGTCACTAAAATCCGGTTAAACGTCTCCGGAAAAACTCAACAAGAATTATTCCGATATGTAAGAGAATGAAAAATAGAGCTCCCGACAAACAGGGTTGTTCCGAATATTAATATAATCCGCAAATTTTGTTTAACAATTCTTAAATAGTCGATTTTGGAAAAAGATCCAAGGCGTTGAAGAGAAGTAAGGTATGCTGTTTGTATGAATCCTCAAAAATGTTTTGAGTTACTATTTACAATATGACTTGTTGGTTTGATTTGTTTGTTTTTTTGCCTTTTGCAGAGGAACCGGGCACCTTTAGCATTCATTTTTTGATATAATTCAACACCGTAGCGCATGTTTGA
This sequence comes from Candidatus Xenobia bacterium, assembly GCA_031551355.1. GTDB lineage: Bacteria > Vulcanimicrobiota > CADAWZ01 > CADAWZ01 > CADAWZ01 > JAVBNT01. Next base: position 20,470 of record JAVBNT010000046.1, on the reverse strand, counting down.
AGTGATCGAAGCTGAGCGAAAGCGAATGAAGGGAACGAGTTTGCGCTTCGTGCTATTAAAAATGGAGGCTTAAAAGGTCGATTCCGGAGCGTCCCAGCAAAAAAACAAGCAAATCAAAGCAGTCTGCGGGAAGGGATGAGTCTCCTGTAAGGCCATTGAGATCTACTAAAATGCATATTTTGAGAAAAATTAAGTTTTCATGCTCCATCCTAGCTCGCAAAGTTTAAAGAGTTTACTCCAAATATAGGGGGGTTGTCTCGTTAAGAAAAACGCGACAGCCCCCTATATATATTCTCCAATACGAGAACAATAGGAATGTTCTCAAAATACCGGGCAGCTAACACATTATGCTACTATAAATACACTGCCTTACCCGTTTATTTCCGGTTGTTAAGAGCAACCCACACATCTTCCTGCCTGATCGGCATATGCGTCAGGTCTGCCCCGCTGGCATTCTGAATGGCATTTCCCAATGCGCCGCAAACGGCAATCATGGAGTGTTCACCCACTCCCCTGGCTCCAAAAGGTCCGTCGATCTGGGGGGTTTCCACAACTGCGACATCAACCTCCAAAGGCAGATCAAGCGATGTCGGGATCTTATTATCGGTAAAGTTAGGATTAAGCAGTCTGCCGTCCTTGTTGTATAGATAACCTTCACACATCGCTGTTCCCAGTCCCTGCAGCATTCCGCCGATCGCCTGCCCCCTGACGGCCTGCGGATTAATCACCCGTCCGACATCAAAAGCGGAGGCAACTTTCAAAACGTTATACTCGCCGGTCTGTTCATTAACCTCAACAATCAGTCCGTGCGCACCGTAAGTCCAGTCTAAAGCCGGTTTGCCCTGGCCGGTTTCCTTGTCAAGATTGGTAAGCCCCTGAGCAACATACTTACCAACGCCGATCAGAGGACCGCCGATACCCTTGCCGTCCGGATAGGCATAACCAACGGCTATCTGGCTGAATTTTACAAATTCTTCTTTTTCGTGCTTTACGAAAATTTTCTCATCATCATGATCCAGATCAACGGCTGAAGCCCTTAAAATCCGGCCGGCAACATCGTATGCCTGGCTGAGAAGATCCCTTGCCGCCAAAATCGCGGCATTGCCGGTCAAAATCAATCCTTTTGAAGCCACCGTCTGCCAGTCATAAGGGTCGTGATCGGTATCGCTTTCAATAGAAATTTTTATTTTCTCAACTGGAAACCTGAGTTCTTCGGCAAGAATCTGTGCAACCGAAGTATAAGTTCCGGCCCCAAGCTCCGTAAGAGTAAAGTTGGCAATAACGGTTCCGTCCTCATTCATTCTCAGAATCACGGCAGAGGCAGTAAAAGGCGGCATTGCCGGAGCTTTATGCAAAGCACTTACGGCCTTGCCTATTTTCATTCCGGTCATTTTCTCTCTTTCCGTTTCTTCTTTGGTAAGGTACCCATAATTAATGGAAGAGGCAACACTTTCCATACACTTGGTAACATTTCCCTTATGCTCGGTGATCTTCTCTCCGGTCAAAGTCAAAGAACCCGGCTTAAGGGCATTAATTTTTCTAAATTCCAAAGGATCCATGCCGATAGTTTTCGCCGCCAAGTCCATATGGCGTTCAATACCCCAGGAAAACTCCACATGGCCAAATCCCCTGTAAGCCGTACCAAAAGGCTTGTTTGTATAAATAGTATAAGCGTCGATCCAGGCATTGGGAATTTCATAAGGGCCGGCAGCAGAATAACCGGACGCCCTGGTGACATTTACCGCATAATCGGCATAAGCACCGGAATCCCAATACATTGTCATTTTCTGTGCCGTAATACAGCCGTTTTTGGAAACTCCGGTCTTAATATCATAAACAAGACCGCTTCTGCACGGAAGCATAGAGAACTCTTCCTCTCTCGTAGCGACAAGTTTTACCGGTCTGCCGCCGGCTTTTCTCGACAAAACAAGGACAAGCGGCTCTATTCCGATACCGGCCTTACCGCCAAAACCTCCGCCTACATAAGGCACATGCACCTGTATAGAATTATGCGGCAGTCCAAAAGAATATGCCAGCAGATTTCTGACGGTAAAAGGCGACTGTGCGGAAGTCCATACTCTCAAACGGTCTCCCCTGCTCCATTTCCCGATGGCCACATGGGTCTCCATAGGAACATGCTGTACACTCGGATTCGTATAACGCCTCTCAATAATATAGTCGGCCTCACAAAAACCCTTTTCAACATCGCCTTTCCTCAATTTTGTATGATTGGCAATGTTTGTACCGGGCACCGGTGTAAAAGCAGCTTCCACATAACTGTATTCTCCCAGCTCCGGGTGAACAAGAGGCGAATCTTTATCCAATGCCGGCAGAGGGTCTGTAACCGCAGGTAAAACTTTGTAATTAACCTTTATAAGGTGAGCAGCCTTCGACGCCGTTTCAAGAGAATCAGCAGCCACCGCGGCAACGGCCTCACCATAATGTCTGACAACGCCTCTGGCAAGAATAAACTTATCAACGAGATAAAGTCCCAGGCGGTAGTCAAGTTCTTCACCGGTTATCACAGCATGCACTCCGGGAAGGGCTAAAGCCGCGGAAGTATCAACCGACAATATCTCCGCTCTGGCATGTGGGCTTCTCAACACTTTCGCATGCAGCATCCCCGAAAAAATCATATCGCCGGTATAGACAGCCGAGCCGGTTAATTTTTCAAACGTATCTATTCTTTCGGAACGCTGTCCGACAAATTTCAAGGACTCTTTAGACATATTTTCATACATACTTTAAATCCTCTTTCACTTGTTTTCCGGTCAAATCCATTACCGCTTCGGCAATTTGCTTGTAACCGGTACATCTGCAAAAATTGCCTTCAATAGCATGATAAACATCCTGTTCGGAAGGATTGGAATTTTCCATCAGCAAAGCTTTTACCGACATAATCATTCCCGGAGAGCAAAATCCGCACTGAACGGCATGATGTTTCTGGAAAGCTTTCTGCAAATCGGAAAGTTCATCACCGCAGCCCTCACCCTCTATTGTCAGAACTTCTCCGCCATTCGCTTCCGCAGCAAGAACCAGACAGGAATTTACGGCTCTGCCGTTTAGTATAACCGTGCAGGCACCGCACTCACCGGCGCCACAGCCTTCTTTCGTTCCCGTAAGGCCTATTTCTTCCCGCAAAAAACGCAGCAAAGTAATATTTTCCTTTATTTCACGCTCATAAGTTATACCGTTAACATCAATTTTTATTTTCATTTGCAGCTCCTTCCAATATCCATCAGGCGCTTTATATAAACGGACAGCATAAAACGCCTGTAATCGGCACTGGCTCTGACGTCATCTATCGGAGATACCGCAGTCAGAGCCTTATCGACTATGTCATCAACAGAATCACCAAGCAAAAACTCGCCGATAAAAACAGGAACCGGCGAACATGACGCAGCCGCAAAGCGTATTTTATCCTCAATTACTGCCATCGCCACGCTGACAACAGCCAGATCATGTCCTTTTATCCTCTTCATTTTCATCATCCGCCCTTGATGTCCGGCAATTTCGGCCGGAACAATAATCCGTTCCAAGATTTCATCCTCAGCCAAAACACTTTTCTTAACGCCTTGAAAAAATTCCGACAAGGGGATTGTCCGCACGCCCCTGACAGAGGCAATCTCGGCTTTGGCGCCAAGGGCAAGGAATGCCGGAGCCATATCCCCCGCAGGAGATGCCGTACATATATTACCCAAAGCCGTAGCCCTGTTGCGAAGCTGTTTGGAGCCTATTTCACAGGCAGCCTGGGCGATAAGGGGATAATCCGAATTAACAAATCCCCTCTCCATAAGTTGTATCAAAGTAACAGCCGGCCAGATCGACAGGCCCTCTTCGAGAGAGAATCCTATCTCCGAATATTCTTCCACTTTCTTCAGATCTACAATATAGTCAGGTTTAGCCATCCCGGCTCTTATATCGACAAACAAATCGGTTCCTCCGGCCAGAATTTTTGCCCGGCCTTTTTTTTCCGCCATAAAATCAAGCAAATCAGCTCTCGTTTCAGGGGAAACATAAGAAAAACTATGAAGCATAGAAAGCTCCTTTCAATAATAATTTACCACCACTCTATATTCATTAATTTTCTTAGTTTAGCAAACGGAAATAAAGTCCTGCAAAAATAAAAGGATTCAGCCAAAAAAACGGTAAATTTATAGCTTTGAATCATAACTAAACAAGGAGTCAGTAATGAAAGAAAATAAAAACATTATAATATTCGCAATAATTGCATTAGTAATCATTGCCGGCATTGGTGTTGCAATGTTCGTTATGAAGCCAGGGAATGCAGACTCTCTGACAACAAGGGGAAGCAATGTTTCCAAATCTGTTGTCCCTAATGATCCGACCGGAATGGATTCCATGCACAGCACCATAAACACCGGCAAAATTTTAAATCAGGCACAAAAAGCAGCGTCTACTCAAACAGGCTCGGGAAACTATGACAGCGGTAACGCGGCGGAACAATCAGTCCTTGACTGTGAAAGAGCCAATGAAAGCCGTGATTCAAGCCTTTCGGGAATAAACGATAAAAAATCCATGGTAAAAAACAGCATCAAATTGCCTTTATAACTTGAAGAAACGCATACTGCCCAACAATATTAACAGAGAAATCCAATAAATTATAAGGAATAAAAAATGGCCAAACAGGTTCAGTTATACGACCAAATGACGAAAGCAGCGATATTGACAATGGAAATACCGCAAAGCTGGGAATCGTGGTCAAATGTTAACTGGTCAATGCAGGACGGCGCCTCGGTTTCATATGAGATAAAAATATGGAATCCTCAAGGCCAGGAACAATTTTGGCTGAAACCGTCAAGAACTTTCAATGAAATGTCAACGCCGTTCTTCGGAACGATGTCTAATTCCGTGCCGATGATGCCGCCGCTGCAATTTTTCTCCAGTTTCATCTTGCCTGATTACCAAAGGCAATTTCCCGGACTGAAAATATTATCATCCGAAGATGTGCAAATGAGCGCTCAGGAGCAGCAGCAATTCAATCAAAAAACTGCAATGCTCAGACAGGTTAATCCCTACTGTGAATGTCTTAATCAGACGGCAAATGTAATTGCCGAATATAATTTAAACGGACAAATTGTCAATGAATTACTGGCAATCACTGCCGACGGAATGGTTTCGGCAAACCCTTTTGCCGGCAGAATGGGTTCCTGGAGCACCTACATGGCCACATACAGAAATGCAAAAAGACCCAAGCCGGAAATGGTAAAGGAGTTCAACGCCTTGGCAGGCACCATCCGGCGCAATCAGGAATGGGAAAAAGTTACAGGAGATTTTATCAGCCAATCGCAAAAATCAAGGGACGACTTTATAAGACGGTCTCAGGAGTCACAAAGCAGGCATAACAGCGAAATGGCGCGGATGCAGCAGGAGACTTTTGATTACATAAACAATTCACGCCGGCAAACGTTTGAAAATCAGCAACGCAGCAGCGAACGCACGAGCCATATGTGGTCAGAAACTCTCAGGGGCGTCAGAACCGTATACGATCCGTATTACAACAGGCAAGTGGAAATAAACGATAAATTCAATCACACCTGGATGAATAATTACGGCCAGATAATTCAGACCGACAGCCATTTATACAACCCGAACTCAGACAGCAGCCTCAGCGGCAACTGGAACGAGGTGTAACGTTTACAGAGCTTAATCAATCCGCATTTTTAATGTTATATTTAACACATTAATTATATACTCTACAAATTATTGTTTTTTAACAGTTCTACCCATGTAAGAATTTTTTTAGGCAATATATATTTAGCTTCTGAAGACAAGGCAAAATGATATAATTCATTTGGATAGGCAATATGTATTTTATCATCATGATTTTTAACATTTTTAACTTCTCCTTCAGTTGACAACAACCAAATATCCCCATCAAGGTGCTTATACTCATCGGCATTAATTCCATCTTTACCTTTTTTTACTTGAATGTAAATATGTTGGCCATTTTTTGGATTTAATAAAACACACTCATACAACTGTGTTCCTTTTTTATTGCTGGAAGGAACGACTATATAGCCGTATTTATTATATAACCACATACATAATAAATCTTCAGTATCATCTGGCGAAAGTAAATTATAAAATTTACTTTCTGTTAAATTGAGATTTACATTATACAATCTAGTTTTTGTCAGTTTATTATATAACAAAGCGCTATATTCTTTAATGCCTTCTTTGCGGATTTGCTCTAAAGCATGCCCTCGAATGAGTGAAGTGCAAATGGCACCCGGAGTTGAGTTTTCATCACCTGACTTTATCCATTTAATATCGGTTATTTGATTACAGGCATCTATTTTTCTTGCTTCTTCCGAAGAGTTAAAAAACCAATTGCTATTTTCACCAACACGACCAATGTAATATTGCCCCTTGTGTCTCATCCATATCAAATCATTAGTCTTAACCTTATAATAGAGTCTTTTCACGGAGTTAAAACCCCTATACTCTTTTTCAGGATATTTCTCAGCCTCAGTCGAATATTCTTCAAAAGAGTATATCTTTAACCTTTCTTCTTCTAATGTGTTTAACAATGACCACCCCATACAAGCGGCATTGTTTTCAAGACAATACTCTCCGATATGATATTCTTTCGAGCCGCCGGATGTTTTTGTCTGCAATCTCCAAATATTCACTATAAGTCCTCCATATACAAATACTTTTCACATAATTATATTTCATCAAAACAATCTTCCCATACATGTAATTTTATACTTTTTTTTTACAAAGTCAATCAACAAAATAAAACCTGTCTTTTTCCACAGCAAAATACAACTTTTCCAATATCTTTATTGCTATATAATCAGCGTTATCAATTTCTTCTGCAAAGCTACCGACCATATTAAAACCAGCTCCGCCGATGCCGGTTATTTTTATCCGCTTGATATTTTAAATATTTCTTCTCGTATTTAAGTCGTAAAAAGTCTCTAAAGGTTTGACAATTTTATTATAAAATAAGCTCCTGGACAAAAGTTTACCTGGGGACTTGTTATAGTAACTTTCCAAAACATAAATGGTTTTCCCCAATAAAAGGTGCACCGTTTATATAGAGAATAAAAAGTATTTCGACTTGATATTTGCGATCTGATAAGTTGGTTTGGCTTGCTTGTTTTCTTGCCTTTCGCGGGAGGAATTGGGCACCTTAACTCAGCAAATTTTAATCTGATTCCATCAAAATGCATGTCCGAAACGACGGAGCCGAGCGGCGTGAGCGTAGGAGTGAGTTCGCATTTTGTCTCTTGAATTTGCTGAGGTTAAGGTCGATTCCGGAGCGTCTTAGCAAGAAAACAAGCAAACCAAAGCAGTCTGCGAGATAGGGATGAGTCGTATATAAAAATCATTTATTAAAATTCAAGCAAAAATTTGCCTCAAGGCATATTAGACAGCCTTGAGGCAATAACTTTTATTTCAATATTTACGCCAAACTCACATTTCACGCGCAAATCTCTTCGTTTAACTGATCTCCACATGCCTGATGAAAAATTCCATCATCCCTTGAATATGGATACGCCAGAAATTATTCGTATGATCACCGGGATAAATCCTGAATTCGTTGGTAATCCCATACTTTTCCATAGCCAGTTTCATACTGAAATTATCCCTGAGCGCTCCTCTTTCCTCATCCCCTACTATAAAATAAAAATCGGTATTGTGACAGTCTTTGACCATTTTAATGGCGTTATACATATCACGCTGCCAATTTTCATCACCGCCGACGAGCTTTTTAAGCGCGTCGATACGCCTGTATTTATAGAGGCTGTAAATAGCGGAAAAGCTTGAAGCGGCTTTGAAAAAACCGCCGTATTTAATAGCCAGATAAAAGGCCCCGAACCCGCCCATCGAAATTCCGCCGACAAATCTGGTGCCGTTACAATTATATTGCGACTCCACATGCGGAATCAACTCTTTGATGATGTAATCCTCCGTCTGGGCAAAAGGAATTATCGGGCTGTTTATATACCAGCTTGGGATACTTTCCCCCCAGGCAAAAACATTGCCGTCAACCCACAAAACAACAATTCCATATCTGTCGGCAAGCATTTTTACCGTATCCGCCTGGGTCCAGTCGGCCAGATGAGTGCCGCCGTATCCATGCAGCATTACAAGCAGAGGACAGCTTTTGCTGGCCGTGGCCGCTGCCGGCAAATATATCCGGTATGGCTTATCCGACTGCAGGGCATTACTTTTAAACGAATCGACAAAACATTTGCCTTTTATTTTCAGATCAACAGGCAGCCAATAGTTAAACCCGTTATTATCATCAACGGAACCATCCTCAAAAATAAAACTATAAACAATTACCTCAGGTATTTTACGTTTATTAAAAGGTCCCAGAGTCACCTCGTAACAACCTTTTTCAGGATTATACCCCATCTTTTGCGTGTTTACTTCAAGATTAGGGATATCATCGCGAAGATATCCCTGGGCAGAAGGATGCCAGCCGTTAAGGGACCACATTATGCATGCCGGTTTTTCACTATAAATGACTATTTTATCATCCAGTGTCGGAGCCAGCGGAGAAAATCTCCCGTGACATCCGCCGGTTTCCGATATAATAGCCACGGAATCAAGGCTGCCGACTTCATTCTGGCGATAGAGCTGCGCCCTTGGATCGTGCAGCCATTCTATTCCGTTGATCAGAAATTTATAAGCATAATTACCTTCAGGAAGATCTATTTCATAAGTCCAGGTTCTATCTTTATCATTAAAATGCATCGGCATTTGCGCTCTGTTCCAATTATTAAAAGAGCCTACCAGATGTACAGTATCTATCTGTGAATAATATTCAGGCGGGTGAAACTTAAAAATTTTGTGCATACTATAACCTCCAGGAACGTTTTTTTCTTTTCACATCAACATTGTTCCTTCTTACAAGGCAGGAAGAACAATCGTTTTAAATTAATATTAAATATCAACGGTCATCTGTGTAAATTGACGTAAAATAAAGTATCCGTTATAAATAAAGTCCGCTGTGAACGCTTGTCCTTATATGCGCTTCGCCTGCAAAAAACTTTAAATACAGCATTTGGATATTTACATGAAAAAGATATTTTTCAGAGCAGTGTTGATAATCAATATAATCCTGACAGCAGTACTAACCTCTTTGGTCTGCTGCGCACAGGACTTACAGGAAAAAGACTACAATACAACACGTGAAGAAGCCCTTCTTTCCCTCAGTATAGAGGAAAAAAAATTTCCCGTGTACGTATTAGGGAAAAAATCGGAAATAACGGTAGCCATTCAGACAAAGTACAACGACAAATACATATCTCTTAAGGATGAAAACACCAAAAAAATCCTTGCTGATCTCGGAACGAAGATTTCTTACGATGAAAAAAATATTACTGCCGAAACCTTATTATCAACCAAAACCATCAACCAAAACATATTAAAAGACGGAAAAAATGAAATTCGCCTTTCTCCGCCGCCGTTTTTTGTCAGGGGAGAACCGTTTATCCACATAAAACATCTGCCGTTGATAGCAGACTGCCATATAAGCCATTGCGGTGATACAATATATATGGATCCCGTTTTTAAAGATATAGCCGTATCTCCGCAAAAAAAACACACCCTGATAACGATAAAGTGCAGCTCAGGTTTTGACTATTCAACATTAATATTAAAAAATCCGCACAGATTCGTTATTGATCTGCAAAATGTCCATCTTACAAAAGAACAGTTGGAACTGTCCAAAAAAGAAATAAAGCACGATGCCATAGGAACAATCACCTACGGTCAGAATAAAACTCAGCCCAATATGGTAAGGATAGTTATACCCATTGCCGAAAATATTGAAGTTCAGCCGCTGAAGCGGGATAAAAATAATGAAATTACTTTATCTCTTACCCAAAAAACCTCAACACCGGTCGCCGTAAATTTTCCGGAAACAAGGGTCAAAAAAGTCACTCATTCGCAAACAAAAGACAGACTGGGAATTTGTGTTGACCTCAGCGGACCCGCACAGTATGAAAGCCACCGCTTCCTCTCGCCTGACAACCGCATAATAGTAGATATTCACAATTCAATACTAATAGGCAAAAAACAGACTATAAAAGTCAACTCTCAGCTCGTGGAAGATATCAGAATCGCTCAATTCCAGTTGAAACCTACTAAAATAGTGCGCATTGTTATTGAGCTCAAAAAAAGCTATGCATGCAGTCTTACATCTCCCAAAGATAAAAATCAGCTGCTGATAGGAATTGCCGATAAAATAGTAAAACCTGAAAACAACGCTCTGGATCAGGCCGGGGCGACTTCATTCCCCAAGAAAAATAAAATTATATGTATAGACCCAGGGCACGGAGGTTATGATCCGGGAGCAATAAATTACTCTTACAACTGCAAAGAAAAGGATCTTACCCTTAAGATCGCCCAAAAAACATCCCAGATCCTCAGCCAGCGCGGCTGGAACGTTGTGATGACAAGAACAACCGACAGGGATGTCAGTTATTACGGTTCCACTGATATTGAGGAGCTTGACGCCAGAATAATGGTAGCCCACAATATGAAGGCCGATATCTTTGTCTCAATACATTGTGATGCATCCTCAAATCCGTCTGTAAGGGGTATTTCCACTCACTGGTATAAAGAAATTGACCGCCGGCTGGCAAGCTGCATACACAGTTCTATTTTAAAAAACATCAGCAGCAAGGACAGAAAGACACAGCAAAACAGATTTTATGTGCTCTCAAAATCAAAAATTCCTTCTGTTCTCATTGAAACAGGATTCATCACCAACGCCCAGGATCTTGACTACCTTTCGACGACAAAAGGCATAGAACTCAATGCAAAAAGCATTGCCGACGGGATAGAGAATTATTTCAAATCCCTGAAGAAATAAAAGGAAATTATTAACCGGCGTGCAATTTTAATAATCCAAAAAATGCTGGCAGACAAGTAAAACAATAGGGATTATAAAAAGGGGAAGTTTATAAGATGGAAAATTTACAGGCATTTATACTTGGTATAGTGCAAGGATTAACAGAATTTTTGCCGATTAGCAGCTCCGGCCATTTAATGCTGATACCGAGTATTACCGGATGGAATTATTTCGGCAAATACTTCGATGTGGCACTCCACATCGGAACATTTATCTCGTTGCTAATCTACTACAGAACTATGATCGTGGAGCTTTTTAAAAACTTCATAAAAGGTCTGAAAAACATTAAAGAAATCAATAAAGACCCGGGATTACGCACCCCATGGCTTATTCTTACGGCGGCGGTTCCGGGAGGACTGATTGGGCTTATTTTTGGCGACTTCATCGAAAAAAACCTTAACTCGGTTCCGATTGCCGCAATATGCCTTATCGCATTCGGAATATTGCTGGCTATGTCCGAATCCATGTCAAGCAACAAGCTTGATATGGAAGGGATTGATTTTAAAAAAGCATTTATCATCGGCTGCAGCCAGGCTGTTGCTCTTATTCCGGGAGTTTCCAGATCCGGAATAACAATGACCGTATCAATGTTTATGGGGATGAAAAAGGAAACGGCGGCAAATTTTTCATTTCTGGCATCACTGCCGCTTATAGGTGGAGCAGCACTTTATACAGCTCTGAAAATGATAAAAGATCCGTCAATGCTAAGCTCTCTGGGAATCTTTATCATTGGAATAATAAGTGCGGGAATAAGCGGATATTTTGTAATAAAATTTTTGCTTGACTATCTGAAAAAAGGAAGTTTTCAAATATTTATGTATTACAGAATCGCGCTTGGAGTAATAATGCTCGGCCTGTATTTTTGGGGTGTAATAAAATAGATTTCCTTGAAAAATATAAAGAACTCCGCCACCGGAATCACTCAGCGGAGTTCTTTATTTTATTAAATAGCACCTATTTTATTGTCTCACCGGATTTCATCCCGTGAAATTCATACTTACCGTTATTCCTGACAATATAGCCGACACACGGAAACGGTGCCTTTTCCGAAGCAACTGCGATTGACTCACCGGATACGTATTCAAGCAAATCCAATCTTGAACTGATGGAAATTTCAGGAGACAAATCGGCTCCGTCTCCCATAGAAACATAAATTTCCGGAAACTCTATCTGCTGCCTAAGAGAACGCACTGAAGAGCCCAAAATCAAAAGACGTTTTTCGTTGGATTCCAGCAAAAACATCGTATGTCCCGGAGTATGTCCGAAAGAAGCCATTGGAATTACTCCTTCAACTACAGGTGCTGCTGCAGGAAAACGAGATATACTGCCTCTATACGCATCCAGAACCTTATTCTGATAATCTCTCAGACTTTTCCTTTCATCCGTCAAAGGATATTCAAAATCGTATTCTCCCTCGACCCATCTGCATTCAAGTTCGTTAATGTCCAATATCGCATTGGGGAAAACGGCTTTACCGTCCTTTACTAGTCCGCCTATCTGCTCCATCTGCATATTCGAAACGAGAACTCTATCGATTTTTTCAGGCGTAAAGCCGATAGATGCAAGTTTCCCGACGATATCGGAATCAATGCCGCCGGCACCAAGAAGCAAATTTTTCCCGTCTATCCTGATCAGAAAATAATTGCTGCATTCCTGATATGATTTATCCGGAAAAGCAGCTGACAAATTCTCTGAAGAGCCGGCAAAAACATCGGCGGAAGCCTGTTTTTCATCGCCTCTGATAACAATAAGTTCTATTTCACCGATCCTGAAAGTAGCCCTGTTCTCCGGTTTTGAAGCATAGAAAACAACGAAAAAAACAATCAGCAACGACACAATAACCTGACAAATAACACTCTTATCCATAAATACCCACCCTTTCTCTTTTTAAAATAGCAATTCCCGGCTTACCAGGAATCATATGAAATTATTTCATTCAGAGATTTACGACCCGTCGGTTCCTTAAACGCATTTTGCTCCGATGGATAACCGAGAGGCGACAGCATTACAATCTTAACATCAGACGGTAACTTAAGAATCTCGCTAATCATAAGATTATTAAAATCACCGATCAAACAGGTTCCAAGTCCATGTGCTCTTGCGGAAAGGACTATATGGGTAAAAGCAATGGATACATCCGGCAAAACGGATAAATCTCCCATATAACCTCCTCTGTTTGAGGAAATAGGCAAACCGCAGCCAACGATTATTACGGGAGCTGTTTTTATGAATTGCTGATTATTGCAGGCTTTGGCTATAGCTTCTTTTTTCAATTCATCCCTGACAACGATAAACTTCCAGGGCTGACGGTTACTTCCGCTGGGAGCAAGGGAGGCTGAAGTTAAAACATCCGAAACTATCTGGGAAGGAATATCGTCCTGTTTGTATTTACGTATACTGCGTCTGGTATTTACTACATCGAAAAACTCCATAAAAACCTCCTTTAAAAATGAATATGGTCTGTCTTTTCAGCGCTGGTATCTGGCAATAGCTTCATTATGTTCCTGAAAAGTTCCGGTAAAAACATGACTTCCGTCATTTTTTACGTCATTACGCACATAATAATAATAGTTATGCATTTCCGGTGCGAGAACAGCCTTCAGTGAAGCCATTCCCGGACTGGCTATCGGTCCCGGCGGCAATCCGGGATATTTATACGTATTATACGGAGAATCTACTTCCAAATCCCTGTAAAGAAGGACATCTTTTTTCTCTCCAAGAGCATACATTACCGTTGCATCGCATTCAAGTTTCATATTTTTCCGCAGACGGTTAAAATACACTCCGGCAATAACGGAACGTTCTGAAGCGACCTGAGCCTCGCGTTCGACAAGAGATGCCAGCACAACCACTTGGGCAAGGCTTAGTTTTACCGGCATATCATCTTTATGCTGCCTGTAAAGAGGAACAAAGCGGTTATCAAATTCGGCAATCATTGCCGAGATGACCTTATTGGCGTCAAACTCTTTGGGGAAATGGTATGTTTCCGGAAAAAGATAACCCTCCAGGCTGTCAAGTTTAGTTTCTTTGACATAAAAAGCACCATTTTGGGCTGCTTTAAAAAAGTCTGATTTCAGGCAAACGCCTTTAGATTCCAGAAGTCCGGCTGTCTCATCAACAGTAAGTCCCTCAGGAATAGTAGTCATAGCGATCTCCGGTTCTGATTCGGCCAGCGCATTAATAACGGCAAAAACCGAGCCGCCGGGGTCAACGGAAAAACTTCCGGAGGTAAAAGAAACATCGGGTTTCAGGCGCAGCATCAGGCGGAAAATAAGTTCATTTTTTATAACGGAAGCCTGTTTAAGGAGAGACGCGACTTCACGCCCGGAAGCACCTTTGGGAATTTCAATCTTTACCGGCTGCGGCCCGCCCGGACCTTGCAACTGATCGTAAACATAAAAACCGGCGGCGGCTAAAATCAACAAAACAAAAAGAAAAAATACGGAGAGCTTTTTTAGAAAAGAAACAGGTTTTTTCATCAAAAAATATGTCGTCCATTTTTAAGATTATAAAACAATTTTACGGTCAGCCGTTACTTAATAAAAAAATCCTCAATTTCATTCACCAGAAGCGCGCTTTCCTCTTCAGCAATCGTATCACCGTTGGCAATCCTGTCAATAATATCACATGCATCGACCGAACGGCTGCAAAGAAGTTCTATTCCGGAATACTGCTCGGTGATAAGAGAATCAAGCAAAGTGTAATCGGCCTTAATATTCAAAACTTTTTCCAAATTTCCAAGCAACGCACGCTCCCCCATCGGATCTCCTATGGTTGACAGATAAAACGGCATCATAACCCACAAATTCACAACCTGTAAATTTCTTTTTATTGCTGCCCACGCAAGAAACGAACTCATCGAAGGCCTGTTTAACGGCCCCTGGGAAATAATATCAATATCAGGAGCCAAGGTCAAAGGATGCATGCGTGTTTTCAACTCCTCCGTATTATACACGGCAACAAGCGATCTCGGCGCACTGTGGGCACAAACATTAAAAAAAGAGTCCACAGTATAAATTGTCTCCACATTGCAGTGCTTGACCGCGAAATCGAAAACAAGAGAGAAAAAACCAAAATAATCAAGCTGAGGCTGCGCCGACGTAAGCAGAATAAGATCATCGCGCTGCCCGGCCCAAAAAGAAATCTCCGGAAGAGCGGCAACATTGCCGCTGACAATAACACCGTCCATTGAATGAAAGGAATCGGGATTTATCATACAAAAAGGTTTGGCCTGAAAAGACAATGCAACCTGGTCAAAAACTTTTCTAATAACCGGCAGTGTCTCATTCCAGAAAATAACCAGACTGGTATTCTTTTTGAAGGTTGGCAGCTCGTTAAGAAGCCTAAAGTTTGCCTTCTTCATCGTTACGCTCCTTCTTAAAAAATACTTCAATTTCGTCTATTGCCCGCTTTACATCCTCACGCGTAAGTGAAGACGGGCTCTCGGAAGACTGTTTTAACGTCTCAATCCCCTCAAGGATTCCTTTTCTAAGCGGCGACGGCAAAGACATGCTGAATTGATCCATCAACTCGTCAACCTTGGATTCCACGGACTGTGCTATAAAATCGAGCGACGATGAATCGATCAAAAGGTTGGTAATTGCCGAAAAAGCGTCAACCACCGATTTTGAGGCACGCGGATAAGGCAGCATCAGGGCCTGAAGGTAAACAGGGAGCTCACCCAAAAGACATATCCCCTCAATACCGCGTTCGCGGGCCACTCCAAGCAAAATACCGTTCAAACCGGCAATAATCATCTTATTACCGATACCTGAACCGGGCGTCATCAGAAAAGTATTGGGTATCTTCCCAAGTTCTTCAAGAAGATGCTGGGAGTTAGCAATCGCCCATACTTTTGACGGCAGCGAATGATGAGTCATTGTGATTGCCGCCCCGGAGGTATAAATTCTCTTACATCCGAATTTCAGCGCCACATCCATCACTTCATGAGCCATACGGTAAGCCTTTTTACCACCGGCATAACTTTCATTTGCTTCAGTCGGCTGCTGCTGTCCGATGAAAAAAATTACATCCTGATCCTTAAAACGGTGATAATAAAAGCGGCTCGAAGGGAATACAACATCTTCAATGACACTCTTTTTGACCTTAAGAACAGTGGGAAAGAAGTATTCCCAAGGCTCAATTTCCGCCAAATCCTTAGCATTTACCTGAGTTCTTATATGTTCAACAGCCATAATACCAATATTACCTATTCCCGGCCAGCAGGCCAATAAAACAGGATCCTTAAGTTTAGGGCGCGCAAAAATTTTATATCCCATAGGAATCATCCTCAAAAACTGCTTTAATTATTCGAAAACAGTTCTATATAATGCGGGAAATAACCTTCAATCAAAAGCCCCGCGGTCAATAAAGGCTGAAATTCTCACAAAAAAATCTTCCAGCTCCAAAGTTGCCTGCGGAAAACGCTCGAAATCAAAAATAATCGGCGGAATGGAATGAGTCCGTGTAAAGACAGTCGATACGGCACAGGAATCTTTAAACAGCTCAAATGAAGCTATATTAGCAATAAAATCAGCTGTAGAAAATTCTTTGCCGGCATGCGGACATTTACCCAGAGACGGATAATATTTTCTGCACACCATCGGACGGAGATCGTAAATAGCACATTCTCTTCCGTCGGGCGATTCCGACAAAAAGACGCATGCGCCTTCTGCCTTGCGCATGCACCTTGAATATTCATTCCAGGAAAACAGATTGTCTTCAAGAAAAGCCTCTATAAAATCATCCTCGGACATATTTCTATGAGCGGCAATCAGCTCCTGTTCAAAAGGGTTTACTTCAACGGCATACACCTTGCAGCAAACGCCGCACCGCAGGCAAACGGAAGAAGCAAACAAAAAATGCCGGTAATCTTCGGCGGACAAATAAGAACCAAGTTTTTCTATAAAGCCGGTAATTAAAATTTTGAAAACCAGTGTTTCCTTTTCGGGAAGAAGTATTTTATGAACAGATGAAGAGTTTATTACAAAACAGTCGGCCAGGCTTTCTGAAAAAACAAGCGAATAAAGCTGTCCCGTAACCGGCAGTTCTTCATAATCGGCAGCAAACAGCCGCTTACAAACGCCATTATCATTTTTACCGTAAGGCTCATAAAAAATCTTTTTGCATACAGACACCCCGTTTACGGCAAAACTCAGCAAATGATAAGATTTCAAAATTGCATCCTTTAAAAGAAAATACATCTTTCCGAGCAAAGAAGCGTCCTTAAAATCCAAAGTCAGGCGCCGGTTATTAGCGCTTACAGTTACCGAAAAAGAAGAAAATTCAATAGACTCCAAATAACATATACGTTTACCAAGCGGCAAACGGCGCAATTCTCCGCTGAAAATATGTGCAGAGGCATCAGTAACGGCAACATTTACGACTTTGCGGCATAATCGTCGGACATCATCCGCTTTGCGGTATGGCAACGCAGCAAATTTTCCATCGGAAAATTCACATTCCAGATACTCATCAAACATGAAAACAGCAATAATTTCCGGCATAAATTAAAATTTTACAGAAAAAAGTAATAAACCCTGCCGGCCTGCGGCAGTAACAACATTACCTAAATTCCATGCCGAAAATTAACTGCCGCCAAAGTTCCGCAAAGATAAAAGGTGAAAACACGGAAAGAAGCAAAGAACTAAGTTATAAAAGACCTGCAATACACGATGATGCAATTACGGTATGGAGATCGGAGGCATAGAAATGTTTAAAGCAATTATTTTTGATATGGACGGACTGATGATAGACAGTGAAAAACTTTATATGAAGGCTGAAGGTGAAATTGCCGAATCTTACGGAAAAACGGTTACCCAAGAGACAATGTATAAAATGATGGGCAGAGGTACGCTGGAATCGCTGCAGATCTTCAAAGACGATCTGAACTTGCCGCTGCCGGTGGAAGAACTTGTACGTTTAAGAGAAAAAAAAATGCTGGAACTGTTCCGAAACGAAACCGAACCGATGAAAGGACTTTTCGATATAATCGCTGCCTTTTACGAAAAATTTCAATTGGCCATCGCCACCGGTTCCACGCAAATACTCGCCGACATCGCTGTGGATCAATTGAAAATAAGAGAAAAATTCGCGCTCATTCAAAGCTCGGAAAAACTCTCCAAAGGTAAACCCGATCCGGAAATATATCTTACGGTTACGACAAAACTTGGCTGTAAGCCAGGCGAGTGCATCGTCCTTGAAGATTCCGAAAACGGCATCAAAGCCGGGAAAGCAGCAGGCTGTTATGTAATCGGCGTACCCAATGAACATACCATCAACCATGATCTAAGCCAGGCGGACGCGATCGCCGGCAGCCTGACTGAGGCGATAAAACTGATTGAAAATCTATAAGAATATCAAAAATATTTAAAACAATGTGATCACGATCACAGACATAAGCTAGCCTCCCATGATATATTCGTAATCAGAAGATATCAACCTGGAGGTTGTGATGAACATAATAAGCAATCTTTTTATCCGTAGTGTAAACAAGAGTGGACTTATAAAATCAACCCGTAAAACAAGGCAACTCCCAAACTAAATCAAAGCCGAATCCGGTTGATACAAAAAATAATTAAAACATAGGTCCATAGATACGACACAATAAAACAAAAAAAAATTATAATAAATACTGAAAAGGAAATATATTACATCATATACAATATTGTTTACATGGAAAAACAATATTTATATAATATAAGGAGGTTTACTTATGAAAAAAAGTCTGTTGTATCTATTAATTTGCTTAATGTTTTTTGTATACGGTTGCGGAAGCAACGGCAATAATTTCAGCTACGGAACCAGTGCAGGGCCGGGAAAAAGCAATGAACAAAATGATCACGTTATCAGTATAAGCGGCCGTCTGGCAGATCTTGATGGCAATCCTATATCAGGCGCATCAGTTACCGTCTCAAATTGGGATAACGGCCATATTGTAACCGATATCAACGGAAATTTTACTGTAAACGTTGCAGCTGCTCCAAACGGAACGGTTCAGATACTATTTGAGAGAGACAATTATGTCATACAGCCGATGTTGATATCATTCGCATCCGACATGACTCCCCTTTATGACGATACGTCGATAGGCTGTATATCATTCGGATACGATAACATTACTGCCGACGTAAAAACAATAGAAAATCTAAAATGTAACGGCTCATTTGTTGCGATCTCCCCCGATGAAAATTTTCTGTATACTTCAGATCTTTTCGATAACGAAATACGCAGGTTCAACAGGAAAACATCGGAAATAATCACCATCGCAGGCGGAGGAACACAGGAAACCGGCAGAGGAGATCTGGTTGCGATCAGCGGTCCCACTGGCATAACCGTTGCCGATGATGGGAATACTCTGTATGTGGCCTGCTCAAACGGATACACCATAAAAAAAATAACCGGCGTAAAAAATGCAGCGTCTGCCGGTGATGTGAATGTTATAACCATTGCCGGTCAGGACAGTGTATCGGGCGATTTTCCGTCCAGTGCAGCCGATGGGCCGGTATCAGGAAACGAAGCAGAGCTTAAGTCACTTATGGCTCTTGTTATCTCACCGGACAACAATTCACTTTATGTGTCGTCCAACTACAAAATAAAAATGATAGCCAATGTAAAAAACGCTAATTCCGCCGCCGATACAAAGGTTTATTTCCTTGCCGTCTGTGACGTATACAGCCTTGTGCTGTCAAAAGGAGGAGACATTTTATACGGCGGAGACGCCTATGGTTCCATCGGGCAGGTGTGGCAGATAACAGGAGTTGCAGATGCACTCAACAACCCGCAAAACATCAAAGTCACGGCAATTGCCGGCGGCGGATCCATAACCGTGCCTGTTTCCGGACAGATAAAAGGAAATGAGACCCAGTTTAATGAAGCCTGGGGGGTGGCGCTGTCGGCAAACGAAAAGATACTCTATCTCGCAGACCGATACAATATTAAAAAAATAACCAATATACCGGCCCAAACATCTTCCGATACATTGGTCAGCGTCTTTGCCGGTAAAGACGCTGCAGGCACCCTTGATGGAATCGGCACCGACGCGGAGTTTAAAGGACTGTTTGCGATGGTAATGTCAAATTATGACGGGATCATGTATGCCGTAGATCTTTCCACTGACGGAAATGCGGTACGTAAAATAACCGCTGTCGAAAAATAAAGCTTATTAGTTATTTTTAGTTATTTATAGTGAATTTGGTATTATAAAAGTGCAATTGTGAGATGCTATTGAAGGCATTAAGCATTTGCACTTCTTTCTTTGGCGTTACTAAAAAAATAAACGCTCAAATTGATGAAGTAACTAGGGCCTGTTAACATAAATAGAAATATGCTATACTGCTCATATGGAAATTAACGAAACCCAATAGGCTCAGATACCAAGCTGTTTTCCAAAGCATAGGAAGCCGGCTGACATCAGCAACTTACAAGTGCTCAATGCCTGTATTTATGTTCTCAATAATGGATGCAAGTGGCGAGCTCTGCCAAAAGAATATGGAAATTGGCACACTATATACACCCGCCTTGCTCGTTGGGCAAAAAGCGGAGTATTGCAAAATGTCTTTTGGTTACTAC
>JAVBNT010000051.1:0-36057 GCA_031551355.1 Candidatus Xenobia bacterium | reverse complement strand
TGGCCGTTAAAATTATAATTTAAAAAATGGTCAAAAATTAATAAAAAATAACAAAACGGCTATTAAGCACGCTATTTTTCGCAATTTTTTTTCGTGCTATGCGAGCCTGTAATGGCCCGTTTACCACGACAGCCCCTATTTTTAGGAGTTTGGAGTTTTATGAAATTTTCATGGTTTCCGGGTCATATGAAAAAGGCTCTCAGGCAGCTTGAGTCATACATCAAGCTTGTTGATATGGTCCTGCTGATACTTGATGCCAGAATTCCTTCGGCGTCGCTGAATCCCGATCTGCAAAAACTGATTGGCGGGCGCAGGTGTGTCTATATACTGAACAAAGCCGACCTTGCAGAGCAGGGAACTACTTCAAGATGGACAAAATACTTTGCTTCAACCGGGCAGAAAAGCCTGGCGATTTCGGCTAACACTTCAGGACTGTCTTCCAAGCTTGTTAAAGTCATTGAAGCAGTCAGGGATGAGCTTATTGAACTTAGAAGCGCAAAGAACAGGTGTGACCGGGATGTAAAAATAATGGTTCTCGGTATTCCCAATGCCGGTAAGTCGACGGTTATTAACAATCTGGCCGGTAAATCGGTTGTTTCAACCGGCAAAAAAGCCGGTTTGACCAGGGGACTGCAGTGGATATCGATCAGGAATGATATAAAGATGCTTGATGTCCCGGGAATTTTTTACCCCAGACTTAAGGATGAGACCGAAGCCTGGCATCTGGCGTCAACCGGTGCCGCCAGGGAGGTGGCTTTTCCGGTAGATGAACTATCATGTGAAATACTGCTTTTTCTGCAATCTCGCAATCACCCCTTTACGGAGGGAATGCCGGATTCCTCGATGGAAGAAATGCTTGCTTTTGCCGGTAAAAAGCAGAATTTTATTCTTAAACAGGCTAAAGTCGACTACGAACGCACCGCTATGTGGCTCATTACCGGTTTTCGCGACGGCAAGTTCGGACGTTTTTCCCTGGAGGAACCTCCTGTTGAAGAAGTGTAAAGCAACTTTTTTTAAATTGCTGCAAAATATGCCGGAGACCGTTTGCTGTGCGGAGAGTCTAAAAGAAAGTTTCGCGGATTTCAGTGATTTTATTGATTTGGAACAGCAGCGTCAGCATGAGCTTTTAAAATATGAACGCGCTTTGCCGCCGGAAAATATGTCTTTTATCGCCGGAGTTGATGAGGCCGGCAGAGGGCCGCTGGCAGGGCCGGTCGTTGCCGCCGCCGTCTGTTTCAAATCCTATCCGTTTATACCCTTCGTCAACGATTCGAAAAAGCTGACGCCACCGGAGCGCGTTTTTATCTCCGGACTTATTTATAAAAACGCCATTGTCGGCGTAGGTATTGTCGATGCCGCGGAAATTGATGAGATCAATATTCTGCAGGCGTCCCTGAAAGCGATGAGGCTGGCGGTAGAGGATCTTGCCGAAAAACCGCAGTATGTCATCGTTGACGGCAATAAAAATATTCCCTTGCTGAGATTTCCGCAAAAGGCTGTAGTCAAAGGCGATCAGCTATGTATAAGTATTGCATGCGCATCGATAATTGCCAAGACGGTCAGAGATGGAATTGTTGATAGGTATGACGAACTTTATCCCCAATACGGGTTTTCAAGCCATAAGGGCTACGGGACCAAACAGCATCTCGACGCCCTTTTGCAATACGGGGAAACGCCTGTGCACCGCAAAACGTTTAACTGGAGAAAGTCCTGCCGGGAATCGGTCTAATATATTTTTGGAGGCTTCTATGAACTATGATATTCCTGTCACCACCGGGGATTTAAAAAGGCCTTATGAAATTATCGGCCCGGTTTATTTCCAGGTTACGAATAAAGGATTATTCTTAAGCCCTCTTGACAAGCTTGTCAAAAAATATAAAAAGGATATAGAGAATATGAAGCGTTCCGGAACAATGTCCGGGGAACAGCTTGACTGGGGATTTTTGTATGGAGAATGGAGCCTTCTCTGCCAGTCCGATTTTGAAAAAGCCTTTTTTGTTGCAACTGAAGAGCTTAAGAAACGTGCAAGAATGCTCGGTGCCGATGCCATTGTCTGTATGCGTCAGGATGTAGATATGCTCAGCGGCCGGAACGGCTCGCTGGCCTATTTTTACATGCAGATGTATGGCACGGCCGTCAGGTTTACGGAAGAAACGTTTGAGCAAGTCAAATGAACGCTTTAATTGCAAACCTATAATATAATTGTAAAACAAAAAATTTATATGAATTTTTTAAGGCGGCGGTACCTGTACCTAATGCTTTTTTTATTTGTGGCTTTGGTATATTGAAGATTTCTTAACAAAAAGTTAATAAATATAATATTAATTTTCATTTGATTTGATGATATAATGCTATTAAGGGTTGTTCTGTTTTCAACGTTTAGATTTATTAGGAGAATTTAATGATGAACAATATTCAAAATTCAAATATTCCCTCGCTTCCGCCGCAAAGAGTTGCCGAAAGAAAAAGCAATGCGGAACAGTCCGAGGTTCAGGATACCGCTCAGGATACCGTTAGCCTATCATCAAAAAAGAATTACCATCCTGTCAGCGATCCTGTTCAGGTGGAGCTTTCCGGCATATTGTCTCCTATAAGTAATAAAACATGTGCGAAGATTGCCGAAAAAGCTGTTCAGGGAGTCTTTAATTCTATTGCCGAAGATACCACAATGGAACCTAAAAAGGCTAAAACCGTGGCCAGAGTAGCAGGAGCAATTCCGGCAGGAATCGCTTATTCCGCGGGGCAGATTCTGGATACGGCTCTGAATAATGTTGATGCAATAGCCAACAATACAAAAATACGTTTGAATAGCGTCAAAGAAACATTTCTGGATCCTTCTACCAGCGGACTGAAAACAGGACTCGCCGTTGCCGGAAGTATTTTGGGCGGAGTTGTCGGAACGGCGGCCGATATTGCAGTGACTCTTTTGGAAACCGGTTCCGCGGTTAAGAGAAGCCTGAACAGAGCGATTTTAAATACCGTTGACAATTTGGAAGGGACAAAAAAGAAAACCGTTTCTAAAACCAGCTCTATTGCACGGAAAGAGGATGTTTCAATTCAAAAGCTGACGGATAGCGTTAAAAAAGGTCATGGCGTTGCAGTGGGAACGGCTTTGGGACTTTCATGTGCACTGCTCGGCGGTTTTTCCGAGTCCGCTGCCGAAGTGTTTGATATGAAAAATTTGCTCTATAGCAGAATGGAAAAGAGAGCTAAAGCCAAGGGAATTGATTATTCAGGGCAGAAAAAGGATGCCTGGGATAAGTATGAAAACAGTAATAAAGGCATTAAGGATAAAGCAAAGCTTTTTGCTACAAGGGTTAAGCAGACGGCAAGAAAAATTGCCGATGTAAGAGCCGGCGATATTTTAAGAGGTGCTGATTCCATTATGAAAGTTCCCGAACGTGTGGTTATTAATACTGTCCGTAACATCGGCGATGTATTCAAATAGGAATTTTAAAACATATTATTTATGAACAATATAAATCCCGCCAATATTAATAATACAAAAATTCCTTTTAAAGAGAAGTTTGCGGAAATAAATCCCTTTACAAATCCGCAGCGTTGTAATGCTGATGCCCTTGAGGATTATTTTGAGGACAAGGCTTGCATTTTGGCTGATAAAATAACCAAAGATGCAAAAAAACGCGAGATTGCCGAAAAAACTATTAAAAGTATTAATAGCGCCGTGGGTAAATCTGTGGGTGAGTTGGCCGACAAGGCCGTCGAAAAAACGGAAACAGCTAAAAAAGCCGTAAAAAAGAATATTAAAAAGATGCACAACAAAAAAGTGGAAGAGCATAAGGGAGCTTTAAAGTATGCATTTTCACTTGCCGGAACATGTATTGCCGGCGGAGCCGGTATTGCCGTAGCTGTAGTTGTGGCGGCCATTGATACGTTCAATTTTGCTAAAAATGTCGTCAAACAGGTTCTTGTCAATACATTGGACAATCTTGAAGGTACGGAATTGAGAAAACTGGACGATTCCCAGTTGTTTTTTAAAAAAGCCGACAGAAAGTTAAAGGATAAATCAGAAGATATAAAGGAAGAGCATAAGATATTGGGTGCTGTTACGGAAGTTGCAGGAAGCGTTGCTTTAACTCAGTTTGCCAAACCTGTTTTAAATCTTGCCGATGCCGGCAAGCTCGTTCATGAAAGAATGCGGATCCGTGGAGATAAAAGGGGCGTAGATTATAATGAACAGATGCGGCAGACGCGGTCCGGGTATTATGCTACGGATAGAAAAGTCAAAGATAAAATAAAATATTCTGCAGCCATGATTAAGCATAATGCCGGGAAAATTATGGATATCAGAGCCGGTGATGTGGCCAGACTGGCAATTGCGTCTCTGGCGGTAGTGACGTCGGTGACCGGAATTTTAAATATATTTTCCTACGTCGGCAAAATAGAAGAAATTATTGACGGAATTACATAAGGATATAAAAAATCCCGGGACAATTGCCCCGGGATTTTTTGTGAATTTTTTACTGCACTGCTTCGACTCTTACGGAAAACGAGCCGATTCTGGAGACATCATTTTGTGTAAGCTGCTTGAAAGTTACGGTTCCGAAAGAAGGAAAGTCCGGTGTGACCGTCAGGCTGTATTCTGTGGCAATCGCATTGCCGCTTTTGTCAAACACGGTCACTGCAAGCCTGCTTTTTCCACCGGGACGGGTTCCGTTCCATTTTTTTGTGGCAAACAGCGTCAGATTTTGTGCTCCGCCTGATACGCCCCACTCCACAGTGTTACCGTCCGCAAGTGTTGCCGCGCCCATCTGGAATGGCTGGGGATTTTGTGCGTGAGCTTTTAATGAGCAAAAAGCCGCTATCGAGAATATCATTAGAAATATTCCCAGAATTATACTGTATTTTTTCATAGACATCACCCTTTTTAATTAAATTTATCACTTATACATTTTAATTATACCATATATCAAATCTTTTTGCACTAGAGCAATTTGCATTTTATATGTCACTAAAATCCGGTAAACATTTTTGGAAAAGACGGCGTAGCCGTCATCGCGAGTCCCCGCCTTCGCGGGGATAAACTCCGCTGTGGCGAACCAGTATTTTATGGATTGGCCGATATCGGTTGTTTGGCAGAAGTATGACCGTTCAATTGCAAACTGCTCTAGTTTAACAGTTGTCCTATCACTGCCGGGAGTTCTCTCAGAGAGCTTATTGAATAGTCGGGAAAAACATTGTCCAGGTGCTGTCTTCCCTGGTTGGAATAGAACATTACGGCTTTGATTTTGCAGTTTTGCGCTCCGTATATATCTGTATAGATGTCGTTGCCGACAAAAAGACACTGCTCCGGTTTCACTTTGAGTTGCTCCATTGCCGTTTCAAACATACGTCTGTCGGGTTTGCGGTATCCGTAATCTCCTGATACTATTACCGAATTAAAATAGCCGGATATACCGACTATATCCATCTCTCTTTTTGCATAAAGACTTTGCCCGTCGGTTACAGCTCCAAGTTTGTATCTACCCTTTAGTGAGTCAAGAAGTTCCTGTGCGTAATCGTAAAGTTTCAGTTGTTTAAGCGACAGTGAACGGTACATCACTGCCGCTGTTGCAGCAAGGCTTTTGTTATCGGACTTTGAGATAATATCATTAAAAATTTTTTCCGCATCAAATTCAGGATGTTCGCCGCTTTTTTCAAGCTGCAGATGAAGAAGTGAAAAATATCTGTCCCTTAACTCTTCCGCTGAGATAAATGTTTTATGGTAGGCAAAAAATTTGCTCATTTCATAATATATTTCCGGCATTCCCTCATCTGTCCTGATATCGCTTAGAGTTCCGTTGATGTCGAAAAGTATTGCTTTAAGGTCCATATATCGTCTCCTTTATGTAAATCCCTGGAATTATATGCAGCGGAGCAGATGGAAAATATGTTGATACAACAGCAGTCTGTGCTTTTATAATGCAGGTCAACGTGTTTATTTTATAGAAATTTAATTTAAAATGTATGTTTGTTTAACCGGGATTTTTTACAAATATACTTTTTTAAAAGAATTACTCCTCTATACTTACAGGGAGATTTTTACTGATGAGCCTATCTGATTTGGAGATATCTGATTATGCCGGTAAACGTATTTTGGTTATTTTGCTTGCCGGAGGTGTCGGCGATGTTCTTCTTTCCACTGTTGTTCTGAAGCCGCTTAAAGATTTTTATAAAGATTCCTCAATAACGATGATGGTCCGAAGCGGCATGGAGCAGCTTCTTGACGGCAATGAATACCTTACGGAAATTCTTACCGTAAAAGACGGTGACATAAAAGGCAAAAAATTTGATTACTGGCTTAAGCGCATCAGGGAAGGGCAATTTGATATCGCAATTGTTTTATGGAGCCGCAGCCATGAAGCCTGGCTTGTATACCGTGCCGGTATACCGGTAAGGGTCGGGCAGAGTTCAAGATTGCTTTACAGTTTCTTATATAATCATAAGGTAAAGGTGCGTTCGGAGAATTTTGATACTGTGACTCACTGGACGGAAATTATGCTTGACTATGTCAGAGCTCTTGATGTGCCGGTGGGAAAATCAGAGGTCAGGATTGATGTGCCGGTCGATATGATTTACGAGATGAAGCTGCTGCTGAATCATCATGCCGATGATGCCGGTTTGCATCCTCCTTTTTGGGCGCTTCATGTTACAAAAGGCCTGAATGTGGACGCAGGAAAATGGCCGGTGGCCTTTTTTGCAAAACTTGCCGACTCGATCGTTGATGAACTCGGCGGGGCGGTTGTTTTTACCGGAGCGTCCGGTGAAGAGAATATAGTGGAAGCGGTAAGGGCAAAAATGAATAGAAAATCCATAAGCTTTGTCGGTAAAACAACGCTTAAGGAACTGGCGGCGTTGGCAGTTTGTTCGCGCGCTTTTATTTGTCCCGATTCCGGTCCCGGCCATATAGCTGCCGTTATGGGCGTTCCGACGATTTCCATTTTTGCGCTTAAAAGTGATTTTCCCAACAGATGGAAGCCATTTGGGCCTAAAGTAGCTTCTGTTGTTCCTTCGGAAAACAAATGCGGTTTGAAATGTGTTAAGGAACGCTGTAATACTTTTGAGTGTTATAATTACATTGAGATAAAACAAATTGTGGCAAAAATTGTTGCCATGTGCTCTGACATTCCCGTTGCCGAGAGCAGGAAAAAAGAGGAATCCAAATAGCAGATACTGAATAATTCAAAAAAAGCTGTGTCAAGGCAATATTTTTACATTTAGATTATTTGCCATGAACCGGCTGCAGATGTTTTTTTATAAAATAAGGGGCGCTGGATTGCGTTCGGAGGGCTGTGCGGGGACTGGTTTCGCTTAACGAAAGTGGCTTCGGCAGCGTGTAGGGACGTTAATTTGGCGGCCCCTGAATAATAATTTATGGTAAAATGGGGTGGACCTGTTTGAAATTTGGAATTGACGGTTCTTTTCTGATAAAAGATACAAGAGGTATGGGACGTGTAACAAGGGCTTTGACTAAAATAATGCTCGACTCTTCTGCGCATGAGTATTATTTTTTGATGCCTTTTCACCGGAAGGATGAGCAAAAAATTGCTAAACTTTTTCTTCCGAAACAGATTGAATTTGTTTCCCCGTCTGATGAGATGGTTAAGACTTTTGATGCTGTATGGTTCCCCTGGAACCGTGTTGATTTTTTTCCTTCATGCCGCAGAATTGTCAGTGTTTATGATTTGGCCCCGTACCGTTTTCCGAGTCTGAATAAACAGGATGGCTACAGGGATCGCAGGCGTTTAAAGCAGGCCTGTGAAGCGGCCGATACGATTATAACCTGTTCTGAATTTTCAAAATCCGAGATAATGACCTTTCTGGACATTCCTGCTGATAAAATAACTGTTATCGGTCTAGGCGTGGATGAGGAGTTTTCTCCTTCTTCCGGTGACGGTGAAAAATCGTTTTTAAATTTTTTCTCTGACGGCATGCCCTATATCTTGTTTGTCGGCAGTGTGGAAAAACGTAAAAATCTTGAAGTGCTGCTATATGGTTTTGATGAGGCCAAGCGTAAATACAACATTCCTCATAAACTGCTTATTGCCGGAAGTGCTCCTGAGGGTTTGCTGAAATCAGGCAAAAGAAATAAAAATTTGCTTGAAAGCCTTACCGGTTATTTTGTAAAGAAGAAAGCCGACAGGATTGTATCGGTTTTCGGTAAACTTGAATTTAAGGAGCAGATAAATTGGCTGGGTGAGGTTGCTGACAGGGATTTGGTAAACCTTTACTCCTTTGCATCTCTTTTTGTTTTTCCATCGCTTTACGAGGGATTCGGTATTCCTCTTCTGGAGGCTTTTGCCAGTGGAGTTCCGGCTCTAATATCCGATATCCCTGTATTCAGGGAAATAGCCGGAGATGCGGCAGATTTTTTTGACTGCCGTGATAAAAGCGATTTGGCCCTTAAAATGAGCGGTATTCTTCTTGATCCGGATTTTGCTTCGGAACTAAAGCGCAGAGCTTATGAGCGGGTAAAGCTGTTTGACTGGAAAATGTCTGCATCTGAGCATCTTAGAGTACTTGAAGCTATGAACTGAGCTGTTGTCACAATAAAAATATATTCAACTGTTAAATTCTAAGACTTTTTAGGGGGATTGGTTATGACTTTAATAGACCGGGATCGCGCAAGGGAACTCGTTTTTTGTTTCAGGGACAAGAAGATACTTGTTGTTGGGGATGCTATGCTTGATCAGTGGATATGGGGAAAGGTCAGCAGAATTTCTCCTGAGGCTCCCGTGCCTGTAGTTGATGTTGATTATTTGTCTTTTACTCCGGGGGGAGCGGCAAATGTCGTCAATAATCTATGTTCGCTCGGTGCGAAGGTTTCAATGCTCAGTGTTGTCGGAGACGATGAAAACGGTAAACAGCTTTGCAATGAGCTTTGCGGCCGCGGAGTTTGCGTTGACAGTATTCTTTCCGACGAATCAAGACCGACTACAACTAAAACGAGGATTCTCGCCAATAACCAGCAGGTTTGCCGGACTGATATCGAAAAAGTAGCGCCAATGTCCGCGGAACTTTGCGGCAAACTTTGTGATGCTCTTGGAAAAGAACTTGCAGATACCGATTTATGCGTTATTTCCGACTATAACAAAGGTCTTCTTTGCGAGGAATTCTTCCGTATTGTAATGGAATGGCAGAAAACTTCGGGAAAAATGGTCGTCGGCGGGCCCAAACCTGTCAACATTTCCATGTTTTCGGGAGCATCTCTTCTGACCTTGAATGAAAAGGAAGCCTTCGAGGTGGCGGGAACCAGACAGAAAAATATAGAGACGATCGGTGAAGAGTTGCTGGCAAAATATAATCTTAAAGCCCTGATAATCACCAGAGGCGATAAGGGAATGATGCTTTTTATTCCCCGTTCGCAACCTTTTTCGATTCCTGCGCTTGCGAGTGAAGTCTTTGACGTCAGCGGAGCGGGTGACACTGTGCTTTCAGTTTGTTCGCTGGCCCTTGCTTGTGGAGCCGATTTCCCTCAGGCAATGGCTCTTTCCAATTTTGCGGCGGCCGTTGTCGTTAAAAAAGTCGGAACGGCGACGATTTCCGTTTCCGAGCTGATAGATGTTATTGACCGCCAGCAGTTAGTGGGGAAAATATAAATATGGCGGATAAAACACATAAGGTATCCGAGCTGGAGACGGAGCTGAAAAAGCACTGCGGCAAAACAATCGTTTTCACGAACGGCTGTTTTGATTTACTTCACATAGGCCATATACGTCTTCTGGAATTCGCCAAAAATCAGGGCGATATACTTGTTCTGGCAATTAACAGTGACGCTTCCGTCAGGCGTTTAAAGGGTGAAAAAAGGCCAATCGTATGTGAAGCCGACCGGGCCGAGGTGCTTTCCGCTCTTTCCTGTGTGGATTATGTGGTAATTTTTGATGAAGATACTCCTGTGGAAACGATTGAGAAGATAAAACCGCACATCCATGTCAAGGGTGGCGATTATGATATGGATAAAATTCCCGAGGCCGCAGTATTGAAATCATACGGCGGTGAGATGCGGCGTTTCGATTTTGTGGACGGCAGGTCTTCGACGAATATAATAGACCGAATCCTCCAGGCCTATGGCTAAGGCGGTGAATTACGCCCGCATGCGTCGTCAAAACGGATATTCGCTCATTCCAGCGTAGGAATACTACGCTTCAATCGTCGAAATTGTATCTGCCATAGTATATATCATCAGTTGACCGTTTTAGCTGTTTATTGTGGTAACGGAAAACTAAAAGCTAATATTTATGAACAAAAACAAAGAAATTTATATTACCGTAAACAGTCCCGGTGAGATTGCCGGCTGGCTGAAGCCGGCTGTTTTGCAGCTTAAAAAAGAGCTTCCCGATTATAAATTCAAGGTGCTTTTGTTGCCTTGTGTTTTTGCTTCCGGAAATGAGAAAAACGTTCTTGCCGCTATTCCTGAGATTGATGAGATTATCCCGGCGGCAAAATTTATCTCGCTGTTTATGGATACGACAGAGAGAACGAATACTTTTTTTCTGCATTTCGGCGGTGATCTGGCGCTTACGGCGATGCTTGCCAAAAGATGGAAAACTTTTGCCTGGGGATACCAGTGGGGCACGGTTGCCAGCGATCCTTTTTATAAAGGCTATTTTGTGAAAACGGAATATGACCGGGATGTCATTTTGAAGCGCGGTCTGCCTGCAGCCAAGATTCATATTACCGGTGACCTTTTGTATGATGCCGTTATGAACAATATCCCTGAAGAAGCAAGGATTTACTCTTTTGACGGAGTAAAGACGATTGCCTTTATGGGCGGCAGCAGGGATGTAGAGCTCAGGGCATTGCTGCCTTTTTATCTGAAGACGGCGCGTCTTTTAACGGAAAAATACGGGAAGCTGAATTTTAAGGCGATAATATCGCCGTTTATACATTGGGACGAGCTTCTCTCTATTGGAACACTTAAGCCTATAAAGGGATTAGACGGTTTGTCCGGTGTAATTGATAAGGATAAAAAACTTTTTATTTCGCTAGACGACCCTGACCTGTTTGTTGAACTTGTTAATAAAGAGCAGTATCTCAATATGTATCGCTCTGATTTTATCATTTCCATTCCGGGTACTAAAACCGGTGAAGCCGCCTGTCTCAATAAACCTATGCTGGTGATAATGCCGCTCAACCGGCCCGATCATATTCCATTTGTCGGTTTGATCGGGCTTCTGGACTGGGTTCCTTTATTCGGAAAGTGGTTGAAGGGACAAATAGTCCTTATTGTCGGCCGCAATTTTGGTTTTGTCTCACAGCCAAATATTCTTGCCGGTAAGGAAGTTGTTCCTGAAATGATGGGTGTGCTCGCCCCGGAGGATTTGATTGAGCGGATTTCGCCTTTAATGGGCGATAAGCAGTCCTGTATTGCTATGAAAGAAAAGCTGTCTGAGATGTATTCTCCGTTTGAGGGTGCTTCCAAACGTCTTTCCCGATTGTTCGTGGATTCGGTTCTGGGGATAGAACGCAAAGACTTGCCTTATTTTTCGGTAGTCATCTGCAGCCGTAACAGAAAGCAGTTGTTGAAGGGGACCATTGAAACTCTGGATGAACAGACGATACCTTCGTCTTCGTATGAGATAATTATCGTTGACGACGGTTCCGAAGACGGAACCGATGAAATGGTTGCGTCCCTGACTACAAAATGCAAATTGAGATATATACTGAAGACATGGGGCGGACGTTCGGAAACTCGTAATGTCGGGATAGAGGCGGCACAGGGCGAAATAGTCGTTTTTGTCGATGACGATATTATTGCTCCGAAAGATTTTCTCGAGCAGCATGCAAGGTATCACAGACGGTTCCCCAATAGCATCGTCAGGGGGCCGATCATAAATATTACCGAGTATAAAAACCCTGGAACAAAAGCGTCATGGCGGGATTACTCGCAGGCTACCTTTTGCACCTGCAACGCCTCCGCTCCCCTTAAGTCCGTCCGTGACCTTGGAGGTTTTGACGTAACTTTTATTGAATATGGCTATGAGGATAATGAAATGGGTTGGCGTCTTTTAAAATCGGGTCTCAAGCGCCATTTTAATATGGAAGCCATCGTTTATCATTACAAGCCGCATAAAAAAGAAGAGGACTTGCCGGGGGCAATCAGAAATGCTCAGGAACTGGCTCGTTCTGCTGTTATGTACTATCGAAAACATGACGATCTTAAAGTAAGGCTGGCAACTAAAATTACCTGGTTTGACTTTTTGTATCATAAACTGTTTCATTATTCCTGGCTTAATGATTTTTATATAACATTGTGGAAAAAAGCCGCTGCTGCCGGAAAACATTCGCTTATGAATGATCTGGAAGCTAAAATAAGAGATTATTATTACATGCAAACATTAACTGAGGAATTGAAAAAGGGAGGATAATATCAAATGGATGTTACCGTTCAGATTTGTTCCAGAAACAGAAAGGATCTGTTAAAAAGAGCGTTGCAGGCTCTTTTTGTCCAGACATATCCTGTCGAAAAATATGAAATAGTTATCGTTGATGATGGTTCGGAGGACGGAACTTCAGAAATGGTCAATGAGATGATTGAGACGTCCCCCTGTTCCCTTATTTTGATAACGCAACAGCATGAAGGGTTGTCTGCAGGGAGGAATAAGGCCATAAAAAAGGCTTCCGGTGAGTATATAATATTTATTGATGACGATATTATTGCTGATGAGCATTTCATAGAAGAGCATATGAAGTCGCATGCAAAGTATCCGAAAAGCATTATCAGGGGATGGGTTAACCATACGCCTAATCTGGACCGCAGGGTCCCTAAATTTAATATGGCCGATATTTCAACGTCTTATTTTTGGACGAGCAACGTTTCCGTTGCCAGAAAATATCTTTTTGAGGTTGGTCTATTTGATGAGGATTTCAAGGAGTACGGCTGGGAAGATCTGGAACTTGGCAGGCGTCTGAAAAAACATGGACTTATAAGAAGATACAATAATAAAGCCATTGTGTTCCACTATAAGGGATACTGGAAGAAGGAAGACGTTCCGCGTCTGATTATGCAGGCCAAAGCGAAAGCCAGAACTGCGATTGTTTTTATAGAAAAGGACAAGGCTTTAAAGGTAAAACTTTCGACTGCCGTTTATGCTCCGAGACTTTGGCTCAACAGCATGCTTAATTGGGATGACAAAGGTATTGCTTTTTGCGAAAAGGTTCTTGCCAAACAGAAAGAAGGCGTTCCTTTAAAGGGGCTGGCCCTGATTTGTGCCCAGAATCTTGTATCTTTTCATTATTTTAAGGAAGTTGAATCGGCTTTAAAAGAGCGTAAACGTCAAGTGACGGTGTAATTTTATGCGCAATATTTTGGTAATGAGATTTGATGCTCTCGGTGATACGATTGTTACGATTCCTTTTTTGACGCGCTTAAAAAAGGCATTCCCGGCAGCGAACATTGTTGTTATGGCTTCAAAGCGCGGCGTGCCTGCACTTGTGAATGCCCCTATGGTTGATAAGCTTTTGACCGTTAACATAGGCAATGCTGCGGAAATGAAACAGCTGCCGGAAGAGATTCGCAAATACAATTTTGATGTATCTTTTAACTTATCGGAAAAGATTGAGGGATATAAAATTGCCTATGAAGCGAAAATTCCTGTGCGCCTCGGATTCAGGCCGGGGGTTGTCCAGCCGGTAAAGGATCTTCTCGCTAAATTTTATTGTACAAATACCGCTTTTTATCCGAATACTCCCACGGTGGCGCACGGTCTTCATGAAGTCGAGAGGCAGTTTGAGCTTCTCAAGCTTGTCGGCATCAATGACGAACCGGAACCTTACTCTTTGTTTCTGACCGATGAATCGCTGAACTGGGCCGACGGTTTTCTTCCCGGACACCGGTTTGTAGCCCTTCATCTTTCCAACAAATGGCTGGACAGCGGTTGGAGCGACTCGTTTGTTTCTATGATTATTGACGTACTGATGGAATCTCTGCCGGCCTACAGGATGCTTGTAACATATGGTGAAAGTGAGAAGACACTTGCGGAGAAGGTTATGGAGATGAATAAAAATTCCGAGGTGATTTTTTTCTCCGATCCATCTTTTGAAAAATGGGCGGCGCTGCTGAAAAAGACCAGACTTCTGGTGACAATGGACACTTCGGCCTCCCATGTCGCATCGGGAATATCACTTCCGTCTGTTGTTGTTTTTCCGGAAAAGTATTTTGAACATACATCTGAGAGATGGCACCCCTGGAAAACTCCTTACCGCGCTCTTAAAAGGAAAGAACTCAAGAATAACTATGAAGAGGATACTGCTCTTTATGAAGAGGAGTTTATGAGGGAGATTTTAGTCAATGTAAAGGATTTGTTGTCAGATGAGCTACCTTAGTATTGTAATACCCACTTATAATAGAAAAGATTCGCTCGGCGTTGTTTTGAAATCCCTGGCAGAGCAGTCATATCCTCAGGAGAATTATGAAATTATTCTTGTAGATAACGGCTCTTCGGATGGCACGGAGCTTCTTGTAAAAGAGCTTGCAATACCGAATCTGCGCCATATTGTCCAAGGCGATTCCGGAAGGGCCGGTGCCAGAAACAGGGGTATAAAAGAGGCTTCCGGCGAATTGGTTTTGTTTACTGATGCCGATATCATTGCTTCGCCGAATTTGCTGTCTTCGCATGTTGATTTTTATGAAAAGCATAAAGAGTGTGCTGTCGTCGGCTGTGAAATACAGGTAGATTCACTGGAAGAGTATGAGGGCGTCAAATCCGGGACTATGCCGAGAAGAACGCTTCACAAGGATGTAAAAGAACGTTTGCAGTGGTATTTCTTTTTAACCGGAAATGCCCTTGTCAAACGCGAAACGCTTATTAAAGTCGGTATGTTTGATGAGAATTTTACCGGATACGGCCATGAGGATATTGAGCTTGGTTACAGGCTTGAAAAGATGGGTGTGCCGATTCTTTATAATTATAAGGCGGTTAATTATCATTGGCATTTTGTCGGTTTTGAGGAACAGCTTGGTAAAATGCATATGGCAGGCGTATCTACCGTCCGTTTTTACAATAAACACCGCGACTGGGACATAAAGTTAAGACTTGGTATGACCCCATTTTCCCTGTTTTTTTACAGTTTGTTTTCCGCCGATGGAAGCGTTATAAAGTTTTGTGAGCAGAGAAGGCAGTCCTCACTGCTTTGTAAGGATATTATTTTGCAGCGTTCGTATGTTGAAGGTATAAAATCAGCATTGAAAGATAAAAGTATTTAGATGTGTCCGGTTCCGATAGGTGCAGTCAATAAAATATTGGTTATACGTCTTGACAGGGTAGGGGATTTGATTCTTTCAACTCCTTTTTTTCATAATTTAAGAAAGTTTTTTCCTGATGCTGCCGTTACGGCTGTGGTCAGACCGTATACCGGAGAAGTCCTTAAAAACAATCCCAATGTTGACGAGCTGCTGATTTATGACCCTCAAGCACCTTTTACGGAAAGAATGTCTTTTATAGACAGGCTGCGTAAATCCGGTTTTGATCTGGCAGTATCCCTTTCTCCTATTTCGTCTTCCTATTTAATGACTTTTTTGTCCAAAGCCCGCATCCGCTGTTCCTATGTTTATTCCGACCGTTTTTTTAACCGTTTGCTGACGAAGCTGATTCTGACGCACTGTCCGGTTATTGATGTAGCGGGGATGTTGAAGCGTGACGGCTTTGTACCTCATGAAGTGAGACAGACATTTTCAATTTTTGAATCACTGGGTTTTACTGCTGAAGAAACACCGCTGGAACTTTTTGTTTCATCCGGCAAGCCTTTTGCCGCAGGTAAAAATATCGGCATACATCTTTCACAAAAATGGTTTACCGCTCCATGGGTTTATGATGATTTTAGGAGCCTTGTCGAAAATATCCTTTCCTCTTTTAAGGATTTTAATGTTATAATAACATACGGTGATGCCGAAGCTGAACTTGTTGACAAGGTTGGTTTGAAAAATGAACGTGTTATATTTAAGGGTGGAATGTCTTTTCCCGATTGGGCCGGAGAAATAGGGAAGAATGAACTGTTTATTACCACCGATACCGGTTCTCTCCACTGTGCCGCAGCACAAGGGGTAAAAGTTGTTGCCGTTTATGAAGATTCCACGTTTCTTCATTGTTCAAGCCAGTGGGCTCCATGGATGGTTGAAAATGAAATTGTCCGAAAAAAGGAATCGGCACCTTCGATTGAGGAAATTTTAACAAAATCTGCTAAATTGCTTGATTTACAATTATAATTTAATATATTACGAGGAGTATTTTAAATGATGAACGCTTTGCCGGAATACAGAAGAACTCACACTTGCGGAGAGCTTAAAGGAGTTGACAGGGGACGATGCGTCCGTCTGGCGGGATGGGTAAACAAACGCCGTGATCTCGGCGGGTTAATCTTTGTAGATATAAGAGACAGATATGGTCTTACGCAGGTCTTTTTTGATCCGGCTAAAAACGAGACTTTGTTTAAACTTGCGGAAGATCTTAAACAGGAATATGTTATATCTGTCGAAGGAATCGTTTCACTTAGGCCGGAGGGAATGATAAATGCTTCGATGCCTACCGGTGAAATTGAGATACTTGCCGAAAAACTTGATATTTTGAACGATGCCTGTGTATTGCCTTTCAATATGGGCGAGCATCAAAATCTTGATGAGAACCTGAGGATGAAATACCGCTATCTAGATCTCAGACGTCAGCCGATGGCGGAAAGAATGCTCTTACGGCATAAGACGGCCCGTGCCGTAAGAGAGTATTTTGATGCCAATAACTTCCTGGAAATAGAGACTCCGACTTTAATGAGCAGTACTCCGGAAGGGGCAAGGGATTACCTTGTTCCCAGCCGTGTCCATCCGGGCAAGGTATACGCGCTGCCACAGTCGCCGCAGCTTTTCAAACAGCTTTTAATGGTTGGCGGCATGGATCGCTATTTTCAGCTGGCAAGATGCTACAGGGACGAAGATCTCAGAGCCGACAGGCAGCCTGAGTTTACACAGATAGACGTTGAAATGTCTTTTATTGAAAGAGACGATATTATTAATATGATTGAGGGGATGTTGAAATATACTTTCGACAAGGCTTTGGGAGTTTCACTGCAGACACCTTTCCCGAGAATGACTTGGCATGAAGCTATGGATCTTTATGGTATTGATAAACCGGATTTGCGTTATCCGATGATCATTACGGATGTTTCAGATAATGTAAAAGACAGCGGTTTTCAGGTTTTTGACTCTACACTGGCTTCCGGCGGCCGTGTTCGTGGTATAACCGTTCCCGGTGCCGGAGCTATTTCAAGAAAAGAAGGCGACGAGATTATTACCAAAGGTAAGGAGTTTGGACTTGCCGGTGTTGTTACTCTGGCTTTTAATCAGGGACAGCCTAAATCGCCGCTAACAAAGTTTTTGTCGCCCGAGCGCCTGAATTCGTTAAGGGAACTTATGAAAGCCGGGGACGATGATCTCGTTCTGTTTGCCGCCGGTGAACAGTCGGCGATATCCGTTGCTCTCGGTAAACTGAGACTATTTCTTGTGCAGCGCTTCCAGTTGCCGAAAACATCGGAATTTGCATTTCTCTGGGTAATAGATTTTCCGTTGTTTTCTTTTAATGAAGAAGAAAAGAGAATTGAAGCCGAGCACCATGCCTTTACGTCGCCGCTGCCGCAGGATCAGCATCTAATGGACACAGAGCCGCTGAAAGTAAGATCCAATGCCTATGATATAGTTCTCAACGGCGTCGAGCTCGGCAGTGGCAGTATCAGGATTCATGACCGGACAATGCAGGAAAAGATTTTCAAAGTTATGGGGCTGTCTTCCGAACAGGCTTTTGAAAAATTTGGCTTTCTGTTAAAGGCCTTTGAATACGGAGCTCCGCCGCATGGAGGCATTGCCCTTGGTTTTGACAGGCTTACGGCGATTATGTCAGGGCAGGAGAGCATCCGTGAGATCATTGCCTTCCCGAAAAACCATCAGGCCCTGTGTCCGATGACCGGCGCACCTGTTACTCCGGCTCCGGAACAGCTTAAAATTCTGAAGTTGAAGCTGGATGTACCGGAAGAAAAATAATTTGGCTGTCTTAGATAAAAAATAGGAGGGGGTATCTTTTTATGGTGAAAAAATCTTTTATCATGGTTTTTATTTCGTGCATAATGCTTTGCGGATGTATTGAAATGGAGACAAAAACGTCTATTAAAAAAGATGGGAAATGCTTTGAGTCGATCTCTATTAAAGCCAGTCTTATTCCTCCGGGTGAAGAAGATTCATCTATGATGACCACTATTAAGGAAAACGGTTACGAAGTTTCAATGTCCACAAAAGGAACGGAAACCTGTTTTACGGCATCGAAAACTCATGACAGTGTAAAGGCGATGTATTCCGGAAAACATTTTGATTCCGTTTCCGGTGAACTGGTTGACGGTAATAAAAATGTAGATTACTCCGATTTTAATCTGTTCTTTTTTCGCAAAATTGTGCTAAAAGAGCATTTGCTTCCTGACACTCAGCAGTCCGGTATGTCTGAAAAAAATTTATTGGGTAAAATCGCGCGTTCATCTATGAATATGAAAAGGGTTATTGAAATGCCTTTTCCTATATCAAGCTCTAATGCCGACTTCATAAACAAAAAGACAAATACTGCAACCTGGAGCATTAATGAAAGTATGATTTCCAATGGTTATATAATAGAGATTTCTTCTACATATGTTAATTATCCGGCTGTATCTGTTTTGATTGTTCTTCTGATTGTAGTCTCCACGCTCGCATCTTCTGCAGCAAAGAGTGCCAAGAGACGCAGTATTAATATCAGTTCATAGGAGAGGTCATTATGAGCGGTAATTTTGTAAGAAGAGACCAGCAGTCTTCAGATCTGGATGAAGAGCTGTATTCGGAGTTAAAAGCTCCTGTTTCACGGCAGGGTAAGAAAAAGAAAGGCGGCTGTGGTTGGCTGTTGTTTGTCTTTTTTGTATTTGCGGTGCTTTTAGTAGTAGGTGTTTTTTACCTTGACCGCAGCGGTATGCTGAAATCATTTTCTGTTTCGCAGCTTATTCCGTCTAAAAAGTGTAAGGTTCTGTTGTCATTGCAGCCAAAAGATGCCCAGTTATATTTAAACGACGAGTTATTGGAGTTAACCCCTGTCGGGGAGAATAAATTTTCTTTTTCCGTTTCTCAGGGAACTTATAAGCTTGTTGCCAAAAAGCAAGGTTTCCGTGAGTTTTGCGAGGACATAGATGTTCCCGTTTCCGGTGAAATCGTTGCCGGGGATATTATTCTTGCTCAGAAAAGACCGGGAACTCTTAATTTTAAATACTTTCCGGCAGATGCCAGAATAATTATAGACGGTAATGTTTTCAAGCCGCAGGAGGAAGGTGCCGGCGTCGGTTCTTTCAGTGATTTGCCGCCCGGAAAACATAGTCTTATTGTCAGAAAACCCGGATATAAACCATGGAAAAAGGATTTTAACCTGCCGGCCGATGATGGTGTTGAGCTGGGAACGGTGAGTCTTGAAGCGTCTGACTGGAAGCCCATAGAAATAGAGGTGACTCCTCATAATGTTGAGGTTTTTGTTGACGGTGAAAAAGTGGAGATATCCGTTATCAGAGAATATGTGGTTACGGAGCCGCTTGAGCCGGGAAAACATAATGTTGAAATTAAAGCCGAAGGTTTTTCCCCATGGGTTAAAGAAAATTTTGAAATTTTTTCCGATATAACAAACTCTCTCGGTCCGATAGTGCTGAGCCCGGTGGCCAAGGCGGAAAAAGATGTTGAAAAAACAGCCGCAAATTCTAAAGAAAAGGATAAGAGCATGGATAAAAATGCTGAAGCTGCTGAAAAGAAAAGCGGAGATAAATGATTTTATAACTTTAAAGGTGCTGTACTTTTTACTGTAATTTAAACATCTAGGAGTTTATTCCCGCCGGGCGGGGTGATATGTTCTTTATTACAAAAAAAAACGAGAGGAAGCAAAAGCCGACTCTCGTTTTTTATGGGGGCTGTCGTGCTAAGCGGGCCTGGAAAGGCCCGCTTAGCACGACAGAAAATGGCGAAAAATAGCTTGCTTTATAGCCTTTTGCTATTCTTTTCTTAATTTTTCACCATTTTTACAACTATATTTGAACCGGCCAAAGCCGGTTTTGCCGGGCTAAGCCCGGTGATCGTTATCTTTTATCCCATGTTAAAGGGGCCGCCGTTAGCACGACAGCCCCTTTAATAATTTTTGATAATAAAGAGGCTCTATGAACAAAGTAAGCATACAGGCAATCATTCTTTCAATCTGCTGTTTTACACTTTTATCAGTCAGCAGTGCAAATGCAAATAACTACAAAGACGAAATCAAGCTAAAAAATACGTATACAAATGAAGAGCATGGATTTTCATTCAGATATCCCGAAGGATGGAGCAAACTAGTATTTCAGGATGAGCTGGTTACGATTATGGCCAAAAATGACTCAACTTTTCCCGTTGCCATGGAAATAAGATGCCAAACAACCGACGAACCTCTGCCGGACACAATGGAATCACTTGAAGAAGTATACCTGGATTCATTCGAAGGATTCAAAGCCGAAAGTCTGGAAGACACAAACATCGGTAACTGGAAAGGCAAAAAGCTTATGGGAACGATGGATCTGGAGGGGCAAAGAGCAAGATTTATCCAGTATTTTTGCAAAGATCAGGAAAAGCTTTATTTGATAACATGTATAATGCTCGACATACAAAGTGAAAAATACGGTCCCGTATTCGAAGACATTATAAAATCATACAAAAATACAAATAAATAACAGGCTTAAACAGAAGGGGTTTTATGAAAAAAATTAATCTGCCGGTAATGCTCATTGCCGTTTTATATTTTTGTCTTCTTTCCGCAGGTATTGCTGCAGCACAGCAAAGTACAGTTGCACTGAAAAATAGTTACCAAAATAAGGAGCATGGATTTTCATTCAGTTATCCCGCCGGGTGGCTTAAAGTTAAGGTACATGATGAGCTGGTTAGCATACTGGCAACAAAAACAGGTATCAAATTTCCGATAAATATGGGAGTAATCTATAGAACAACAGACGAACCCCTGCCAAAATCAAA
Organism: Candidatus Xenobia bacterium; assembly: GCA_031551355.1. Lineage (GTDB taxonomy): Bacteria > Vulcanimicrobiota > CADAWZ01 > CADAWZ01 > CADAWZ01 > JAVBNT01. Next base: position 15,029 of record JAVBNT010000051.1, on the reverse strand, counting down.
AGGATTTCTTCAGGAAGCATATGGAGATTCGTTAAAAGTAGAAAGTCTTATTGATATGAAAATAGACGGGTGTAATGCAAAAAAAGCTGTTGTAACAATGACACGCAACGGACAAAAGGCAAAACAACTTCAATATTTTTACAAAATTAACGGAAAAATGTATTTCATATCCTGTGATATGCCATACGGTCAAAGCGAAAAATATACCCGTATATTCGAGGCAATTATGAAATCTTATAAAATTAAAAAGTAAAAAAAAATTAAAACAGAAAGAGCGGCTGAGGAGAATAATGGAAAGAAAATATTTAATAACAGCAATTTTTTCAATATGTTTAATTGCCTTACTGACAAATACAATCGCGGCACAATCCAAAACCGGTTTAAAAAACTATAAAAACGACAAACATGGTTTCTCATTCAGCTATCCGGCCGATTGGAATGAAAAAAAGCTGGATCCGGCAATCATAATATTTGCGGCAAAGGCGGAAGCAAATTTTGAGGCAAACATCAACGTGACGGTAGTGCCGATAGATCAGTCGATGACTGCAAGCAAAAAGGCATTCCAGGACGCCTACTCGGCCAATTTTAAAAACTGTATAATAGAAGAATTAAGCGATATTAGTATCGGCGGACAGAAAGGCAGAAAACTTGTTTATAAATGGAACAGCGAAGGAGTCGGCATAAAGCAGGCACAGTATTTTTATACAAACAAAGACAAAATGTATGTTATAACATGCACAATGCCCGATAATAAATCAAAAAAATACATGAGAATTTTCGACAGCATTATTAGCACGTATAAGATAAAAGCAACCCACGGCTAAGCACATTATTAATTCTTACAAAATCAAAAGATAAGAATAGGTTAATTGCCATAAACCATATTTTACCCAATTTGGGCAAGAATTGCCGGATCTTTTATTTTACCGTCTTCAGCCAAAAGCAATATTTTTGACATTATTTCGGCAGTCCTCGGATCCTCGTCGGCAAACGGAAGAAAAATCCGCCCGCGATGCTGACCGGGAACAGCAAGAATATTAACGGCTCCACTGCCCATTTTATGCGCAACGGCACTTCCCAAATGAACGGTATAGTCACCCAGAGTCCCTTTTATGGTTGCATGCCTGTTCTTTACCGTAACATTCGTAACGTGCAGCAGATTTAAAAGCTCGGCAACAATTGAGGCGCGCATTTCAATCGTTGAATGACTGGCCTCCGGATCTACGCCGCCGACATGGGCGACACTGACGACAAGATCAATATCACGCATGATTTCGGAAAAGATAACCGGCGGTATTTTTTCAAGAATTAGCGGCTCTCTTGTCTTTCGGTCAAAAAACCGTACTGCCTCGATAGCCGGCGCCTCGGTATCGGCAGGAGAGAACCAGTCGGCAGCCGCATACATTGCCGCAATAATATTCTCCTTATAAAAAACTCTCTGCAAACCGTCTTCATTATCAACAGTCCATCCCCTTCCCTTCAACAGGGCAACTGTTTTTTTCGGCTGAATCTGATGGCCTGCATAACGCCGTGATACCGTTTTTTCCGCGATTTCGTCTTCATTGATCAGATAAAGTTCCCTGAAAATCTGTTTAAACGGCTGAATCAGCTCATGTTCAAATGCGTAACGCTGGCAGGAGATCCATGTACCGGATTTATACAAATCATAGGGATGGGCGATAGAAACCACCGCATCGTCCTGCAAATCAAGAAGCTCACAAAAAGCTCCAATCCTGTCATCTGCGGCAAAGAGCAGCTTTGCTAAAAGCGGCGCGATAACCGGGTGCCGCATTAACTGTTTTAACTCTGAAAAGCTAAATACATCTCTTTTCTCCATTGAACGTTCAAGGTTCTGCCGGGCACGCCGGTACTGCGATTTGAGTGAAGAAACAACCTCTTTCAGCTCAAGAACGTAGGGATCTTTTCTAAGCCTCGCAGGAACGGAAGAAAGTTTTTTACCGCCCTTTTCACATATAAGTGATGCCGTTCCGGAATCATCTATTGCGACATACAACTCCACACCGTCAATCTTTTTGGGAGTAAAATAATCGGTTATCTGTTTTATCTTAAACGTTTCCATGCTCCAGGTAAAACGCAGTGAATCTGAAAAACCGGCATTTCTGGCGAGATTTTCCAGGGCAATTTCACATGCCTTGCCTTCACTCTCACGTCTGGCCGCTCCGAATGTTTTGCTTTCTTTCAAAAACTGCTGTATGTATTCATAGCGCTCCAGCGCATCGGCAAATTTATCTTCACCAAGAGGAATAAGGCTGAAACCAAGCAGCTTATCCTTATTGCGCTTTTCTTTTATTTCCGCCAGTATCCCCTTTAAAGAAAGCTTCCCTAAAGTCGCATCGGCAAACAGTTGTGCCCGCCTGTGGTTGGCCCCTTCCGTAAGATACTTTGCACAGTCATAAAGAGTTTCAAAACGCTCCGGTCCAAGTGTGGAATAAGCTTCTTTAAACCATTCAATATCGAAAGCACCGTCATTAAATTCCTCAGGCTTCACCGGCGAATAACGGGCTACTTCGGTTTCCTTCTCCGCCGAAAAAGTCTGGTTAATATGGGCATGGAAATACCAGGCCGCGCTTTCAAGCCCCTCCCACCCCAGATAACCGCTGACGATCGGCAGCCAGGAAGGTGAGTACATCGCCGCTTCCAGCAGCCGTTTATCACTAATCCTGCCGGACAAAGCTTCGCGCAGCGTGTCTTTATTATCATCCGCCGAAGGGTGGCAGGATTTCAGCAGGCTCGACATAACCTCTTTTTTAGTATGGGAACTTCCGTAGATATAGCCCCTTACAAAAGTTTCTTTACCGAGTGCGACAAGAATTTCCACAAAAACACCTGCGCCCTCATGATATCCGATCGCGCCGGCAAGACCACTGACTTCCGTCGGTGTATCCCCGCGTTTTAGTTCAATTTCAATAATACGCTTTACGGAAGCATTTATTATCTCCTGAATTAAAGGATATTTTTCCGCCGATTCCTTATAGGCGCCATAGCGGCTTTTTCCTGTATAACCTGATATATAACTTTGTCCGGATTCTGAAAATACCACCATATAAAGGGCGTCGGTTTGAAGAAGCCCCATTCCGGCTCCCCTGGCAATATCGGTCTCCGACAAGTCAAAATTATTTATGCCCGAAAGTTTGCCTATTTTGTAACAAACGGCAAGGCGCACGGCAAAACTCTCATCATCTCCTGAAACCCGGGCAAGATTTTTTGTCAGGAAATTTATTTCCCTTGCATAGGCAAGTCTGTTCGCCTGATGGTTGGCCGGATAATAAAACCCATACTTTAGCGTATTCTCTTCCTCTATGGTTTTTTTAAACTCCCCGGCGGGAACCCTGACGATAAAATCAAGCAAAGCACCGGACAGCACGGCAAATTTTTCCTTTTCGGGAAATTCACGCCAAAAATAATCAAGCAAATGCAGGGCCAGTTCGGCGTAATCCTTATTTTCGGTATATTTTATAAATTTACCGGCCTGTCCGACATTGAAATTGTCAATAATTATTTTATTGAACCATGGGAGATAGTTCGGAATATATTCCTTACGGTATCCGGACATATCGTCATAAAAAGTCATCAGCAGGATATCCTGAAAAGAAACTTTGTTCTCGCGTAGCCAGCCGCGCCAGACATCGGCAAGGACAAAATCATCAAGGCCGTATTCCTCACCTGATTTTTTAGGCTCATCGGATGGTATGCGCGGCCAGACAAGGGTTCCCAAAATAACTTCCTGCTGCGAGCCGTCCCAATATTTTACGGTATACGTATAATCTTTATTTTGCCTTATTTTATCACACAGCGAGTCAAACAGTTTTTTCAGGCGGTCGGGAGAAAAAGTAAACAGCGACTTCAGATTATGGCTGCCATCCGGTTTTAATTCAGGAAAAGAGGGAGTGTAACCAGGATCGTAAAGGCCGAAACCGTTTTCACGGTTATAATCAGGCCGGCTGACGGCAATAGCGTCCATCAGAATTTTTTCCTTGTCGGTTACCTTGGGCATTAAGGAAAACATCTGCGCAGCGCCGTCAGGTGAAAGTAACTTTCTTTTTACAAGCTGCGTGAGCATATCAAGTGCCGCCAGGCGCTTGTTCTCATGCTTGTCGGCGAGAAGAATCTTCGCCACTTCCACGGATTGTTCTTTAGGAAGTCCCAGCAAGATACTGACCGCACCTTGCCTGATATCCCCGGTTTTCAGAGATAAAAGATTCATGACCTGCTTACCCTCTTCTTCCGTCAGCGTCAGCGTTTTAATAATTTCCAAAGCCGTGACCCTTACAGGCATGCTTTTATCATTCAGAGACCGGAAAAGAAAAGCGCGCGCCTGAGCTGAATTTGCAGGATCGATAAAAATTTTCAAAAGCGTTATCCTGCTGTCGGAAGAAGAATACTCAATAAAATCAATCAGAGTGCCAATTTTTTCCGAGTCGAAGTCGCATCCGGCAATAATCATCAGCCTGTCAAAAACCTGCTCACGGCTCACGGAAGAAAAACACCATTCAAAGGGTTTACCGTTGGCTCTATGGCCTGACGGCGGAATCAAGGAAGCAATTTTTAAGAGTTTTTCAAAATGCCCGCTTCTTGCCTGGAGATTTTGTAAAACAGTATTGGCAAGGCAGTTTTTCTGATAATCCGCCTTTTTCTGCGCCCTGGGCGACACCAGCGAATAGTTCTCCACAACATAAGTCAAAATATCGGGATCAGTCTCATCAAAATATTTTGCCGCAATCTCAGAACTTAGAGACAAATCCTCAAGTTGGGTGAGAAAATACAGGGCAACGAGCTTACGGTATTTTTCAGTTTCCATCAGTTTAACAATCAAGGGCAATACGTTCCTAACATCAAATACCGCACTAGCCCATAAAGAGGCATAAATTTCGAGCACATCGCTACTGTCAAGTCCGGAAAGGCGCTTTTTCTCATCATTGAGATAATCGTACCCCAAACGCAAAACTTTACCGACAATCCTGCGGTCACTGAATTCATATCCGAGCCCCATCCAAACGGCACAGGCCCTCATAGCCGAAGAATACCTTAAAAAATCATTTTCAAGAACCAGCCCGACCATAAAAACAAAGGCGTCAACACATCCGTTATCGGCATTTTCAAGTATTGACTGCCTGAGGCCTTCCTGAAGTTTTGCCGCCAGCAGCATATCTCCCAGAAGCCTGTGAAGCTTCTTATCAGAACTTTTTAAAATTCCGTTGATAATGGCATCACTGAGCAGTTTGGTATTGTTTTCGCCAAGACAGACCTCTTCAACGGCTCTGATTACCGCTGAATTGCCCTCGTCGATTTCCAGGGCCAGAAAATCGGGATATACCCGAGCATCCAGAACAATTTTCCCGTTATCATCATCGGATAACACGCCCGCGAGAATTTTTGCAGGATCAAAATTATCAAGCAGAGACGAATGCGGGATCCTTAAATCTTCCGCCATATTAAACTTTTCCCATGAAAACGAGAGCGTTTCCAGAATAAATACAAATTTTTCAAAGTAAACATCAATATGCGACGAACGGAAAGAGCGGCGGTAAATACTGGGTGAATAGACATAATTACCCAGCCTCGAGACAACTTTGCCGACTTTTTCGGCAATATTCTTACCATGAACCGACTCAAACATTTTTTTAGGACCGTTTTCGTAAACCTGTGACAGGTTTTTCGGAGCACCTTCCTTTAAAACAGAAACAAGTTTCAGCATTTTCTCATCCCTGCCGTAATAATCACTTTCCATATACTCCGACAAAGCCTGTCCAACGACCGATGCGCGGTCATCAATGCCAAAAATCTTTTTAATAATATTACCAAAACGATTCTTCACAACAGTTTCTCCTTTACCCAATGTCATTAAGTTAGTATTTTTCATCATCGATTTTGACATCCTTGGGATCTCACTGAAAATTTCTTTCTGTCCCTCACAGAAGGCACAGAGGCCACGGAGGGTAAATACCGGGTAAAACTCTCTGTGTTCTCCTCTTCTCTGTGAGAAACCCTTTTATCTTAACTTAATGACAGCTTCTCCTTTACCACCTGCGGCCGGCAAGCATTACCAGTCTTACAAAAGTAAGGCAATCATCAGCTCTGATTACAAACCTATCATCCGGCTTTATCTCGGAATCATTGAGCAAAATACGGTATATCCCATCCTCAAAACACTGCAGTGCATTGGCCACAGCCTGTGCTTCATCCTGAAAATTTTCATTTTTTCTATCGCCGAACCCTATTTTTCCCGAAAAAGCGGCATCGTCAATTTCTCTATTACTTAAATATTTAAAAAAGGGGGCATCAATCTTTTTTGAATTGTATGCCCTGACATTTTCAATGACAAGATGGGTTATCAATTTCTCTGCAGTATCAATGTCTTCAGGAATTTCCGCAGGGAGTTTCTCTAAGACATCTCTTCTTTTACCGACGGACTTTACACGTATGTATACCTTCATAAAATTTTCCCCGCAAAAATAATATCGGCATATAAAAAAAGCGGAAATCAATTTGAAATCCGCAAATTTTACAATCAATAATCTATAAAAAAACTACAAACGTGACTTTAACTGCTCAATTTTCTGCCTCAGCGCAGGTGTTGCCAGGCTCAGAGGCTCAAGCATTACATAACGTTCATAAAGCTGTATGGCATTTTTAAATTCACCGAATTTTTCACAAAGAACGCCTTCGCCGCGAACAGCATCGGAATCAAGCGCATTATACCGCATAGCTTCTCCATAAGCCCTTCTTGCCAAATCAAACTGGCTTAAAATCGAAGCTAAATCTCCGAGTATCGTCCACATTCCTGATGCCGACGGAGCACACATAAGCTGTTTTTCTATTTTACGTATAAGTTCCTGTCCGCTATGCTTGGCCTCTGATGAACTGCCGCTCATAAACAGAAGTTTTATGCGCCGCAGTTCCATACTATAAAGCTCAACGGAAGACTCTATAGCGTCTTCCATAACTTTAAGGGCATCTTTAAGGCGATCTGTTTTCATCATTGCCGTTGCTAAAACCACATACAGCTGTTCATTGGCCTCTCTTGTTATATGAGGGCATTCCAGTCCTTTGGCAGCCAGTTCCTCAGCCTCTTTCCATGAACCGCGCCTGACATGGTATTCTGCGAGTGCAAGATAATTTCGTCCGTCTTTAGACGAGTTTCCTATTGCCTTGTTATAATAGTCCAAAGCCGCCGACTCGTCACCCATTGCCTCAAAAACGACTGCAATATAACGGTAGTTACTGCTTTCTTCACGTTTATAAAGCTCCATTGCATCTTCATAACGTCCCAGCCGGTAATATAAATCGGCAAGACAAAGCTCCAGGGCGCGATGGTATTTCATACGCCCGGACATGCCGTCCGGAAGTATTGAAGTATAATATTCAATCGCCTCATTGGAACGGTCAAGTCTTATATAAATCCTTCCCAACTCATAAAGGGCCTGAATATTTTTTGAATCCAGCTCAATGCACTTTTTCAGGGAAGTTATCGCTTCTTCAAACAACCCACCCTGAATTTGCTGAAGTGCAAGCTGCAGCCAGGAATTGGCATCATTACTGCCGCTGGAGGCCAGATATATTTCATAATCAAGAATCAGCCGTTCATTGAGAGAGGCCCATTTTTCAGCATGCCCTTCACGTGCATAAAGCTTCAAAAGCTCAACTTTCCATTGACGGTTATTGGCACTTGAATCAGAATCAGGCACAGCCAGAAGGCGTTCATACAACTCAATCGCAAGAAGACTATCTCTCGAAACCCTTGCCAGCAAAGCCATTCCTTCAAGCAAAGAGATATTGTTCTGATTTAAGGCAAGATATTTGTGCGCTATTTTGATACCAAACTTTATTAACCTGCTGCGCTGCTCTTTCTTGACTCCAACGCCCTGCATTTCCTGAAAAAAAGTATGTCCCAAAGGTTTTTCAGGATGGGCTTCAAGCATATAATCATATGTCGATTCGGCGCGTTCAAAATCTCCGGTTCTAACATAGTCAAGAGCAAGGCGTTTCCAGTTGTTAAAATCATCCGGCACGAGATTTGCCGCATCTTTTCTCCACCCGATTGCCTTTTGATAAGCAAAGTGTTCCTCAAGATATTCGGCAAGTTTCAAAGGGAAATACGGATTATTCGAAAAATCGGCGGCTTTTTCCAGCGTTGCAACAAGTTCGTCGCCATCATTAAGCCTTTTTAATATCTGATACTTAAGAATATATAACTCTTCATTCTCCGGATCAGACGACAGTTTTTCTTCCAGTGCTTCAAGGGCAGCCTCCGGATCTTCACCGATGTTGTCTCCCAAAATACGCTTGGAAGATTTTGATGTCAATTCATCTTCTTCAGAAGAACCGGATTTAGACTTAGCGTCTTTCTTTACAAGAAAACCCTTGTCGCCTGAATTTCCGGAAATAACAGGTTTCGAAACTGTAGGCTTTGATACTAAATTTTTTTTACCCTGCATAAAACCAAGTTCTCCCATTAAACAAATAGATTATCGCCAAAACATCTATATAACATAAAATATTCAGGCGATGCGGCAGCTTTCCTCGATCATCATTTCAGCGTCTTCAAAAGAAAGCGCGGCTACAAAAGCAAACTCGGTCGCCATTGTTTTTTTAGACTGTTTAAGCATTGCCAGCTCTTTCGGAGTCAGTTTCTTATGGCGGCCAAGCATTGTCAAATCTTTAATTACCTGAGCAAGCATATTTATGTCCGAACTTTTAATCTTCTTCATATTGAGATTATAGCGATCGGACGATTTAACCGGGAAGTCACTTTCAAAGTTTTTTATGTATAAAAGGATTTTTGGAATATCTTCCTGTTTGATAAGATTGCGAATCAAACTATCTTTCTGATTAACATTCACCATAATTTTCAGTTTGTCACTCTGAAAGGATATAACCGCAAACGTACATTCCTGACCAAGAATCTCTTTACTTTCAAATTTTTCAACATAGCCGATGCCATGAAGCGGATGCATTATAAAAACACCCGGCTGAAGCAAAAATTCTTTCCTGTTTTCGGACGAATCCTGTTCACAAACAACCGCAGAGTTATCACCATTTTCCATTTTATCCATAATTAGAAATATTCCCCTTATAACAATAAACTCCTCCAAACAGGCAAAAAATAACAAGCCCTGAAACAGTTTGGAGAAGTTCAATATCTATAATCCGGAGAACGCAAACTACTGTAAAAAATAATAGCGTAATTTATGCTGAAAAATACAGAAGCCGCTGATATAAGCAATGTCATTAAGTTAAGAGAAACCATTCTTGAATTGTGAAAAAAATTACGTGATTAATTCGCTCCATCTTTGTCATTGCGCGCCTTACAGGCTCGCAATGACAAAGATGGTAAAAACAGCGATTTAAAACCTTAACTTAATGACATTGCTGATAAGACCCCTAACATGACAAATGTATTTTCTGCATATACTCCTGCGCTTTGGCAAATGTTATGGAAGCCGACACGGCACTTTCTTCCGTAAGGGTGATTGTCGCCGCGGAAATACCCAGCTTTATGGCATCAACAAAAGACATATCCTTTAGCATACCGGTGACAACACCGGAAACAAGCGCATCACCGGCTCCGACAGAATTTACCACCATCGTTCTTATCGAAGGTATAAACCCGTTATAGTCCTTTGACACACAATAAACTCCTTCAGCTCCCAGCGTGACAACAACGTAATTAACTCCCTTTTCGAGCAGTTCATTACCGGCTAACCTGATATCATCTTCGGATGATATTGTCCTGTTAACCATCGCCTCAAGCTCTTCCCTGTTCGGGGTAGTCATTGTTATATCGCTCAAGTATCCTGACAAAATCTGGGCTTTGGCCGGAGATACCGGCTCAACACATACCGGGATATTTTTTTCTTTAGCCAGAGAAAGACAGAGGGCAAGCGTGGATTCGGGAATATCGGCGTCAAGCACAAGATAGCTGGCATCGGAAAAAACTTCCATATTATCAAGTATATAATCCGGGGTTATTCTCGACAAAACCGACATATCGGAGATACTGGAATCAAGCTCTCCCCTGGAGTTTATAATCGCCATAAAAACTCCGGAACTGCATTCGGCTTTCAAAACCCTGGAAATATCAACGCCTGCCTGAATAGCCGAATCAAGAATCAAACCGGAAAACCCCTCCGAACCTACCGCAGAAAGAAGCTGAGACCTGGTTCCCATACGGGAAATATTCTCCGCAATATTACGTCCCACGCCACCGGCCGAAAGTTCTATCTTTCCAGGATTTTTAGTCCTGCAAAATGATTTTGTAATACTCCTGCCTTTTACATCCAGATTGGATGCACCTATTACAACTACCTTTTTATCCAAAGCAAAAAGCTCCTTTCCCCTGGCAAAAACTGCTTTAAAAACAAAAAAACCGGACCTGCAAAAAGTCCTTGTTTTTTCACAAACCAACTATTCTTAAAATATCCGTCAATGTCTATCTGCAAAAATTTTAAGAAGATTATTCTATTACAATTTCAGGAATCCTGCTCATAAATCAAAAAAGGATGACTATGAAATAAATGGAATTTAAAACAGGATTTTAATTCATCGGTAAAAAGACCGCAATCATTAAAAAATCAGGGAGGAATTAAAAATGATCAACGGAGTGAACCATATCGGCATCGCGACATCAAGCATCGAAGGCATAAAAGATCTATATAAAAGCATACTGGAAGGGTGTGAAACACATGAAGAAACGGTTGCCGAGCAAAAGTCAAAAATATTGAGTTTTCAGGTTGGCGGCACACACATAGAGTTCCTTGAACCTACAGAACCGGACAGCCCGATTGCAAAGTTTATCGAAAAAAGAGGAGCAGGAGTTCATCATATTGCTTTGGCAACAGATAATATTGAACATGACATGCAAAGGCTGAAAGACAAGGGATTCAGATTTATTGATGAAACTCCAAGAACAGGCATGAATAATACGAGGATCGCTTTTTTGCATCCCAAAAGCACCGGCTCAATTCTTTTGGAACTTTGTCAGGAATAAATGTCCGCAAAAACTTTTTGCAAAATTCTCGCCATCTGGCTCCTGTTTACAGCGCTGTTTGATTCGAACGTTTGGGCCCAGACTATAAAGCCGGGAGTGGGCTCGGAATCAATAAACCTGAAATCACGGATGGAAGAATTAAAAAAAGACTACATACTTAAAGACGACGGAACCCTGAACGGACTGTATATTATTGCCGATCAGGGAGTGGAAATTTCATTTAACGGAAATATCCCCAAGCTGATCTCATTCAGCAAAGAGACGGCGGCAACAACCGAAGGCGTCAATTTTCGAACCACGAAAAATACCGTATTGTCGGTCTACGGAACCTCAAAATGCTATCAGGCGGAAAACAATATTTTCTATTATGAAAAAGGTATTGGCTTTGAGTTTGAAAATGATAAGGTCTGCAAAATATTTGTATTTCAGGCACAGTCCGGAGAATTATATGGGGATAATATCATTTTGCCGGGTATCAGAGCCGGGGAAATTTACTTAAACAAATCCTTGTCCCTAGTTGAAAAAAAATGGGGGGATCCGGAGTCGGTAACCGTTTTAACCGGTGTCTCCGGCGGAAGGATGAATTTCTATGATCAGACACGAGGGTTTATCATTATCACGGAGCGCAATAAAATAAAAAGCTTGGTGATACTGACACCGGTAATGGCCACAAGAGACGGGTTATGCGTAGGTTTGGATGCGAATCTAATATCGCGGCATCTGGGAAAAGGGACAAAAGTCGGCGAACAGATTATCTATAAAAAACTTGGAATATCATTCCTTGTTAAAAACGGAATAATAAAGGAAATTTCACTTTCCGAACCTTCCGAACGGTGAAAATAACACCTCCCGGTTATGCCTGTATAAGGTCGGCTTTACATGCCGGATAAAAAACTTTGAACAGCTATTTTTCCAGACGGAAGGTATACGCATTTTTTTGTCAAACTACCTCATTAAATATCATCATTATTTTTCAGAAAAGGGACATCAGATGAGCAGCGACAATGAAATGAATTCAAACGCAACGCCCAAAGACGTTAAAGAAATACTTGAAGAAAAACTGTCAAATCCAAAAGAAGCTCTGTTCATATACCCCGGATGGTGTAAAAGATGCGGAATCTGTATAGCATTCTGTCCTCATAAAGCACTCGAATGGGGTAAAAACGGGGCTCCTTCTCTAATCAACGACAAATGCAAAAAATGTTCAATGTGTGAATACCGCTGTCCAGAATTTGCCATAACAATTCTTCAGGGGAGAAAGTAGAGGACAAAAATGAAGCAAGTAACTTTACCTCATTATGGAAGTTCATGGATCGTTAAAGACGAGCGCGGAGAATTAAGGGAATCAGATTATACGGCCCTGTTTCTTCAGGGCAATGAGGCCTGCGTGGAAGGGGCTATAATCGCAGGACTGTCTTTTTACGGCGGTTACCCCATCACTCCGTCATCCGAAATAGCCGAAATACTTTCAAGACGATTGCCGCAGGACGGCAAAGTCTTCATACAAATGGAAGATGAAATCGCCAGTATCGCATCATGTATCGGCGCATCAATCGGCGGCGCGAAATCAATGACGGCAACAAGCGGTCCCGGTTTTTCACTTATGCAGGAAAACATCGGATACGCAATCATGACTGAGATTCCAACAGTCATCATTGATGTCCAGAGGCTAGGCCCAAGTACGGGAGCCGCCTCAAGTCCCGCGCAGGGAGACGTGATGCAGGCCAGATGGGGAACCCATGGAGATCACCCGATCATCGTGCTGACACCGTCGTCAGTCAAAGAATGTTTCGAGCTGACAATAATTGCTTTTAACCTTGCCGAATCGTTAAGAACACCGGTAATTATACTTTCCGATGAAGTCGTCGGACATATGAGAGAAAAAATACTCATTCCGCCCAAGGAATATGTGAAAATCCAAAATAGAAAAGCGCCGACGGAACGTCCGGCAAATTACTCGCCGTTCAATGATGAAGAAGACGTTCCGGCACTTGCACCGCTTGGTAACGGCTACCGTTACCATATAACGGGGCTGCTGCATGACAAAGACGGTTTTCCGACCAATAATGCCGCGGAAATAAACAGATGGTACGACAGAGTATTTAACAAGATCGAAAGCCGTATAAAAGACATTTTTCTGTATAAAACATTTATGACTGAAGATGCCGATACTCTTGTCATTTCATTTGGCATATCGGCAAGAACGGCAAAACATGCAACAATAGAAGCAAGAGAAAAAGGCATCAAAGCCGGATTTCTTCAATTGCTGACATTATGGCCTATGGACGAAGAAGTCATAAAAAAACTCGCCGAAGGCAAAAAACAGATTATTGTACCGGAAATGAACAGGGGGCAGTTGTCCCTTGAAATACAAAGAATCGTAGGTAACTGTATACCGATAAAAAAAGTGAACCGGGTAGACGGACACATGATCGATCCACAGGCCATATTGGAGGCAATGAACTGATATGAGAGAAAGAACAGCACCGTTAACAATAGACAGTTTAAGAGGAAACAAAAATTTTCCGACAGTTTGGTGCCCCGGCTGCGGAAACGGAGCAGTATTAAGTGCAATCATCAGGGCTATAAACAAACTTGGCCTTGATAAAGATTATATCACGATGGTATCCGGCATCGGATGTTCCAGCAGAATGCCGGTATATCTTGACGTCCACACGATACACACCACCCATGGAAGAGCTCTGCCCTATGCCACCGGTATAAAACTGGCAAGGCCGGAGATGGAAGTAATAGTAATCATGGGGGACGGAGATTCAATGGCCATCGGCGGCAACCACTTTATCCACACGGCCAGAAGAAATATAGAACTGACGGCGATAGTCGTCAACAACAGAATCTATGGTATGACCGGCGGGCAGTATTCTCCGGTAACACCGTCATCATGTTATTCGACAACATCTACATACGGAAACATCGATCAGCCTTTCGATATTTCAAAAATGGCGGAAGTGTCCGGAGCGGCATACGTAGCCAGAAGTTCGGTATACCATGTTGCAGAAATGGAGCGCATGATCGAAAAAGGCATCGATAAAAAAGGATTCTCCGTAGTGGAAGTAATGAGCAACTGCCATACTTATTTCGGCAGGATGAACAACATCAAAGGTGCAGTGGATATGCTCAACTGGTTTAAGGATAACACCGTCTCTTCGGCGGCCGACGCGGAAGCAAATCCGGAAAAAATCAGACGCGGCGTTCTTGTAGACAGAGATGTAAAAGGATTTATAGAAGAACATAACAACGTAATTGTAAAAGCAAGACGGCATAAAAAATATCGGAAAGTCTAGGGCACTTTTCAAGGAGACAAAAGGTAAAATGAAACGTTTTGAAATTATTATGGCCGGTATCGGCGGTCAGGGACTTCTGCTTGCAGGATTGATTCTCGGAGATGCCGCCGCCATAGGAGAGAAAAAATACGCAGTACAAATAGAATCCTACGCACCCCTTGCCAGAGGAGGGTCAAGCAGTTCGGAGTTGGTTATCAGCGATGATGAAATAGATTATCCGAGAATCAAACAGGCCGATGTATTGATTGCCCTTTCAAAAGATGCGCTCAACGCACATAAAAAGAAAGTCAGAGCGGATGGGATCATTTTGCTTAATTCAACGGATGTTCCCGAACATGAGGAAGATAAACGCATTATAGATATGCCTCTTACGGCAATAGCCATGGAAACTACAGGCAAAGCCTTCACCGTTTCCACAGTGGCGCTTGGTGTGGTCCCCAGGCTTACGGACATGATTTCCATAAATTCAATCGTCTCGTCCTTAAGCCGCCGAGCACCTACCGGAACTGAAAATCTGAATATGAGCGCCGCAGAAGCAGGGTTTGCGGCCTCGGAAAAAATTGTAATATAAAGATAATCAGGACCACCGGCTAAGCCGGTGGTTTGCACTAGCCCTATAAGGGCTTTTTACCAGCAAGCGCTTGTAAGCGCATGAAAGATCTGCCAACCGCACCATTGTCTCTGGCTGACCCTAAAGGGTCTTATTATTTGCCTTT
>JAVBNT010000013.1:0-21843 GCA_031551355.1 Candidatus Xenobia bacterium | reverse complement strand
CCCTTTAGGGGCTGCTTGTAATCAATGGCAATGTGGCTTGAACGAATGTGAAAGCCAAGGGCTTTAGCCCTTGGCCAGTAAAAGAGGCTTATAGCCTCGAGCAAGCCACCCGTTTTACGGGTGGTACTGACTATAATTGTAAAAATGGTGAAAAATTAAGAAAAGAATAGCAAAAAGCTATAAAGAAAGCTATTTCTCGCCATTTTCTGTCGTACTAAGTGGGCCTTTCTAGCCCCACTTGGCACGACAGCCCCTCGGGGTGAGGGGCAATTCCGACTGCCTCAATCGTCGAAATCAGTTTTGCCATAGACTGCAAACACAATTGCCCGCCTTAGTTTTATTGAAAAAACTTATTTATTTTATGTCATCCCCGCGCAGGCGGGGAGCCAGGCTTAAATTTATTATTTACTGAGTTTGTATAGGGCGTATTGATTTAGTGATATGTCCCCTTTTCCTACAATCAAGCTGATGTTTGTTTTTCAAAATGTATATTTAAGCGTTTCCAGTTGGTAGTGTTCCGCTATGGCGTTTTTTTTCGGCTTTATCGTGGCGCTGTTTTTGCCGAGGGATATCGCGGCGAATTGGAAAATAAACTCATCCTGTTTCATAAGTTTGCCGTAAACTTCTTCCCGGATCAGATTTTTGCCATTGTCAAAAATTCGGATGAAGGGACTGTACATTCCCGTATCGAGCAGCTTCACGCAGACCTGCAGGCAGTTTTTCTCATTTTTTTTGTATTTGTAAATTATCTCCGTGTTTTCGCCCAGGCTGAGGATTTCATCGGCACAGGACCTGATAGTTGCTTTTTCTTCTTCGCTGAAACTGTTTAAAGCTGTGATCGCTTCGGAGGCTATGGTTATGAGTCCGGTAATTTTTTCGTTTTCCTCAAGATTGTTGAATTCTTTTTCCGTTAAGCCTGCGTCCATAAAACGGTAAAAAGAATGGTATTTGTCTATACTTCTGTTAGCCGCCGATATTTTTCCGCTCTCAATGCATGGGGTCATATTTATGTAGACATGGTCAAAATCGGGCAGGCAAAGACCTTTCTCCCTGAGCTTGAGGACAAATCTTTCCTTTACGGTATTTAATTTTTTTTCGTCAATCAGGTAAATTTTTCCAATATATCCCGGAAAATATCCGTCGGTATTTTCTTTTGTGCTTTCAAAGAAGCGTAAATCGGAAATTAATTTTTGCATATGATTTTGCCTTTGGGGATATTTTTTAGTATGCAAACAGGCTGCTGGCCCCGCCGCTGTGCAGGAAAAGGATGTTGTCGTTTTCACCGAAATAGCCTGTTTTACAAAGTTCGATCAACCCGGCAAAAGCTTTGCCGGTATAGACGGGATCAAGGAATATTCCCTCTTGCTCCGCCATCAGCCTTATGGCTTCGTTTCCCTCCCGGCTGGGAACGGCATAACCTTCTCCGACCATGTATTTAAGGGAGATATCACGATTGCGTACCGGTTCCCGGTAATTGAGCAATTCTGCTGTCTGGCGCATCAGCTGCGGCACGATTTTGCCGAATGGCTGGTTGTCGGCGGAAATACCGGTGACTTTCGTCTGCGGCATATAAAGCCTGGCTCCGATAGCAAGTCCTGCCTGGGTGCCTCCGGAGCCGACGGCACAAATTATGTGGTCGAAATTGATATGCATTGCTTTTGCCTGCCCGGCAATTTCACCGGCACAGTTTACGTATCCGAGCGTTCCCAGCGCCGTGGAACCGCCAACCGGTATGCGGTAGGCTTTATGCCCTTTTTTAGAGAGTTCTTCCGTAATACGCTCCATTTCACTGTAAATGTCGTCATAGCTTTCCGTGTCCAAAAATCTCACCTCTGCTCCCAGCAGATCATCCAGCAGTAAATTGCCTTTTCTCTCGCATACTCCGCGCTGTTTTAGCACCAGTATGGATTTCAGCCCCGCGCGTCCGGCACAGGCGGCCGTCAGCATTGCATGGTTTGACTGGGCGCCGCCGGTGGTAATGACATAACCGGCACCTTTTGCTTTGGCCTCCGCCAGTAAAAACTCCAGTTTCCGCACTTTGTTACCGCCAAGGGCTATTCCGGTCAGGTCATCGCGTTTGATATAAATATTTTTTCCCAGCACTTTGCTGATGTTTGCCAGCCGATAAAGCGGCGTCGGCAACAGACAAAAAGGCAGTCTGAAAAACTCGCCGGTGGTTTTCATGATATTTTCCTCCATTACAGCGTTTGCCACAGCAGTAGATTATCCGAGAAAATAACCTCCATTTTGCCGCTGTCCTTAAGCCAGGACAGGTAAGATCGCAAAGTGCTGCCGACCAGGACATATTGCTCGAAATTCATTGTTAGCCTATATTCCGAGAACAGTTCCTGCAGTATCCGTTCGAAGTTTTTCGGCTGCCGGCAAAGTGTTAGTATTTTGCCGGCAATTGCCATTACACTGCGGCGGTTTAATTCGACAAGCTGACATATGTCGGTTACCGTTTCCGTGTGGGAGGGCACAAATATTGCGGCTTCAAGGTCCGAGATCCTGTCCAGAGTCTCCAAATAGGCGGCTACATCGTAAATAAACCAGAAGCGGTATTTTTTCAGAATTGCTTCACTGCTGACGCAATCGGCCAAAAATACGGTGCCGTCGGGAATGCGGAAGCCTGCCTGATTAAAAAAATGGCCTTTTAAGGGGATTATTTCAATTTCCCTGGGAAAATCCTCATCATCAAAACCGACTGTTTTACTTGGTTCGGCCATCAGGAATTTATGCCTTAAATCTCTGCACGGATAGCCGCCGTAAAGGAATGAGGGTTCCAATAGCGGATGTTCGGTAAAAGCATTTTCAATTTCCCCGGTAAAAATTTTGCATCCCGTCTGATTTTGCAGATAGCGGTTGCCGCCGATGTGGTCGGCATTGGCGTGGGTATTGAGGATGCCTTTGAGGTTCCATCCGTTTTTTTTCAGCACTTTAAGGACATTGCGCCCGGCGTCTTTGTCATTGCCGCTGTCGATAAGATAGGCTGTTTGAGCGTCCTGCAGGTAAAGACCTATTCTCGCCGGGCCGTTGAAACAGTAGCTTTTTTCACCGAGTTTTGTCAGTTCATACATTGGCGGATATCTCCGTATTGTTCCAACTGCGGATACGCATTTTCATTTCCTCAATCCCGAGAATTCCGTAGGCAAAACCTTTTTTAACCAGTTCTTCCGGTAAAAATTCGTCATATTTTTCAAACAGCGGCACCTCATTCTTGTAGATCAGCTCCATCGGGTCGAGCGGCTGCTTTTCCATCTCGCCAAGAACGCGGAAAAATTCTTCTTTACCGGCTTTCATTTTGAACTGGATAAAATACGGTCTTAAGGAATCAAGCGCTGTCAGATTAAGCTGCGGCGCGCATTTGATTTTGATAAACCGCTCCAGAGCCAGGAAAGCATAACTTCCCAGCCATGGAAACAGGCACCACATATCGCCGCCGAGACAAATCAGCGCTTCTTCCGTAAGACTTGAATTTACGGCGGTATGCCTGGCCTCATCAAGTCTGGCGACGGCGTTTTTCATCAGGTAAGGGTAAGAGCAGGTTTCGCGCAGAACACCCTTCATTCTTTCCAGCACCCTGGTGTTGATATCGCCTGGGCATTGACCGAAGTAGGCGGGAACCTTGCCCTTTACCTGTGCGCAGTAGACGAGATGTCGTTTATGATCTACCTCTTCAACGATCCAGACGTGTCCGGCAATGGCGATTTTTTCGCCAATTGGCGGCGGCATTACGATGGTTCCCAGTTCATGGGATTTGCTTCTTACCGTGTATTCCTCATTTTCCTGGAATACGGCATAAAATTTATAGGAATTCGTCTGCCTTTCTCCAGCCAGGCCGACAATCAGTCCGCCTTCTTCCGTTTTCTGGATATGTTCCGAGGCGATCAGATGCCGAAGCAGAATTTTGTAATCATCCTGGGTGATTCTATGAAAATAACTGAGCGAAAGCACCTGTGATGCAAGTTTTGGTGCCGACATTTCGCCGCAGGAAGCCAGTGTGCACATTGTCTGGTGGTAAAGCAGACTGAAAGGCAGCCTGTCGAGCTTCGGCGGTTCCACCCAGCGCTCTTCCCGGTAGAGCTGGACGAGTGCGATCCCCTGAATCAGCACCCAGGGAATTGTTACCGGCAGCATTGCCCTTGCTTCCGGCTGTTCCTCGCGCATTACGAACCACATTTCTGGCGGCAAGTCGCGCCTGCCGGTACGGCCCATTCTTTGCAGGAATGAGGAGACGGTGAACGGCGCGTCGATCTGGAAGGCGCGCTCCAATCTGCCGATATCGATTCCCAGTTCAAGGGTCGCCGTCGTCACCGTAGTCTGATACTGCTCTTCATCTTTCATCACCGCTTCCGCCGTTTCCCGGTAGGAAGCCGAGAGGTTGCCGTGATGGATCAGAAACCTGTCCGCTTCGCCGTTTACTTCGCAGTACTGGCGAAGAGTCGTCGTTACCGCTTCACATTCTTCTCGCGAGTTGACGAATATCAGGCATTTTTTTCCCTTTGTGTGTTCAAAGATATAATCCATACCCGGTTCGGCGTTTTTCGGCGCGGTATCGGTTTCTATATCCAGAACAGGCAGGGCGCCGGTAATGTTTTTATCTTCCGCCGACTGCGCTCCCTGAAGATAAAAATGTTCCATTGAAAGCCGCCATTTGATGCCCTTGGCTTCAATTTTGGGGACCACGGTATTTCTGCCGGTACCGGATGACAGGAATTTACCCGTGCTTTCCGGGTCGCCGATGGTTGCCGAGAGGCCAATGCGGCGCGGATTTACGCCGGCCATTTTAGAAAGCCTTTCTATGAGGCAAAGCGTCTGCCCGCCGCGGTCGGCGCGCAGCAGCGAATGGACTTCATCAATGACGATAAACCGCAGATCGCCGAACATACGGGTAATATAGGCATGTTTGTGCAGCAGCAGCGCTTCCAGGGATTCGGGAGTAATCTGCAGGATACCGGAAGGATTTTTCAGCAGTTTGTTTTTATGGGACTGGGCGACGTCGCCGTGCCAGTGCCAGACGGGTATATTGGCCTCCCGGCAGAGATCGTTAAGACGCATAAACTGGTCGTTGATCAGCGCTTTCAAAGGACCGATGTAAATTGCCCCGACCGACTTTGGCATATCTTCCATAAACAGCGTCAGCAGCGGGAAAAAAGCCGCCTCCGTCTTCCCGGAAGCGGTGGAGGCGGAGAGCAGGATATTGTCGTCGGTATTGAACACGGCTTCGGCGGCGGCAATTTGGATCGCTCTTAATGATTCCCAGTTGTTCTGGTAAATGAAATCGCGGATAAACGGCGCGTAACGGTTGAAAACATTCATATTGCCACCTTATAACAAATTTACTGATATCGGACTTAGTTTTTATCGGTGTGGCCGGGAAGCTTTTTGCAAGGCATCGGGGGGCGCCTGTCAAAAAGCTTCCCGGCCACACGAAACAGGATAAATGTAATGCCGTATACATTAAATCAAGCTGTTCTAAATTTCAAATTCCTCAAATTCTTTTTCCAATGTTTCATCGTTGATTGCCGATTTTGCGTAAACGAATTTTTCCGAACCGAGCAGACCGGCAACATTTATTCCCGGATTCTGGTAAACAATATTCAAAAGTTCGATAAAATCACGGATGACTTCACGCGGTGTGATATTCGTATCGGCGCCGATGCGGCTGAATTCGATTTTTATGAAATTGATCAGATCTTCCTCGGTCAGAGTCTTCGTATATTCGAAAAGTCCGGCATGGATATCGGCAAGCTTTTCAATCAGCACCAGCATCTCTTCGTAAGTCAGCGGCACAAGTTTGATCACCGGGGCCAGCATGTCCTTGACGCCGCTGCGGCTGAAGCGCCCGTCCTCCAAGCGCGATTTTAAGGCTTCATAGCTGAAAACACCGCGCCGCGTATCCTCAATGCACTGCGGCGTGCCGCACATGATAATCCCCAGGTACATGGCTTTGCCCTGCAGCGTGTCGTTGTACATTGTGAGGATTTTTTCGTAATTGTACTGCCTGGTAATGCTGTTGGGTATTTTGTAAATATTGACCAGTTCATCAATGAGGATTAAAAAACCGCTGTATCCGGCTTTGCGCAAAAACATGGCAAACAGCTTGATATACTCGTACCAGTCGTCGTCGGTGATGATGATATTGACTCCCAGTTCGGCTTTGGCTTCCGTTTTGGTTGTATACTCGCCGCGGAACCATTTGACGACTTTAGCCTTGTTTTCATCGTCGCCGTCGGTATATGATTTATAGTAAACGGTTAACAGTCTGGCAAAATCAAAACCATGGACCATCTCGTTTAGTGAGTGAATGACTTCGTAAATTTTCTTTTCCACAAGCCCGGCAAATCCGGCGTCGCTAAAGGAAAGGCCGCTTTCCGTGACCACTTCCGTCTGAATGCTGCTGATCCATCTGTCGAGGATCAGCGTCAGTGCGCCGCCTTCGGGTTTGGTCTTGGTTGACATATTGCGGATTAGTTCCTTGTATGTGGCCAGCCCCTGCCCCTTCGTTCCCTGCAGCCGTCTTTCCGGGGATAGATCGGCGTCGGCGACAACGAAATTTTTGTCCATCACATAGCTGCGGATCGTCTGCAGCAGAAAACTTTTGCCGCTGCCGTATCTGCCGGCAATAAAACGGAATGAAGCCCCGCCGTCGGCGATGATCCCGACATCATGCAAAAGAGCGTTGATTTCAGTTTCCCGGCCGACGGTTATATAGGGCAGACCGATTCGAGGGACAACGCCGCCTTTTAATGAGTTGATGATTACTGTCGAAATCCTTTTGGGTATTTTCATTCCTTTATTATTCCTTTAAGTTCGTCTGTATAGTCTTCGATCAGTTCCGGCCGGTCTCCGTCATAAACGAGCACCGTGTCATTAAAAAGTTCAAAAAGGCTTTCATTAACGGCATCGACTAATACCGACAGCATCAGCCCTTTTGCTTTGAGAAGTCCGTCATACGCTTTGCCATACAGCAGGCATTGCAGTAGCAGATATTCATTTTCACCGAGTCCGGCGGTGTTTGTGCAGGTATCATTTTCAACCGTAAGCTCCGGCGGTTCTGTTTCCTGATATTCTTCGACGATTAGTTTATTGCGGGTTTCCATGGCTGTGTCCCTGATATTCTGGAGTTTGGATACGTCGATTTCAATTTTCGGGCGTTCCTTTTCCTTTTTGTATTCCAGATATTTCTCTATTTCCTTGTTGATTATATCGAGAAATATTTTCGTTGTTACCCCTTCTTTCAGGGTTGATTTGAAATTGTATTTCTGCCGCATCAGAAAATCAACGGTTTTCAGCAGCAGTCCAATTTGCTGATTTTTGCCTTTGTAGCAAAAAAATCTCTCACGGCTCCATTTGCCGCTTTGGCAGCTGTATTTATAAATGTCATTGATTTCATAAACAAAATCCTGTTGTATTCCTGCACGGTTATAAAATACGGCAGATTTAAACAGGGAATAAGGTTCGGCATAAAACTTGCCGAAAAATTTTTCGCAAATACTGTTCTTACGGTTTTTATCGTAATAATCCGTAAGTATACGGAAAACTCCGCTAACAATATTTTTTACATCCTCGCCGTAGATTTTGAAAAACCGCGAGTGTTCCATGTTGTATGAAGACAGCGAGTTTAGGGCCGCAAAGACTTCGTCGGCGGAGTGTGACTGATCATCAAGCAGCGTTAATACCTTGTTGTCAAAATTTATATCGGCAAAATCTTCAAGCAGTGACCTGTCGAGATTATTGTAAATAACATAGTCTTTAAGCCACAGTTCAACATAGCGGTCAATCCGGGGGTCTATGTAACGGTAGGCTGTCCAGAAGTTTTTTAATTTATAATAGCCTTCTTCAGGAGAGCCGGTGCCAATTTGATTGAGCAGTTCATAAACGTATACGAAGGCAAAGGATAGCGACGTCCTGCCGACATCGCCGTGCCGGACTTTGGTGCGCCAGGAAAAATACCCGCGCAGCTGGGTGTCGCTCATATCCCCGTAAGTGGGGAAATACCTTTTGAATTCTCCCTGATAGTCGAAATCGTCCTCAAAGTCTTCCATAAACTTGCCCTGATGATAGAAGATTTTGGCGGCGGATGCATAGTAAAGCTCGCCGCTGTTGGTCATCTTTCTCATTTCCCGGTATTGGGGCGGCGTGTATGCTGCCATTTGCGAGGCGGTGAAGATTATCGGCTCGTCGCGGTAGACCCTGGAGGCAAAGTTACTGTTATTGGCAAGTTTTTCATTCGATATTTCGATCAGTTTATCTATGTCGGACAAGACCTGTACCTCTACGTCACTGCGAGCCAAAGGCGTGGCAGTCCAGACGTTTTATTTTTTTATAATAATTTATAATTAGTCAATTTAAGATAAAATTTTTAAATACTGTTGCAGCCGTTCTTCCAGATAACCGGAGATCAATTTTACCATATGTAAGGCGGTTTTATTTTTGAAGTAACTGTCAAAACAATCGTAATACCGCTTTCTGTCGGCAAATTTGACATTAATCGGAGGGTAACCGTTTTGCATGAGCATAAGATTGAGCAACAATCTGCCGCTGCGCCCGTTGCCGTCAATGAACGGATGGATACCTTCAAAATCCAAATGAAACAGAGCGGCATTTTCAATCGGATGGCGCTTAATTTCTTTTTGTCCGGCGATCAGCTGTTCCATACGTGTCGAAATCGAATGAGGCGGCGGCGGTTCCTGGTATGCCCCCATAACAGTTACGGGAATCCTGCGGTATACGCCTTTGTCATCTGGCCTGTTCATTAAAACAAGAGAATGGATGTCTTTAATAATTCTTTCCGATACTTGAAATTTTTCAGTTACCAGCCGTTCAACATATAAAAATGCGTCCCGGTGACCAACAGCCTCCAGATGATCTTTCAGCGGTTTTTTATCAATGGTTAGACCTTCCAGTACCAATGCCGTTTCCCTTAAAGTCAGAGTGTTGCCTTCAATGGCATTGGAGTTGTAGGTAAATTCGATCAGGAACTCTTCCTGCAGCCTTCTCAGTTCGCCCTGTGTTAATGGACGCCGCTTGTTGAGCTGTGCTTTAAGCGTATCTACACGCGCAAATAAAAGGGAATATTCTCTGGGAATGACTTTACCGCGCATCGCCCGGCCGTCAAGTGGTTTTACCGCTTCGGCAGGAATACGGTAATAGCGTCCGTCTTTTATTGCGCCTTCAATTTTACCCTGTTCGCATAGCAGGCGTACACGCCTGTCGGATAGCTTCCATTGCTGTGCAGCCTGCTGTACGCTGATGTATTCCATAGTAATACCTCAATTCTTTCAGGTATTATACATCAGTATCGGAATATTATCAAGTTGTTTTGCGCTATTTAGTTTTAATTGTTCCGATGATTTGCCAGGTTGTTAAAACAGGAGAATCATAGCATATGTATGAATATTTTACCTGAACAAGAAAATAACCGGTAAAGCGAGGTATTGAAACAAATGAAATATGCAGTATTGATTTTATCCGTTTTATTGCTTTTCACCTTGAGCGGTAAACCAGGGTTTTGCCAGATGGCTGCTTCCGAGGGAAGAGCGTCGATCACTACAGACAACTATGCCAATAGGACTTTGAATTATTATTACTATATTCCGGCCAATAAAAAGCCGGCCAATCAAAAAATGCCGGTAATCGTTATTGTCCCGGGGCTAAGCAGCAGCGGAGAAGCAATGGTTCATCCGGGAGTCAAGAAATTTGCCGAACAGGAAGGCTTTATAATTGTTGCCCCGACTTTTATCTTTGATGAAAACAACTGGGACAAGCAGGCAAGCTATCAGTATCCGGCCGCCTGGTCGGGAAATGCCCTAATTCGGATTATCAGTTCGCTGAGCAGCAAAGGCGTAACTCCCGGTAATCTCTATATGATGGGATTTTCCGCCGGTGCGCAATTTGCCGGCCGGTTTGCCATACTTAATCCGCACATGGTGTCGGCGGCAATGGTCCACGCCAGCGGCGGGCCGATAGAACCAACACGCTATATACATACCAGATTTTTAATGACAGTAGGCGCAAAGGATATGGATGCAAGAAGAGCCGTTGTGCAGGACTTTATGGCTAAGGCCAAGAGTTATGGAATAAAAGCCGACAGCAAGGAATATGCCAATTTAGGGCATGCTTTGGGCATTGAAGTCTATGGCGATATGTTTAGCTTTTTTAGGAAGGTGAAACAGGATAATAAGGAATAACCCACAGCCAGTGAATTAAAATCAATTGAAACAGGCGAATCTGTGTCGTCAAATAAAATTTCTCTCCCTGCGACGTAGCTCAGACTACGCCTCGGTCGTAGAAATTTTATTTGCCTTAACATCTCCACCTGTTTGAATTGATTTTTTATTTTAATTGTTTTACTTTAGTGCTAATGGGGGAAATTGTGTTTGCCTTAGCTTATAAACACTGACTCCCTGTATTTGAAAGGCAGTCAAATTGATGGATTTACGGCGTCAAACATTTTTTTGCTCACGCACCATTGTGGGGGAAGTATAAACCACCCCGCCTTTCGGGCACCCCTCCACTGGAGGGGAATTTTTGCACCGTCGCTTTGTGTGCCCCCAATGGGAGGAGAATTTTTTGTAATCGGTTGTGATATTTTTCAAAATATTTGTGCTTATTTTACTGTTTTTATAGTAAATCAGAGTCTCAGCTTTATGGGCTATAATTTTTTTCAAGGTATTCTACTAAATTCCCCTCCGGTGGAGGGGTGCCTGTAAGGCGGGGTGGTTTAAAAGCATTTCCATAACCTCATTCAAACTATTTAAAACATCCCGGGCCAGAATATGAATTACAGTCAATCCCAGTTCTTTAAGAAAGCAATCCCGTTCATAGTCATACTCAACCTTCAAGTCATGGGAGCTTCCGTCAATTTCAATAACAACACGGCAATCCGCGCAATAGAAATCAACGATATAATTCCCGATAATTTTTTGACGGTCAAAATCAAATCCTTTAAATTTATGTTTATGCAGTTGCTGCCACAGCAAAACTTCACTTAAATTACCGGATTTTCGTAACTCTTTTGCTTTTTCGCGCAGTTTAGGATTAAATGGGAGATTGAGATATTTTCCTTTAGTTATGTGACCACCTTCTCTTTGGGAACTTCCATTTTGTATAGGTTAGACTATTTAAACTAACGTCAGGTCTTCAGCAACATCAGCAGTTGTTTCTGCAGTGAAGGTATGTCTGTTGTTACGGTTTCCCAAATGTCATCCATGTGCAGAGTTTGATAACCATGTGCTGTAACGTCCCGTAATCCGGCGATAGAGCGCCAGGGAATATCCGGATTTTCCTGCTTTACTTTATCTGTCAGCAGTTTTGCCATTTCACCAATATTAATTAATGTCATACAAACTGCGCGCTTCGTCCGTTCATCTTTTATAAAAGTATCAACATTAAAGCCGGCAATTAAAGTGTGAATTATTTCCGTTTCTTCAGCAATTTTTTGCAGTATCGCTTTGTCTCTGTTATCCATAAACCTTTACGGCCTTATCCACGGTGATGAGAGAATTTTCCGGGAGCGGAGAGTGGACCACATCCACCGTTATTTTCAGTTTTTTCTCCAGTTCTTCTTTTATGGCAGACAACAGCAGCAGCGAGACGGCTTGCTGATGAAATTCTACCAGTATGTCCAAGTCGCTTGTTTCAGTCTGACGGCTGTCAGCATAAGAACCAAAATATGCAACCTTCTTGATCGGGAATTTATCTGCGAGCTGCGATACTGCGCTGCAAATATCTTCATGAGTTAACATTTTTATGCTCCTTTCCCGATATTTTAAAAGCCGGTATTGTGTTAAAATCTGTTATACAAGGCCTTATTTACTGTAATTTTAACACAGAATTAAAAAGAAATAAAGGACATTTGAGTTCCATTCCGCAGATATTTTATTTGTTAAATATTCTAAAATATACGATATCAGTCATTGCTCCCTGTAACGGGTTGTAGTCCATTATTAATTTCTAACTTTTAGAAAATTAAGTAATAGTAATATATCAATTGCCATTTAGATGGTATTTTAATGGAATTAAAAATCTCTCTGTTATCTTCGTTTAAATAAAAGCACTGCTTTGCATAATGTTGCTCCTTTATTCCAAAATCACTAAACAGCTTATTTTCATTAACTATTTTCCAGTAAGTATACGTTTCCAGTATACACCTCAATAGCGTTTCACTGCTCTTCGGTTTTTTCAATTCCAAAATATAAGCTGTCTTTTCGCCTTTGTTGTAGGATAGCAGCTCAATCTTACCGGCTGTATCCTTGAGCGTATTTTTCAATGGTGTTTGATAATCAATAATTTTTCCGACATATGCCAGAGTTTTTCCTTGCAGTCCGATGATAATCCATTCCTCACCCCGTTCTGGATTGCCCGGTTGTTTCCGGTTTGCACCTTCTTCGTGACTGCCAGTGAAATGATCTTTTCATACAGTTCTCTAAAAGCATCGCAAAAACCTGATTGTATAGCAAAAAGACTTATTCTTCTTAAAATTTGATATTGTTTTTTACGAATAATTATGCTATATTTTTTTATAAAGGAGTTGATTCTATGCCAAATATTAAACCTGTATCGGATTTGAGAAATTATAATGAAGTGTTAAAAGATATAGACGTTGGGCAGCCGGTGTTTCTTACAAAAAACGGCCGGGGGAAATACGCCATACTGGATATTCGTGAATATGAAAAGACGCAGGCTGGCTTGAAATTAATGGGCGAATTATTAAAAAGAGCGGAAGGCGGATATGACAGCAGCTGGCTTGATGCCGCTGAAAGGGAAGACAGTTTGGACTTTGCTGATGAAT
The DNA here is from genome assembly GCA_031551355.1 of Candidatus Xenobia bacterium. Lineage (GTDB taxonomy): Bacteria > Vulcanimicrobiota > CADAWZ01 > CADAWZ01 > CADAWZ01 > JAVBNT01. Next base: position 9,047 of record JAVBNT010000013.1, on the reverse strand, counting down.
AAACTGTATTATTTGTCTGAAGCGGAAAATGGCTTTGCAATTTGCTTTTTATACAAAGTTTTTGAATCAATATTGCAAAAACTAGAATTTTTACACAACTTTTGGCATGATTAAATCAAATTAATTTTGTTCGGTCGTTTTGAGATTACGGGTCAAGCCCGCAATGACATAAAATAAAGATATTTTTACATTCATTAAAAATGACAAGAATTGGCCGCAGAAATGAAAAAAATCATTGATTTTTTGTGGAAATTGGCGTATACTGTTAGTGGGAAAGTCGGACATTCTTACCAGGGAGATTGGAGGTTGTATTATGCTTGCTGAATTACGGGCGAAATCACAAATAACCATTCCCAAGGAACTTGTTGATAAGCTGGGGCTTTCAGAGGGAGACAAGCTGGAGATTTATGAGCAGGACGGCCTGATCTGTATTATGCCTGTTGTTGTATATCCAAAAAAATATCTTGATGAACTCCGGGAAGAAATAGAGACGACAAAAACAAAAATTGCTTCCGGAGAACAGGGTGTTTTTGATAATATAGACGCACTGTTCGCAAAGCTGGAAGAAAACTGATGGCTTATCAGTTCACTTTTACCGGCCGTTTTCAGAAGCACTACAAAACTTTGACAGCACAGGAAAAAAATCAGCTTAGGAAAAAGCTGGAGCTGTTAGCTGATAATCCGGCGCATCCATCTTTAAGAACAAAGCGCATACAGGGAACGGATGAATTGTATGAATGCAGCATCAACATGGATATTCGCATTATTTGGTATTATGAAGGTAGTATAATGATTATCCTTGTAGATGTGGGACATCATGATATTTTGCGGCAATTTTAACTTTGCGTAAACCACAAATATTTTTACATTATTTTTAAATCATTGATAACCAGCTCAAAATCAGCTCCCAGGAAATCGGCTGCCCGGCGGCACATCGACATTCGCGTCAGAAATATTTCAAAATAATCAATAACCTGGCAAAAATTGTTGTCAATATTCAGGCTCAATTGTATCACCGGACCGGTTTCTCTCGTTTTTACCGTAACGTTTGATCTTATGACGGCATAGTTTACACGGTCATGTATATCCGCAAGAATCTTGTCCATATCTCTTTCCTGAACTCTTGAGCGGCGCACATCCGCCTTGTCGGCCAATATCAGGGCCGCCGAAACGTTATTAACCGGGCGGCCTGTTTCTTCATCGTGATTGCCGATCGCGCTGCAGATGATGCCGATATCCGCATAATCCATGCCTCGCTGTTCGAGAATGGCGCGTGTGGTTTGCGCACCGGTCAGAGCGTGCAGAACGCGGTTCGTCATATTGCCGATATCATGCATCAGACCGGCTATTTTGGCCAGCTCAATATCCTTGTCCGAATGACCCAGTTCTTTCAGCAGATACGCGGCGGTTTTCGCCGTATGAAACAGGTGGGGAAAAGAATGTTCCGTATAACCAAGAGCTTTTAAGGATTCGTTGCCGGCGTTTATATACGCGCAGATTTGTTCGTCTTTTTTAAGTGTTTCAAAAGTAATGGACATTGTTTGATTCCTTTCCTAACTAGATGAGTTACGGTTATTTTGCTATACAATTGGTAAATTGTGCTGTTTTAAGAATGAAAGTTTATCCCAATAACCTCTTTGGAATACTATTTTACCGTTAATTATCCGAAAAAATCCGCAGCCTCTTAAGCCCAGTGGATCTTTCCATTCCATGATTGCCCAGTCGCCGTCTTCGAAGATATTCTCGACGATAATGTCATTTTAGCCTGTGAAAATTCGGCTTCAAACATTTCTTTTATTGCCGCTTTCCCGATAACAGGTTCATTGGCGACCTGATGGCTAACAGCGTCCAGCGCATACAGACTTGATATTTTTTCTGCGTCGGCTCTGTTAAAAGCATCGACAAATTGTAACAAAATTTCTTTTGGTTTCACTGTGAAGCTTCCTTTCCCTATAAAACATCAGTTCACTTTGCAGCCTCAAAGAATGGCTGTATACTGAATTTTTCCCCGGTAATATCTCACGAGAAAGCAAAAATCCGAGCCTTTTGCCGACATTTTTTGTCTGTCTCAAATGGTTCGGATTGTATATTTATTTTAAATGCGGGAGGTGGGATTTGAACCCACACACCCGTACGGGCACTAGACCCTGAACCTAGCGCGTCTGCCGTTCCGCCACTCCCGCTTTCAAGGATGTATTTTATCATAAATAGGAACAATTGTCCAGTTCTTTTTGTGGATTGCTAAAATAATTTTTATAAACCGGTAACAACAAAGTAGTTCTATAAAGTAAAATACCGGATTGCGGCGCCTTTTTTGTGCGCAATAGCTCAGTGGCTGACAATGTGATTAAGTTGATATAAATTGTGTTTTAGACTATATATAAATTGTGTAAACAGATCGCTCTACGCGTCATTGCGAGCCTGTAAGGCGTGGCAATCCAGGCATTTATTTTTCTGGATTGCTTCGTCGGTGGCCTTCTCGCAATGACAAATATGGCAAGTTAAAATCTTAACTTAATGACATTGCAGCAGCGGAACGCCTCACCACAATAGATGAAAAGCACCCGTTGTTTTTTACAATTAAAAAAGGCCATCTTCATTAAGACGGCCTTTTGTTTCTGCCCTGTAATTTAGAGGCGCTGCCAGAGTTTTACTGCCAGTTCTCTTGATTTGGCGGCGATTTTCTGTTCGTCAAAACCGACAAGCTGCCTGTTCTCCATCAGCACTTTGCCGTTGGCAACTACGGTGTGTACGCCGGCGGCGCCCATTCCGAAGTGCATGTGGCCGAAGATATTGCCGGCCGTTACAGGTGTCGGAGGAGTGTATTCAACGAGAATGACATCTCCGCCGGCGCCTTTGGCGATTACGCCGAGCGGCAGGCCGAACTGGCGTTTGGCAATTTCCGTGTTGTTGAAGAATGCCATCTGTGCCGGTTCTCCCCAACTGACTCTGGGATCTCTTTTGGTGATCTTGTGGAGGACGTTGGCGATTTTGAATGATTCAAAAATGTCGCAGTGGTATCCGTCCGTTCCCATACCGACGACGATGCCTTTGGCAAGCATTTCCAGCACCGGAGCCACACCGACGGCATTGCCCATATTGGAATAAGGATTGTGAACAACAGCGGTGTCAGTCTTTTTCAGGATATCCATTTCTTTTTCATTGATGTGTACGCAGTGAATGGCCAGTGATTTAGAACCGAGAAGATTATGCTTTTCCAGTCTTTCAACAACGCGCAGGTTGTGGTGCTGCAGGTTGTAGTCGACGTCGGCCTGATCTTCGGCGGTGTGAACGTGGAAACCGCAGTTTACTTCCGATTCGGCGGCTTTTGCTTTGTCAAGGCTTTCATCGGAAAGGGTGAACGCGGCATGGAGACCGAACATTCCCTTGATTTGGCTGTCGTTCATCTGTTGGCATTTTTTGGCAAATCTCAGGTTTTCGGCAATACCCTCGTCTCTGATCGCCATTCCGTCTCTGTCGGAAAGTTCATAGCAGAAACTGCCCCTGATTCCTATGTCTCTGGCGGCCTTTTCGTTTTCATCGAGGCTGCCGGTAATTGCAAACGGGCTGGCGTGATGGTCGATGATTGTGGTTACGCCTTTTCTGATGCAGTCTATCATCGGCATTGCCGCACTGTAATAGCAGTCTTCAATCGTCAGTTTCTTGTCAAGTTTCCACCAGAGTCTTTCAAGAATTTCCGTGAAGTTTGAAGCCGGTTCGCCCGGTATGGACATGCCTCTGGCAAATGTGCTGTAAAGATGCATATGGGCGTTGATCAGCCCCGGCATAATGAATCTGCCGCCGGCGTCGATTATTTTTTCGGCTTTATCGTTTCTTTTTTCGACATCGGAAGCTTTTCCGTAATCTTCAATGATACCGTTTTTGATATAGACGGCTCCGTCTTCGATTAATTCCATATTAGCGGCCATTGTGAGCAATGTTCCGTTTTTTATAAGCATGGTTGAACTCATTATATCCTCCTGTGTATTACAATTAGTTGTTCGGAATTTCTTAACTTCTAAATATAAATGCGAAATCCTTTAATAGCGTCAAATGCAGTAATGACTTGATTTTTATCTGTGATAAACTCATTGTTAATTAATTTTTATTGTGAAATAAAACAGGATGATTTTTTCTTTTGAAGAAGATTCCAAAGTTATTAATTTGCTGCTATAATTTATAGTGGAATTACTTTATTCTATAAACTTTGTAGATGGTGTTTTATGCCTGATTTTTTAGTACACGTTGTAACTCCGGACGGCAAGAAAGTAAAAATTGTCAGAGAAGCTCCTGCCCAGCAGGATCTGGTTGATAATTTACTTATTAAGGGTTATTCCATTATTTCCGTTACCGAAACATCTCCCTCAACTTATAAGGTTGAGCGTTTATCTTCAAATGTAAAAGATTTGTTTAAAAAGAAAAATTATTATCAGGATCTGGCTATTGCCACAAAGCAGATCTCAACATTGCTCGGTGCCGGAATTACACTGGTGAATTCGTTTCATATTCTTATAAATTCAGCGGAACGCAATTACCCTCTAAGAGAACCATTTCTTGCTTTGTATAACGGGCTTTCGGAAGGCCGCAGGCCGGATAAAGTTATGGAAGAGTTTCCGCATGTTTTTTCGGTTCATTACCGCGGTCTTGTTGCGCTTGGGCTCAGCACCGGAACTTTAAAAGAAGCGTTTGACTCTCTTGCCGATGACATGGAAAAAGAGATTACTATAAGAAAAAAGGTTATTGCTGCAATTACATATCCGTTATTTACATTTGCGACGGCGTTTCTTCTGAATCTGGCTCTTTTTATTTTTGTGCTGCCGAAAATTGTGGGAATTATTTCCGAGCTGGATGTTACTTTGCCCCTGATAACCAGAGTCCTTATGACCGTGATGGATTATGTCTGTAATCCGTATTTTGTCGTCTTAACCGTTTTAATTGCGGGTTTTATTTTTTACCAGTTTACCAATTATATACAGACGCCGGTCGGCAAGTATAACTATGACCATATAAAACTCAGGCTGCCCTTATTCGGCCATATAAACAGAACCGTATATTCCGAGAGATTCTGCAGGTCGCTTGGATTACTTTTGAAATACAATGTTCCTGTTCAGGAGGCTATTTTCATAACCGGAAAAATTTGCAGTAACAGTTTTATGGAACAGAAACTTATTTATCCGCTGATGGATGCTGTTGAGCAGGGAGAGTTTTTGACTGAAGCTCTTAATGCAACGAGACTTTTACCTTCAAGCGCCGTTCAAATGATTGCCGCCGGTGAGGCTACCGGGGATATCGGTGCCTGCCTGAAAGATGCTTCAAATTTGTTTGAAATGGAACTTAGCAGCAGCCTGCAGAAACTGATAACGATGATAGAACCGATAATGATTGTTTTGATGAGTGTTTTTGTTTTGTCGATTATGATGGCGATCATGCTGCCCCTTTATCAGGTTATACAACAATTTGGGACTTAGTTTTTTTGACTGATTCTTTTGAAATGGGTTTTTGCCATGTTTAAAAAAAAGAGGGGTCTTAGCTTTCTGGAGCTTGTTGTGGCTTTGTTTTTGATCAACCTCGTTATCTTTGGAGTGATCGGCGTTATTTCTATGCTTTTAAAAGCTACAAACCGTTCTATAGACCATTCCCACGGCTATATTGTTGCTTCGTCTTTAGTTGAATCATATTTATTGGAAAACAGATATTCCTTGACAACTCATGAGGACGGTGTCCTTACTTATGGTAAAACCGACTATTTTTACGAAATATCCGTTAAAAAAGTATCTGATAACAATTTTTACGGCGAGGGTCTTTATGAAGTTTCCGCTGTTGTTTCGTGGGATGCACATAAAGAGAATTCGATGGAGGAACAGCATTTGAAAGTACCCATTTCCACTGTTGTATGGGGGGCGGCAAAAAAAGCCGGTGAGTTGTGACTATGTCCGAAAAAAAAAGTGTCATCGGTTCCAAGGGCTTTTCGCTCGTTGAGGCGGTTCTCGCGGTAGCGATTTTTTCTGTTGCCACGATTATTCTGTTTAACTGTATAAATGTTTTTTTCAGGATTTGGAATAAACAGGATGTCCGTTCGGATATAAATATAAACTTTTTAAAGGCCTATAAATCCATAAACGACGATTTATCCCTTTCCAGCACCGATTATTTTGATTTCTACGGTGAAAAAGACGTAAATCCATGTTATCCCAGCCGCTGGTTCCTTTATACAAGCGCATCAAGCGACAAGAGGATTCTCGCCGATTCGACCGGTTCGCCGATATGGAATAAAGTCGTTCTGTATTATCTTATAAGACCGGCAAATGATCCCTGCAGCAGCGCCGATAACTGTCCTCATAAAATCCTGATGAGAACCGAACACCGTATGAAATCACTTGATCCTGCTTCCGTAGACAAGGGAATTAATGATATAATATCAAGTATAGAGAACTTTATAAAACCGCCCGGTGACAATTTTTATCCTGAAATGGAAAAGACATCTTTTTTGCGCAAGAATAGGGTGGCGGAAAATATTGTTGATTTGCAGGTTGAATATATACGCGGTTCCGTCTTTTTTGAGATCACTGCACTAAAGGAGAAGGAAGCCAGAAAAAATATCGCTGTCGGAAATATAAATTTAACGGATCGGACTGAGAATTTGCTTCCTTACCTGGAAATACTACGCTGGAGAACAGTTAATAAAAACTTATAACGGAGGAAACAGCTATGAGGCATAATAGGGGCATACTTGTTTTTTATGTTATAGTTTCTATGGCGTTTGTGACAATCTTTTTGACTGCGGCTATTTTTTCCATGCAGAACACCACGTTTTTAACGAAAAAAATTGCCGGAGACACCAGGGCCTACTGGGCTGCTATGTCCGGTTTGGATTATGTAAGGTACAGGCTGGATAAAAATATAAAATGGCCTTTGGAAGGACTTGAAGCTCAGACTGTTTTTGGTAAATATGTCGTTACCGAAACGCCCGATGCCAACGGTATTATTGTCGTCAGAGGAGTGTCGGAGGAACTTGACTGCGAGTTTTATATCGCGTTCTCAAGGACTGCCGGCAGGATATCGCCTGCCTCTAGTGTGTATACAATCGTACCTGGCCAACTGTCAAGGGATGCCAATTCCAATCCTTTAAACTATTATTCCATTAATAATTGGGGTTCAACTGCGTCATCGGAAATAGCGGAACTTGTTTCTGCGAGCTCACCGTCGCATGTTGTCTCGCTCGTACAGTCCGGTGTGTATGTGGCTGTTGACGCCAGATCCGGGATTCAAAGATGCGTTCTGGAAAAAATGTGGCAGGCGACGACTTCGGGCGGCTTCGATGCGGCAATGTATGCCGGCGGCGATATAGACGTTTCTCTTGAGGGAGCTAATTCAACTTTTAATATTTCACAGATCAACGGCTCCCGTCCCAGTGTTTATACTAACGGGTCTTTTAGTCTTACCAGGGACAGGGAGTTTACGGGTGACGGTATTTCATCGACCTTGGAAGACGGTACTCTCTTTTACCGCACTTCATGTAATTTTTTTGGCGAGGATCTTACAACTGTTTCCGGTCTGCGGCGAAAAAAGCACATGCTTTTGGAAAAATTGAGAGGAACACCCAATTATCCGCGCATACCATGGAGCAAGATGGAGGAGACGGTTGCGGATTTGGAGACATCGGCGGATGATGGGAATCCGGACAATGATAAAGCGACATTAATTTCACCCGGTTCCTATGTTTTTGTTGTTACCCCCGGTTCCAGCGAACCAAAATTGTACCATTTCAAAGAATCTTTCCTGAGCTTGAACGGAGAAGTTGAGGCTGACTCCAAGCTTTACTCAGTTACTCAGCAAATGCTTGCTGATAAGAATCCGATAGAGGGAAGCGGTGTTTTTAAAGTTGACAAAGACGGCGCCGGCAACCCATGCTTGCAGATAATGGGAAGCGCACTCATAAAAGACGATATCGAGACAGATCCTGTCTCCGGCAATAACAAGACTATCGCCTCGGGTCTGCAGTTGCTGGCGATTGAGTCTGACGGTGCCGGCGGGTTTCGGCCGACTTCCAGTGTCAGGCCGCGTTTATTTTTTGAGCCTGCGCCGTCTTCTGATACGCCGGAATCAGGATTTCAATGGGCTACAGAAGGATTCCTGGGTAATTTAGATCCGGAAGGCAAATCAACATTGCCGACGGTAAAATCCGATGGAGCTGTTATCGTCAGGGGCCTGGTTACGGGAAAAGGCAGGCTTATTGTTGGGGATACCGTTTCTTTCGAGGCCGGCAGCGGCGTTGATAATGCTTTCGAAGAACCAAGCCATATCGCTATTTATGCCAAGGGGTCGGTTGAACTCAAATATATTTCTGCAAAGAGAAATTTTGACATCGTTACTGACGTGATCGCACAGGCGATTACCTCGGAGAGCGGAACAAGCTATAATGCCATCGTCAATAAAGCGTTGAGTAAGAACGTTTCTTATTCCAAAGCTGATGGAGAAGAGACTGTTTCCGGTACCCTTGCCAGTGTTCTAAAATCGTTAGGATATGTTGAATCTGAAGCCCAAAGTATTGTTTTGAGTTCTGTAAAACATAATTCCTACTGTACTTATGACAAAAACACATTTGCCATCGTTTCTATTAATGTGTCCTCCGAGCCCAAAGTCTCTCCGCCTGTTCCTTCATGTTTTAGGGGGGTTATATACACCTGGGACAATTTTACGGCTAACGCGGATGGCGGTAACTTTTCTCTGGATGGGGCAATTGTCGCTTTCGGCGGTGATCCGGGGCGTGAGGACAGCATTCCCGGCGGTAATGGCAAAGGCAATATAAATGTAAAAAATTGTTCCGATTTTAAAATTCATTATGACCCGGAAGAGCTAAACTTTATGTCTGTTCCTTTGAGTTCCAAGCCGCTAATTAAGGAAATTTATTATAATAAGCTTATGTAGAACCGGCAAAAAACATACTGCAGCGTTGTCTGTGTTCTCCTATTCTCTGTGAGGAACATTTCCATTGGTCAACAAAAAAGGAGCTGTCGTGCTAAGTGGGCCTTTCTAGGCCCACTTAG
>JAVBNT010000018.1:0-45036 GCA_031551355.1 Candidatus Xenobia bacterium | reverse complement strand
ATGTTTCCATAGACAGCTTTACCGCTTCTTCTTTAAAGTGATTGTTATATGTTCCTCTGAGTCCCATTTCTTATGCTCCTTTATACTGGTATTTTATTATACCACCTATTTAAGGAGTCTATAAATATTATAGCAGTCCATTAAAGAATATTTTTTTCTATTTTAAGTATAAAATTGGATTATGTCAATTATTGGTGGGCTTAAAAAATATATTTATTCGATTTTAGGCATATAAAAAAGCTGCCGTCCGTTTTATTACAGACAGGGCAGCTTTGTATTTATAAGCTGAAGTATTTGTTTTACTGTTTCATGAGTGTGAGGTTGCCGTTTACGGTTGAATCAAGGGAGTCTTTCCTGCTGCCGGTACAAATATCTACTCTGCCGAAGCCTTTATTGGTGAATGCCCCGCCGGTGTCAACGGCTTTGAACGGTATTTGCCTGCCGTATTTTGCTTCCAGTTCGGGTATTCTGAACGTGTCGCCGTATTTTATCGTGCCGTTTTTATACAGATTTTTGTCAAGGGCAATCGATACATAATCGGCCTTGCCGGCAAGGAAGTCCTGCAGTGTGCACAGTTTTTTTCCTTGTTTATCAACATATCCGCCTTCCATGGCACTGCTGTCGGGATAATACCCGGTGCCTTTTGCGACGCCCATTTTTTGCCCTGACGGAGCGGAGACACTACCGGAAGAGCCTTGAGTTTGAGGTGCTGAAGATGACTGTGCCGGTGCCGATGCTGAAGGCTGGCCGCTTATCTGCTGTACCGGTGCCTGCTGCCCGGCGTTTTGTGCCTGCGGACAGTTTCCGGAAGCATTTTTCATCATCATCATCATCGCCATCATCATCATCATCATTTGCATCATTTGCTGCTGTTGCTGAATCATACCGCCGAACATACTCCCCATCTGATTGCAGCTTCCGCCGAATCCGGGCATCATTCCCTGCCCGGAGCCAAGTCCGCCGCACATAGACTGTGAGCCGAGTCCCATATTGCTGAAATTAGGCATTGAGCCTGCTTTATCGCACAAATCACCGGAAAAGTTTGTCTTGTCGAAAATATTTATCGACATATTTATATTCATGCCCGGCATCATTCCCCGATTGTTTATTGCTCCGCAATTCATTGAATTGCCTGACATAAGCGGGTTCATTCCTATATTAAACATTTCTAGAATGCCTCCAAAATATTATTTTGACTATAACCCAACTTTATGATACCACTTTGGGATAATAAAATAAACACCATTTCTTTAACTTATTTTGAACATTATTAACATTATGCTAAAAATTATAAAAAAATGTAAATTATATTACCTGTATATTCTTTGTTTAAAGAATTTTTAACGGCAAAATATTTTTTATTTCTGTGAAAAGTTAATACTCTGTTAACAACGCTGCTATTTACTGTAATGCTTCATGCATGTTATTATTTGTATGGAGTAGTATAATTATTACCTTTATCCTTATATTTTTAGGGAGCTGTATTGCTTATGAATAGTATTGGATCAAATTCAAATTTTATACCGTTTAGAAATACGGAAGTAAAAGGGCATATGGATTTCGATATGCCAGCTGCCCATCCCACGGCTGTTGAAACCGAGACCTCCGACAGTTTTTCGGCTTCTTCCGTTGACAAAACGGGGCAGCCTTCAGTTTCGAATGAAATGAAATTGTCTGCCGGGAATGTAAAGTCGGCAGAGGTAAAGTCTGCTGCCGGAGTTGCCGGAGTGTCGGAGTCAACTCTTTCAACCGCTTCAAAGGCTTCTGATTCGGCTGTTAAAATTGCCGCATCGTGTATTTCCGGTTCGGCCGGTGCCGTCGCCGGTGTAACAATTGATGAACTTAAGGAAGCCAAGGGAGAGGTTGAAAAGGGTTATCATTTGCCGGAGAATTTCATTTCCGGTTATTACCAGCGCCGGATCTTCCCTTATCAGGCTCATCCTACGTATACTTCCAGCGGTGATAACCATATGTACCGCGGTATGTATATAACCGTTGATGAACTGGCAAATATTTTACAAAACGGCTTTGAAACCAAGTATAACACCTGGAGTGCCGCCGGCGGCAAAGGCATTTATTTGTCTTCGAGTATCAGAGAAGCCGATGATTATATATTCCAGTCCGTTGATATTACGAAAAAGAATGCCATCGGCGTTGTTTTCCAGCTTGAGAACGGTGAATACGCAAAAGAAGTAGTTGATCCCGTTTTAAACTCAACGGAGACAATCTATAAGTCCGAGGGTGATGTGCCGAGTTCAAAAATTACCGACATATACCTTAGAGGCGAATACGGCCTTGAGAGACTCGCCGATATTATTGAAAAAGCCCAAAACGGAGATGTAAAATCAAACAAGTGGGTTAATATGTTTGACGGATATATGATGAGATAATCTTTCTGTTCATTAATAATTAAAAAAGGACTGCTTTACGGAATGAAGTGAAGCGGTCCTTTTTAAGTGTGAAAAAAGTTTTTTATATTTATGTCTTGCGTGTCATTGTTATGAAAACATAACAATGACACGCATCCTAACGGATGTTTTCATTTATAGATTATACTTTTAATGGGTGTGAAATATGGTTTATCGACACCCCCCTTAATCGTAACGGTACCAGATGTTGTTAATCAATTTTGAATACGGGTAGGGCGTTTTGCCCTGCTGTTTAATTTTTTTCTCAAGATAGTCTTTTATACGCCATACATTGGCCGGATCCTGAACTTCGTGCATATTAATGCAACTTATAAATGTTTTTTCGTCTATACTGAGATCGAATTGAATTTCCATTTGGCTGAGCCCGGAAATCTTCATGTTTTCTTTTAACTCAAACGAAGTTTGTTTTTTTTCACTTGCGGATAAACTCATCTTGATTTCTCCTCTCTGTCAATTATTTCAGTAAGATAAATATTTTTGCCTTTGTCTGTCAGAATAGGGAAGATCATTTCCCAGGCTGTTGTCCTGAAGCGCGATAGAACCAGGCCCATATGCTGTTCCACATCCAACCGGTCCTGCCAGTAAATTTTTGTAAAATGCAGGTTGTGAGCCAGAGTCTGATATTGGCCTCCATATCCTTCCGGCAGAATTAATTCCGCCGCGTTGAGATTAAGAAAAGTTTCTTTCCAAAAATCTGTGCTGTTGTTAAAAGTTTCCAACTGTCTTTTACGTATTTTTTCGCTCTGTCTGGAAAAACAGGCATAATTTTTGAAATAGAAGGCGTTTTCGCTGTTGAATTTTTCAGAAAAAACAATACAGTCATCCAGCTCGCTCAATGTATTGCATGGTTTTAACGGCTTATGACTGTCGGAAAGCCTGAACATAACCTCTTCCGCCAAATCTTCTTTCTTTTTGAAATGGTAGGTAAGATTGCCGACGCTTATCTTCAGTTCCGCTGCAATTTCCCGCATGCCGACATTATCCATACCTTTGTTAAGGAATAATTTTTTTGCGGTTTCGGTTATTTCATCCCTGGTTGTTGATTTTTTCAAGTCAATGTCCCCCTTCAAACTCATTGCGCCGTTTATCTCATATTACGGCCGGAAGTTATGCCTGTACAATCGCCCCGTTTTTAAACAGTATTTTATGGAAACTGCTGCCGGCTATTTTGTTTTGCGGGACAGCCGCTTCAATCCTTCCAATATCATCTGCACTTAAGGTGATATCTTTGGCTTTTATCGAATCCCGGAAGTTTTTCGCTTTACTTGCCCCAATCAGGGGAATGATACCGTCGCCTTTTGATAACGCCCAGGCATGGGTCAACTGTGACAGGGTTACCTGTTTTTCGCTGGCGATTTTCATTAAATTTTCTATTAGTTCGACATTTTTGCCGATATTTTCTTTTGTGAACAGGGAAATTATTGGATTGACAGGATAATCTCCACGGTCAAGACGTTCCTGAGTCCAGGTTCCGTTCATCAGTCCATGGGCGAGAATACCGAAGGCCACGGTGGTTATTCCCAGCCGGCGGGCACAGGGGATGATATCCTTTTCAATACTCCTGTTGAACAGCGAGTATTCCATTTCAACGGCTTCTATTTTATGAACGGCATTGGCTTTTTCAAGGGTTGAAGCGTCTATCTGACTGATTCCTATGTGACGGACATACCCTTCTTTTACCAGTTCGGAGATTGCCCCGATGGTGTCTTCCACTGGGATGCCCAGATCAATTCTGGCAGGCTGGTATAGATCCACATAATCCAGCTGCAGTCTTTTTAGTGACTGAGTCAGGTAATTTTTTATCCTCTGCGGATGGACGTCCAGTCCGTAAATACTGCCGTTGGGCTGGAATAACACGCCAAATTTTACGGATACATAAAATTGCTCGCGCTTACGGCCTTTAAGGGCACTGCCGACAACCATTTCGCTTTCCCCGGAATTATAGAAATCTCCGGTATTTAAAAAACTGACTCCTTCATCTAATGCTGCATGTATTACTTGTGAATTCTCCTCTATGTTTGCAGTCCTCATATTCATGCATCCAAGTCCAAAACCTTTGTATTTCATTATTATTGCTCCTTTAACTATTTTATTTTAGATCAACATTTGTTTTCATAATATCCGCATAAGTTGTATTTCCGCGGTGTCCGGGATATATTTTCATGTCGCACGGGAAATACCGCTGTTTAAATTTTTTTATCGAAGCGGCCCTGTCGTCCTTGCTGCCTGTAGGATGATCGGCGCTGCCGGCAAAGGGAATCATAAAGGTATCGCCGCTAAACAGAATATTTTCCTTTTTAAAATAAAAGATACAGCAGCCGCATGTATGCCCCGGCGTGTGAATGACCTCGAAGTCATATCCGCCGATATGGTAAAATCCTTCTGTAAAAGTAAGAGGCTTCGTATTTACCTTCAGTAAAAAACCGTTAGGAGCGGAGCAGTTCAGAACGGGATCGCGCAGAAAATCAAAATCCGATTTATGGATATATATTTCCACGCCGGGATTTGCCGCCGCCGCTTCATCGAGAGCCAGTATATTATCCCAATGCCCATGTGTAATCAATATGGCGTCAAGTCCGCCGATGGATTTTACATACCCGGCAATGTCGTCTCCATAATATCCGGGATCTACAAGCAGATTACCCTTCTCGGAACTGAGCACATGCACATCAGAGGAAAATCTCTTTTTGTTGGTAAAGCTGCGCACTTCTATTGGCACCCGGTTTTTCTTTTCATCGGCAACAGGCTGTGTGTCCCTTTTTGCCGGCTTGCTTACCTGGGAAATTTCGCCTTCGGCACCGGCGGCAACTAAAAGGAATAAACAAACCGCCGCCAATGTTTTCATTGTTTTAGGCATTACACACCAACCCTTTCATCATTGCAAATCCTTGTTTGTTTTCATCAGTTCGGCATAAGTGGTGTTTGCGCCATGTCCGCTGTAAATTTTCATGTCATCGGGAAAGACCAGTTGTTTGAATTTTTGGATAGAAGCCTGTCTGCTCTTCTCATTACCGCCCGGATGTTTGGAGCTGGCTACCAAACCGGCCATAATGGTATCGCCGCCGATCAGCATGTTTTCATCCGGGAAGTAGAATATGCTCGAGCCTTCCGTATGACCCGGTGTGTGAATGACCTTAACCGTGTAACCGAGGATTTTATAAGTTCCTTCGGCAAGCGTCTCGGCTTTTGTTTCCGTGGTGCCGTCAAATCCCTGTTCGGCGGAGCAGTTGCGCGCAGGGGCTTTGAAATATGGATAATCCAATTTGTGAACATAAACCGTCGCACCGGGGTTTGCCGCCACTGCAGCGTCGAGACCTCTCAGTTTGTCCCAATGTCCATGGGTGATCAAAATAGCCTTCACGCCACCGATTGATTCTATATATTGGGCGAGTTCATCGTCATATTTTCCGGGATCAATCAAAATGTTTCCCTTTTCTGAGCTTATCACTTGAAATGACGCTGTCCAGCCCAGCGCGTCGGTGCTGTCAAACCCGCGCACCACGACCTTTGCCTGTTGTGCTGCCGCTGAACTTTCAAATATAGAGTAGCCGCTGAACAACAAAGCTGTTGCCATTAAAACCATAGCTGTTTTTAAAAAAATATTCATTTTTGCTCCTTTCAATGGGAAACTGTTGCTTGCGGCTCATCTGCTCTGACGAATGATTTGTACTTTCAGCTTGCGAAGCCATTCGCTGATATCTTTTTGTGCATTGTTAATTTTTGCGCTCTGAACTGCGAGGCCGTCAAAAACGGTGGCTTTGGGGGCAAGTTCTTTTATTTTGGATACGCTACTGCCAAAGCCGGTGCTGCCGTAAGTGCAAAAAGGTACGATTGTTTTTCCCGATAAATCGTATTCCGTCAGGAAAGAAGCGATCGGTTGGGGAAAAGTGCCCTGCCATACGGGGTAGCCGATGAATATTGTCTCGTACTGCCCAATGTTGTTTATTTTGTTTTTAAGCGGTGGCAGGTAATTCTCATTGTGCTCCTTCTCAGCCTGTTTTCCCAGAAGGTCATTGTTTTCAGGGTAGGGAGTCGCCGTCTCTATTTTGAAGATATCGCCGTTTGTATCTTGCCCGATCGTTTTTGCGATTTTTTCCGTTGTTCCCGAATGGGAAAAATAAACGATAAGAGTTTTGCCTTTAGAGCCTGCCGTTTGCTCCTGTTTTTCTTTGCCGTCTCTGTTATTTGTGCCGGCATTGCCCGAGGAACTGCAGGCGGTAAGTGTAAAAAGCGAAATAAGTGTTAAGATTACCAATACTCTTTTCATGTGATTCTCCTTTGTAAAATATAAATTTTTGCTATATGGTTTGGCATTTTTTTAATACCACCCAGTCGTCGGAGCCAAAGATGTGGAAGTTACCAGACATTGTTACCGTATCCCCGACAGAAACTTCATTAAGTTGTTCGAATGAAGTTACCACGCAGATTACATAGCTTTTTCCGTCCGCTTTGTCCGACAGTTCAATTGACGGAGTGCTGTGAATATCCGGACCTTTGCGCGTGATAACTCCCGTTACCTGAATATTTTTACCGCGGTATTTTTCAGACGCGGCTTGCTTGCCGGTTTTGAATTCGTTGTATAATTTTATAGCGTTAACCGGTTTCGGCATTGATTGCGCATTTTTTGAGAGTTGTTTTCTTTCTGATGCTGCTTCTGATTTACCGGTCTCTACCGGGGCATTGGCCAGGCTGCCGGCGGCAAAAAATAAAATTGCTACTGCTGTCAAAATGACGCTTACGGTTTTTTTCAATCTCTTTGTCCTCCTTTTTTGTTATTATTTTTTTGGAAAAAACAGATTAGCACAGTTGTCCTAAACGAATTATAGGACAACTGTGCTAATCTGTCAATAGGCTTTTTTATTTTATTGTTTTAATGATAGAAAAGGAGTATCGGTATTATCTGTGGTTATACGTTAATTTATTCTTTGTTGCAAGTTGGCGTTTTTATAATCACGATGATTTTATTTTTTGAGATATTTTTTCGATGATAATTTCCCAATCCATACGGTGAATTTCATGACCCGCACCTTCGAGCGGGAATAGTTCGGAATTGTGGATGGTTTTATTGATGGCAAGCGCATGCGCAAAAGGCAGAACGGTATCTTCCGTTCCATGGATGATAAGGCAGGGAGTATTGATATCTTTTGATTTGCCGTATAAATTTTCTCCGCCTTTTATCAGTGAGTGGTTAAACATACTTTGCAGGCTTTTTGCTCTTCTGTATTCTGTTCTTGCCAGGTTAATAGCCTGATCCTTATCAAAAGTATGTCTGGAACCGTTCAGCAGTTTCCATCCGTCTGCCATATATTTTATGGTTTCGTTTTCATTTGTCCAATCAAGTGATGCCGCGGAGGAATGATATTCAATAATTTTTGTATCAACCTCACCAAGTTCCGGCAGGTCATCCCAGAGTCCTGATGAGAGCAATATTATACCGTCAACTCTTTCCGGATGTGATACGGCGACAATCTGTGCCAGCATACCCCCCAATGACATTCCGGCAAGATGGGCTTTGGCGATACTGTAACCGTCAAGGATATTGATCACATCAGCAGCCATATCGGTCACTGAATAAGCAGGTTTACCCGGTGGCCAGATGCTTGACTTTCCCGTGTCCCGGTTGTCGTATCTAATCACAAATAGCCCTTCGGATGCCAGTTTTTCGCAGAAAAGTTCATCCCACCAGATCATTGAAGCCCCGGCTCCCATCATTAGCAGTAAAGCAGGGTCAGAGCTTTTTCCAAAACATTCGGTAAAGATTTCAATATTGTTTTTAGCGATTATTTTTTCGTTTTTAGCGATTATTTTTTTAAACGGATTCAAGTATTGCCGTTATTTTTTCGAGCCAGTCGAGGTGTTCCGGTTTCATAAAACAGCATCTGAGACAGGTTACGGTTTCTGAATCTTTAACAGCGTCTTTCAGGTAATATTCAGCTATTTCCGCAGGCACTTCAAAAAGTGCAATGTGCAGATTCTTTTCCGCACAACCGGCAAATTTTTTCCTTGAGAGTGCCGATATTTCACTGAACGTCTTTCCCTTGGGGGCAAATACGGCGATATCAAGTTCCGGCTCGAAAACGGGTGTAAAATTTGCTGATTCCTTTAAAAATAAAAAGAATTTTATTGCCGCATCCCGGCATTTTTCCAGGTCTTTGGCAAACAGTCCGCTTTTTACCGGCGGCAGCATTTGCATTGTCGTCCAAAGGGCTACTGCCGTTGCGCCGGCACGTGAACATTCAAGCGTTATTTCTCCGAGATGCATTTCTTCGGAACTGAAGTATGTGTATGGCGAGTCGTGTTTGTAGAATTTGCCGACATCGGGATCTTTGAAAATGATGCATCCGCATCCATATGGCTGGAGGCCGTGTTTGTGCGGATCGACAACGATGGAGTCGGCCTGCGGTATCGAACTGAAAATACGTTTTGATTCTTCCGGCAGATTGCCGGCCAGCACGAAATATCCTCCGTATGCCGCATCAAGGTGGATGCGGAAATTGTATTTTTCCTTTAAAGCCAATATTTTATCGAGAGGATCAAGTATGCCGGCACCTGTTGTTCCCAGTGTTGCCACAACGGTCCCTATTGCTCCTGTCTGCAGCGCTTTTTCAAGTGCCGCCATATCCATTTTTCCTTTTGCATCTACGGCAATCGTTTCAAATTCGGCGCCGATAACTGCCGACATTCTTCCGTGTGTATAGTGTGACTGTGATGATGCAGCGATTTTTTTTCCTTTATGAATGGAATTTGCAACCCAGAGTGCTTCCAGATTGGCAACAGTTCCGCCGGAACATAAATGTCCCAGGTGTGTTTTAAAGCCAAACATTTTGCTTATCTCTTTTATAGCTTCTTTTTCCATTGCCGAACTTGCACGTCCGCCGTCGATCGCATGGTTGTTGGGATTTATCCATAATGAAAGCATATAAGCCAGTCTGGCAAGAGGGTGGGGAGGTTTGAGCATTTGTCCGGCGTAGAGCGGGTGAAAATAAGGGTAATTGTCCTGCATTTTTTCCGCTGTCTGCATCAACGCTTTTTCTATGGCTTCGAGGTCGGCTGGATTGTTGAAGTCGGGAAGGTCTTTAAAACCGAGGCTCATTTTTTCGACGGCTTTGAGAAGCAGGCTTATACTTTCTGTTTCAAACATGACAAACTCCTTATCCTAAAAAATTATTGAAAGATAAAAAATGTATGAGAAATATTATGTGCGGTATCTGATTTGTATATCTCTTTGCGTTATGCAGAAAATGAATCCCATTAGGGCCACGAAAGGAGCTCCTAAGGTCATTAGCAAGAGGCCGGCCAGCAGTCTCATGGGGAAGCTTCTGATAAAGATAAACAACAGTCCCCTCAGCATAAAAAGGCCTTTGATGAAAAATAGAAAGCTGAAAATGAGGAAAACATTCATTGCCGTTCCCGACAGGGCTTCGTTATTTGTGGCATTAGAAACGGGCAGTACCAGCAGTGATGCGGCTAATATATATCCGAACCATGGCGGATAGAGGAACAGCTCCTGCATATCAAAGCTGAAGCTTTTATCGGTAAGTTTTAACCTGTTGAGGAGCCAGGCATTGAAAAACCACAGGTAAAAAGCATATGCCAACCCTACAACAAGCAACATTGCCGGTATTGTCATATAAAAAGTTTTTACCAGGATTTCCACGATGACTTCTTGTTCGGGCAATGGCTTCTGGAGCAATTTTTTCGTTTCCGGATATTCATTTACAACATCTTCAAGTAACTGTGCTGATGATTTTGCCGACAGCCGCAGATCTTCGTTGAAAGTTCTTCCCATAGCGCGGCTGGCAATATATGTGGTTCCGACCATACATACGGATATTGTTATTGACAGGATGATAATAACGGTTACAATCGAGCTTTTCCTCCGAAACATTTCCCCAAGCACCAGGCCCACCGGAGCAGTCGCGATTACAAAATATGCGCCGGCCGGAAAGAAGCCGAGGATGGAGCTTATGAGTATAGCTGACGCCAGCGAGACCTGAAGGCCGAAGATCAGCCCTCCCTGCATAACGGCAATTATTATCGGCGTAACGGCAAGATACAGCAGAATATCTATAAAAGACATTGCCGTGCCTATGACCGCCATAATTACAACTATAGCCGTAAAAAGCCCGCCCCAGGCGACGAGCCTGAATTTGCTTCCCTCTAAAAGTTTTATCATTTGAGAACTTCCACTGAATCAATTGCCGTTTTATTGAGCAGTCCGGCAACTTCGGTAATAAAGCGTTTTTCATCGACCGGTTTGCCAAGCATCCTGTCATAAAAATCGCTGTCTGAAGGCGAATTGGCTGTAATCAACAGGACCGGGATCGGCTCCTTTGCGTTACGCGCATTTGATTTTTCGATAATTTCCCTGCCGGTCATATCCGGCAGATTAAAGTCGAGTGTGATCAAATCGGGTTTTTCTTTTTCAATCAGCCTGATCGCGTCTTTGCCGTTAAAGGCCTGCACTGTAATATATCCTGCTTCGCGGAGCAGATATCTCAGCAGGTTGGAAACTTCCGGTATGTCTTCAACGATGAGTACTTTATACTGCCTGTCGCTGTCAGGCTTACTCTTAAGATCTTCTTTCGGCGTTCCATAGCCCAACGTAAACGTAAATGTTGTGCCTTTGCCGAAAACGCTGTCGACGGTTATATACTGCCCGTGATCCTCAAGCAGTTTTTTAACGATATAAAGTCCGAGTCCCGTGCCTCGTTTTTCTCCTTTGACCTGAACAAACTTGTTGAAAAGTTTGCCGATTTCATCTTCATGTATGCCTTTGCCGGTATCGGAAATGCTGACTATGGCACACTCGTCGGTCTTTTTGTAATTGATCGTGATTGTACCCTTTTCGGGTGTGAATTTTATGGCGTTGCTTACAAGATTGTTGATAACCTCCCTGAGTTTTTCGCGGTCGCCGTTGATCCACATTTGCTCGCCTTCAACGACAAAATTTATCTTTTTACTGTCGACAAGGGGAGTGAACATCACCTGTATTTCACGCATCAGAGTTTTTAACTCAAAATCTTCAAATTGATAGATAATGCGCCCCGATTCCAGCCTTGCACTTTCGAGTATATTGTCGATCAGAAACTGCAGTATTTTTACGCTGCCGAGGATTGAGTTAAGAAACTCCTGCTGTTCTTCTTTTGAAAAGTTTGCTCTCGGATGTAAAAGCAAATTGGTGTATCCGACAACGGCGGCAAGGGGACTTTTGAGGTCATGGGTTACCATCGCCAGAAAGTCCTCTTTCATCTGTTCGATTTCCCTTTTTTTGGAAACGTCCCTGAAAGAGGCGATGACGGCAATGATATTGCCGTAAATATCAAACATCGGCGCCACTTTTATGTCGATGGGAACGTCCTTGTCCAATCTGGATCTGAGAAATAAATCGCCCCTGTCAATAGTTCTTTTCGATGTAAAACACTCTTCGACCGGCGTATCTTCCTTCGGTATGACATTGCCTTTTTTGTCGGTAAAGATTAATGTTTTGTAATACTGCCCGCCAATGGTGTTGAGATCGTTGTAAAGCGTTACCGCCTCAGCTCCGGCATTCCAGGAGTATATTTTCCCGTCCTCATTGATGGTAACAACTCCGTCGGGAACAGAGCTGAGAATAACCTCGACTCTTGTTCTGGCTTCCTCAAGCATGCGTTTTTGCTTTTCTGTCTGTGCTTTCTGGTTTTTAAGTTCATCGGTCATTTCTTCATAAACTTTTGCCAGATAAGCTATTTCTTCGCGGCCCGATTCGATTGATTCATTTTCCTTGTCATCTTTGCCGGCCTGTGTTTTACTGGCGTAAAACCATTGCCGCAAATCATTGTGCAGCCAAAATGCCGTTATCAGGGCAAAAACGATTGAGGCCAGAAATGCGACGATGATTTTTGTGTAGGTCTGAACAGGGTGCAGATCAAGGGCCACGAGCGATGTCGCCAACACAAATGTAACAATGCTGAGCATTACAAACGGAAGTGCGAACTTAAGTTTTTGTGATTTTGTGATCATAACCTGTCTCTGAAAAAGGGATTTTTTATATCGTCTGTTGCCTGATTGTATGCTTTATGTTCTGATAATTTTGTTTTTAAAATGATTCTATGTTATACTGTTCTAATCCTCTGTTTTCAGCCTTTTGGATATATTCTTTGTGTGTTTATTAAACGATTGCGTTGTGGAGATTTTTGTCTATGTTTGCAGACATTGCAAGAAATATTTCAATAGTTCTCGTCCAGCCGAAACGTTCGTCAAATGTAGGTTCCGTCGCCAGAGCAATGAACTGTATGGGACTTGCGGATTTGGTACTGGTTGAGCCCAGATGCCAGATAGACCGTGTATCGCTAAACCTCGCCGTCGGTTCGGAAGAAATCCTTGAAAAAGCAAGAATCTTTTACGACCTCCGGGAGGCGTTAAGCGGATACTCCCTTGTTGTCGGAACGACAAAGCGTTCCGGCAAAAAACGCCATAATTTTATTACGCCGAAAGAGTTTGCCTGTGATGTCGTTACCAAACACCGGAAGGCGAGGATTGCCGTGCTGTTCGGGCCGGAGGATTACGGTTTATCTATGGCTCACCTGAAAGAATGCCAGTATCTGGTCTATATCCCGGTAAATGAAAACTTCGGTTCGCTTAATCTTTCCCAGGCGGTTATGGTAGTCGCTTACGAGCTGCGCAGCTCATTGGAGGCTTTTGTCGGGGCTGCGGAAGGTGAAACGGAAATGGCGACCGAAGAAGAACATTCTATTTTGTCGCGTGTGCTGTCTGATACATTCCGGAGAATAAGGTTTCCTGAACGGAAAAAATCTGCCAATACGTCTGCCAGACTGATGGAAATATTGTCAAGGTCATCGCTTTCAAAATATGAAGTGAATCTTCTTCTGGGTGTTGCGAGGCATGCCTGCTATATGAGTTCCCAAATATGGGGAGATACGTTGCCTGAAAAGGGGTGTGATTAGATGGATATAAATTTGCTTTTGAAAAGATTGTCCGAGCATTATGTGGAGCCGAGATGTGCTTTAAATTATAGTTCGGCCGCGGAATTGCTGTTTGCCACCATTCTTTCCGCCCAGTGTACCGATGAGCGCGTAAACAAAGTTACGGCTGATCTATTTAAAAAATATACAAAATTGTCCGACTATTACACAACGCCGGTTGAGGAGCTGGAAAAAGATATCCAGAGCACGGGTTTCTACCATAATAAGGCAAAATCAATAAGAGAAAGTGCCGAAAGAATCGATAGAGTTTTTAACGGCGAGGTTCCCTCGGATATGGCGTCATTGCTGACTTTGAAAGGAGTTGCCAGAAAAACGGCAAATGTTGTTTTAGGAAATGTTTTTGGCATTGCCGATGGCGTTGTTGTTGATACGCATGTTCTTAGGCTTTCAAAACGCATGGGGCTGACGAAATCGGATAAGCCTGAAAAAGTTGAACAGGATCTTATGACATTGGTGCCCAAGAGCGAGTGGATTGATTTTTCCCATCGGCTGATTTTGCATGGCAGGGCTCTGTGTCAGGCCAGAAAACCAAAATGCGGCGAATGTTTCCTGAGTGATATTTGCCCGTCGGCATCCTTTATTTTATAACTGCGGAGGTTTTGTTTTATGGACTTGAATAAAAAGAATGTAATAAAAAAACGCATAGCCAAGACTATGGAAAATTTGAGCAGAAACAATATGCAGCCGTTTTTTGTGGAAACGATTTCTGAAATTCCGGCAAAAGTCGCCGAATTACTTAATGATGGCGATACGGTCGGCGTTGGCGGAGCCCAGTCTCTTTTTGAATCGGGAGTCATAGATCTTCTGCGCGGCGGAAAGTATAATTTTCTCGACCGTTATGCCGATGGTTTG
Organism: Candidatus Xenobia bacterium; assembly: GCA_031551355.1. Classification (GTDB taxonomy): domain Bacteria; phylum Vulcanimicrobiota; class CADAWZ01; order CADAWZ01; family CADAWZ01; genus JAVBNT01. Next base: position 30,770 of record JAVBNT010000018.1, on the reverse strand, counting down.
AGTATGGACGGATTGCATGAGATATTTATAAAATCATTTAGTGCCAATGCATATATATGCAGTTCCAACGCGATCACAGAAAGCGGCGAGCTTTATAATGTCGACGGCAACAGCAACAGAGTGGCGGCGATTGTCTACGGTCCTAAAAATGTAATCATTGTTGCCGGTTATAACAAAATAGTTAAGGACCTGGACGAGGCCGTGTGCCGGGTTAAAAGTGTTGCCGCGCCCGTAAATGCGGCGCGTCTGGGCAGCGAAACTTATTGTTTGCATTCCGGTCAGTGTATGGTAAATTACGGCGGAGCTGCAAAAATGTGTGAAGGCTGCCGCACCGAAGCCAGAATCTGCTGTAATTATGTAGTATCAGCGTTTCAGAGGCATAAGAACAGGATCAAGGTCATTATCGTTGGCGAAGAGCTTGGCTATTAGAGATAATTACTTTTGAACAGGAGTTTCATTATGAAAATTACACCTTATTTGGTTTTTAACGGAAATTGCCGGGAAGCCATTACCTATTATGAAGAAGTTCTGGACGCGAAGGTTTCTTTTTTGCAGACTTTTGCCAAGACCCCGGAAGCGGCTTTTCCATTGCCGGACGATCTGAAAAACCTTATTTTTCATGCGATCCTTGATGTCAGCGGTGAAAGCATTATGCTTTCCGACAATCCTCCCGGTATTGAACCGCGCGTAACCGGTGATAATGTCACGCTTGCCCTCAGTATCAGCAGTATGGACAGGATTAAAAAGATTTTTTCCGCATTTGCCAAAGCCGGCAAATGTATCGTTGAACTGCAGAAAACGTTCTGGAGCGAGTGTGCCGGCATTGTCAGAGATAAGTTCGGTGTGACATGGAGTTTGGAGTACAATAGCCGCAAATAGCCCTGATGCGCTGAAATCGATTGAAACAGGCGAACCTGTGTCGTCAAATTCAATTTCTCTCCCTGCGACGTAGTATACTACGCCTCAGTCGTAGAAATTAAATTTGCCTTAACATTTCCGCCTGTTTGAATCGATTTTTTTATTTTGGAAAGTTGTCGAAATCCTATTTGCCATAGCCTTCGCAAACAATTCAGCGCATCAGTTTGCCCTACCGAAAATCGGCGAACTATCGTCGCCAAAGTCATGGTAGTTAAGACTACGCCTTAACACACAATTAAGCTCATCAGTCTGCAACTGATAGTAGACATCTGTCATTATGATCCCCATTTTCACGAGGATAAACTCCGGCGGTAATCCATCTTGGCTTTTAGCTGTTGGAGTATTGGATACTCAAGTCGAATGAAGCATTAGTCCCCTGGATTCCGCATCAAGTGCGTAATGGCAATTTATGATTATTTTCAAGGTTTTATAGTAATTGAATCATTACAGACTTTTTTATGTTACTATTTCAGTGTATGGTGTTTTGTTTTAATATGCTTGTTTGAAAGATAGATAGGAGAATTATTTATGTCAGAGCAACAGAAACCACGGGTATTTGTAAGTAGCATAAAATTTAATGATGGCACGGAGCTATCGCTAGACCAAAATAGTATTGTGGTTTTTACAGGTGCAAACAATAGTGGAAAAAGTCAGGTGTTAAGGGATATTGAGAACCAGATAAAAAATCCCCAAAGTCTTTCGATTATTGCTGAAAACTTGAATATAACCCGTGTTGGTAATTTAGACGATAAGTTTATTCTTGCTCATCGGAGAAGCGATGAGCAAGGCAACATTTGGATTGGGAATAACGGCGCCCCTCTATCACAGTGGCAGAGTAATTGGAGTAGCAGTAGTTTGTATAATCTTTCTGCACTTTTTGTAGGCAGACTTGATACAAAAGAGCGCCTTACTGTTTCTGAATCAAAGCCGTTGTTCGGCATTTCTCCACATGAAGTACGCAACTCGTTACATACGGTTTATGAAGATAACGAAAAAGAAGCTTTGATTTCCCGTTTCTTTTTTGAAGCGTTTGGAGAAAAGCTTGTTGTTAATAGACGGGCAGGGCAATTAGTGTCGTTACATGTGGGAAATCCTCCGGATCGTGATACGCTGAAAATGAATGATGAAGGTGTCTTTTACAATAAAGTAGCACAGCTTCCTAAACTTGATACTCAAGGTGATGGGATGCGTAGTTTTGCCAGTGTACTATTGGATAATTTTACATCAGAACATTCATTAACCCTTATTGATGAACCTGAAGCTTTTTTACATCCTCCGCAGGCTCGACTTCTTGGAAAGTTGTTGGCGAAATATAACCCCAGTAAACGACAGTTGTTTATCTCCACTCATAGCGAAGATTTTTTACAGGGTTTACTTGATGCGGAGAATGAAAATGTAACGATAATCCGTATTGACCGGCAAGAGTCAATAAACCATATGAGCGTTTTGAAAAGCGAAAATATAAAAAAATTATGGAGTAGTCCAATTTTACGGTATTCAAATATTTTAAGCGGATTGTTTCATGATAAAGTTGTTGTCTGTGAGAGTGATTATGATTGTCTTTTTTATCAGGCTATAATGGATGCAATGTCTGAGAGCAGGGGAGAAATAGCCCCGGATATACTCTTTACACATTGCGGAGGGAAAGACCGTATTCATAGTATTGTATCGGCGCTAAAAGCTGTAAATGTTTCAGTAGTTGCAGTATTTGATTTTGATGTACTTAATGATAGTAGAAAATTTAAAGAAATTGTCACAGCGTTTGGCAAAGATTATGGTTCATTATTGTCAGCAAATATGAAAATTATTTATGACACTATAAATGCAAACAATAATACAAATAACGCTTGGGACGGCATCAAGAAAATTGGTAAAGCAAGTTTTACGGGTGAGGCTCCTAAGGCTTATGAATCTGTGGAATCGGTTTGTCGAGCAACGGGATTGTTTATAGTTCCTGTCGGAGAAATGGAGTGTTTTGACAAGACTGTTAATAAGGAAAAGAAAGAATGGGTCTATTATATTTTAGAAAATTATGATTTGGCCAAGGAAGCGAAGCTTGAGGAAGCAAGAAAATTTGTTCAAGCAATAATTGCATATACACCAAATATTGAAAAATAGTTACATCTAAAAAAACAAATCCGCTGAAACAGGCGGAGATGCTATGGCAAATTGAATTTCGACAAGCGAGGCGCAGCCAGACTGCGTTGAGCGAGCGAATATTCAATTTGACGACGCAGATTCGCCTGTTTCAGCGGATTTGGGTTAGTTGGCGCGTTTGCGGACCATCGACATACTCGTTCCGAAAATGATCACGCCGCTTATCGTCAGGGCCGAGATATACTTCATCACATCGAGCCAGTCGCTTCCTTTCAGGAAGATATGGCGTGCCAGATATAAAAAGTGAGTCATCGGGTTTATGTGGGCAAAACCTTTGAAAAAAGGCGGCATATTGTCGATTGGGAACATAAATCCGGAAAAAAGTATTGCCGGCATTAAGATGAAGAAGCTTGTCAGCATCGCCTGCTGCTGGTTGTTGGAGATCGTCGATACAAAAATTCCCAATCCCAGCACATTAAGCAAAAATAGCAGTATACCAAGATACAGCATAAACAAACTACCTCTTAAGGGCAGGCCAAACCAGAATAACGATATCAGCAGCAGTATCGTGGAAGCGATAAGTATCAGTATCGTGTAAGGAATTACCTTGCCGAGAATCAGTTCTATCGGCCCGATGGGCGTTACAACCAGCTGTTCGTAAGTACCTTCTTCTTTTTCCCTGACAATTGACATAGCCGTTACCGGCATGCCTATTACCATTACGATCATCGCAAACACACCGGGAATGAAGAAAAATTTGTTGTTCAGTGACGGATTGTAAAGGAAACGGTTTTCCACTGTAATGCCGGTAGATTGTGAACTGTTGCCGGTCCTTGAACTTATGACTCTTGAATTCATTGCCGCGATACATCCGGATGAGTAACCGGCGGCGGCGTTTGCCACACTGCTGTTGGTTCCGTCAAGCAGCAGTTGAACCGTTGCTTTTTCGCCTTTTTCTATTTTTCTGCCGAAATCAGGCGGTATAATTACTGCCAGTTGGATTTTATTTTTATTAAAAAGGGTAGGAACGTCGTTTTCAGTTTTCAGGTCCGGCTGCAGAACAAAATAGTTGGAAGATTCAAAAGTTCCCCTTAGCTCTCTTGACCATTGGGAATTGTCCTTGTCAAGTATGGCGATATTGATATTGTTTACTTCCAGGACGGCGGCGTATCCGAAAATGGCCAATTGCATAACCGGCAAGAGGACAACCATTCTGAGGATCAGCGGGTTTCTTCTTAGCTGTTTAAATTCTTTTTGTACCAGGGCAATTAATCTTTTTATCATTTGTCAATCCAGTGTCTTTTTAAACTTAAATTTTGCCGCCGCAAAAATTACGATATTGAAAAGTAATAACATGAAAATGTTGAAAGCCAGGAAGTTGAATCCGGTCGCTTTGGCGTATATTCCCCTGCTGCATTCAATAAAGTATTTGGCCGGTACTATTGTCGAAACGGCCTGAAGAAATTCCGGCATCGCCGGTATGAAGAAAATAAACCCCGACAGCAGCATCGTCGGCAGGAACATCAGCATCATTGAAACCAGGTTTGACGCCAGTGAAGACCTTAATATTGTCGAGATCGTTATTCCCAGCATCAGTACGCCGGACAGAAAAACGACTATTACGATTGCCAGCAGCAGCAGACTGCCTTTGATCGGCACATTGTAGGCATAATATCCTAAAAGTATCAGTAATACGGTGTCGAATAACCCGATAATGAAGTAGGGGATAAACTTGCCGGTTATTATTTCCGCCGCTGAAACGGGAGTCGATATCAGCAGTTCCATGGTGCCGTTTTCCCATTCCTTGGCTACGGTCGTTGATGTCAGCATCGCGGCAAGGACGGCCATTATCAGGGCAATCAGTCCGGGAATCAGATCGTTGGTGCTCCGGAGTGAAGGATTGTACCAGATTCGCAATTGCGTTTCCACCCCTTCGGACGGCGAGACCATGCCGAGAGCGGTCATTTTTGTTTTAAGTGTGTCGAGCGCAAATTTTTGCGTTATCATCGAGGCATAGTTGGAACCGATACCGCCGCGGTTGGGATCGGTACCGTCAACCATTATCTGCACGGGAATATTGCTGCCGCCTGCCTTCAGTTTTTTTGAAAAGTCGCGCGGGATTGTGATGCCGATCACACTTTGGTCCGTGTCTATTGAATGCTGCATTTGCCGGTAATTTTCCGCGTATTCGGTTACATAAAAATATCCCGAAGATGTAAAGCGGTTGATCAGATCTCTGCTTTCCGTCGTTTTGTCATAATCAATTACGACCATCGGTAAATTGTCGACATCAAGACTTAGGGAGCTGCAGTAGGCAAACATCAGGCATATCGGCAGTACTATTGCGGTGATCAGGCTTCTCGGATCCCTCAATATATGCCTTATTTCTTTTTTAATTATCGCGTATAGTCTGGTTAAGTTCAAAATTTACCTCAGTTATCTTTTACTCTGTATACAAAGACGTCTTCCAGTGATACCCGTGAAGGTTTTATCGTTGAAACTTTTATACCGTTTTTCTCGAGGATTTCCGTAATTTTTTTCCTGCCGTCAATAGCCTTTGAGGATACGACATGCAGTCCTATATTCCATAACGATACATCGACAAACTCGCCGGAATTCTGCAGTATTTCCATTCCTTTTACGATATCTGCGCATTCTGCATAATAAATGTCATACTCAAAAGAATTTTTTAGTTCGGCAGGCGTTCCATGGGCGATCAGCTTGCCTGCCGAGATCAGAATCAGCCTCTCACAGTATTCCGCTTCTTCCATATAATGAGTGGTAACAAGTGTTGTGATCCCCTTTTTGCTAAGCTCCTGAATTGTATTCCAGAAATCGCGCCGAGATATGGGGTCTACACCTGATGTCGGTTCATCCAGGAATATCAGCGGCGGATTATGCACCAGGGCACACGCAAGTGCCAGCCTTTGCCTCCAGCCGCCGGTCAGCAGCGACGTCAGCATATCGCGTTTTTCCGTCATACCGACCATTTCCAGCAGCTCATTTATTCTTTCACCCAATATTTTCCGGTCAACTCCGTAAGCTCCGGCAAAAAACGTCATATTCTCTTCTACTGTTAAATCCTGGTAAAGCGAGAACTTTTGCGACATATAACCGATGTGTTTTTTTATTTCTTCAAAACGGGTCATGATGTCGAAACCGCCGACATTGCCTTTTGAGAAAGTCGGCTTTATCAGGCCGCACAACATTCTTATGGTTGTGGATTTGCCTGCTCCGTTGGGCCCGAGAAAACCGAATATTTCGCCTTTGCGGACGTTGAACGAGAGATTATCCACGGCCGTAAAGCTGCCGAATTTTTTAGTCAGGCCTTCTACGTTGATGGCATATTCATTGTTCATTCTTCGCCTCCACAAGGAATATAAAACTGTCTTCAAGGGAGGGGGATATCCCGGCCATATGGGTGATGTTTTCCTGACCCAGAATTTTGGCGATGATACTTTCGTCCGCACCGGGATTCATCAGAACGTGCAGTGTTTCCCCGTAAAGCGTTACTTTTCTGATATCTTTAATCTGTTCGAGCTTTTCGGCTGCCGTCAATGAGCCTTTGCACGACAGTTCGATCATTTTCCCGGGAAGCGATTCGATGATTTTTTCCGGTCTGTCAAGTTTGAGGACGCTGCCGGAGTGGAGAAGGGCTATGCGGTTGCATCTCTCGGCTTCATCCATGTATGACGTCGAGACGACGATCGTCAATCCGTCCTGCAGCAGTGTCAGCAGCATCTTCCAAAATTCCCTTCTCGAAACGGGATCAACGCCGTATGTCGGTTCATCAAGAATAAGGAACTCGGGAGTATGTATAAGCGCGCAGGCCAGTTGGAGTTTTTGTTTCATCCCTCCGGAAAGGAAGCCTGAAACTCTTTTTTTAAACTGTGACATACCGGTTATTTCCAGGATACTGTCCATTTTATCTTTTCTTTCCTGCTGGGAAACTCTGAAAATATCGGCATAAAAAGTGATGTTTTCCTCTACCGACAGATCTCCGTAAAGACCGTAGTCACGCGGCATATATCCGGTAAAGGTCTTTATTTTTTCACTGTCTTTGACGATATCAAGCCCGTTTATGGTTACATTGCCGGAAGTAGGGGTCATTATGCCGGCCAAAATTCTGCAAAGCGTTGTTTTTCCGGCTCCGTCCGGGCCGAGAACCCCGAAAAGCTCGCCTTTTTTAACGGAAAAATTGATATCCGACAGGGCCTTTGTTGTTTTAAATTTTTTTGAAAGATTTTTTACACTGATGGTGTATGGCGATTCATCTCTCATTATAGGTCTATAACTCCGTCTGCAATCATTCCCGGTTTCAGCTCATGGCTGGAATTTTCCAGGTTTATTTTTATCCTGTATACGAGTTTAACCCGGTCTTCTTTTGTTGTGAGGTTTTTTGGCGTAAATTCGGCTTCATCGGAAATGTAATATATTTTTCCCGAATAGGTTTTACCGGGGAATGTATCCGTTATTACTTTTACGGTTTGTCCTATTTTTACTTTACCCAGATCCGTTTCGGATACATATGCCTTGAGATATACGTCCGAGATATCGGCAAGCGTCAATACCGTGCTTCCGGCGGCAACAACTTCGCCCGGTTCTCTGGGGCGCAATAGCACTGTGCCGGTGATCGGCGAATACAGATTGGTGTGCGTTTTCTGTATTTCCGACTGTTTTATTGATTCTTCCGACTGCTTTATCTGTGATGCGAGTATATCGCGCTGCTGCTTCAGCTGTTTGGTTTGCAGTGATTTTGTTTTTATCAGTTCATAATTGGCCTGCGTCTGTTTTACCCTTGCCTGCGCGGCATCAATATCTTCCTGACGGGGCCCGGCAAGTGCCAGTTTGTAAACTTGCGTTGCCTGTTTGTGCTGTTCTACCGAGGTAAGATAGTTGGTTTTCATACTGTCTCGCTGTTGGGCGGCCATCGCACCGTCCCGATAAAGTCCTTCGGCTCTTTCATAATCTTTTTTGCTGTTTTCCATTACATTTTTTGCCTGCCGGACAGCGTGTCTGCTTTTCTCAATTTCTTCGGTTCTGGTGCCCTTTTTTATGCTTTCCCAACTGAACATTGCCTCTTCGATTTGCGCTTCGGCAGTTTTTAATTGTCTCAACTCTTCCGTTTCGGAGGTGATTATTTTCGTTTCCAGCTGCGGAATCTGGCTGGTAAGCGTATCTTTGGCGGCTTGTGCGACTTTTATCGACTGATTTATATCGGTGTCATCGAGAATGCCAATCAGTTCGCCTTCTTTTACCGCGTCGCCCTCCTGGGGAATAAGTTTTATTATTCTTCCGGGGATCTGGAAACTGGCATTTGTTTCCGTGACTTCAATGGTTCCGGATATTTCAACTGCGTTTTGATTGTTTTTTTTATTCCCGGCGGTGTTGGCAAAATATATCGCTACGCCGATTATTGTTATGATTAAGATTACAGGTATTATTTTTTTCATTCTGCACTCCCGAATATTTCTTGATTAATTGTCCCGCAGGAATAAGATATTATGGCCGACTGAATTTGTATAGAGTAGTTGATTTGTTTTATCTGTGACTGTGCCGTGACAAGATTTGCGGAAGCGTCGGTCAGTTCAACCATTGTTCCCAGTCCTGATGTATATCTCAGTGATGCGACCCTGAATGTTTCGCTGGCACTTTCAAGCTGTTCCCCGGCAGTGATCTGTTTTGCCTTTAGTTCCTTCATTTGCAGACACGCCTTTTCCACATCCCACATAATGTTTTTGTTGGTGTCGGCAAGATTGAGCTGCGCCTGGGTTTTAAGTTCCCTGGCCTGGGCTATTTTGGCCTTTCTTTCACCTCCGTCCCCAATGGGAAGGTTTAGTGAAACGGAATTTTTCCAGGACCAGTCCTCGGTTGCAAAAGTGGCCGAATTTCTGCCGTATCCTGTTTGGAACATCAGTGAAGGGGCCATTTCCAGTTTGGCAAGCCCGATCGCATAATCGCTTTGTTCGACCGCCGCTTTCCCCAGCAGGATGACCGGGTTTTGTTCGGCGGCAATTTTTTTCCATTCTCCGGCATTTTGTTCAAATCTTGCCTTGTTTACCCAGAAATCATTGTATATTACGCCGGAATTGTCGAATATATATTTGACACCCATTAACGTTTCCAGGCTTCCTTTAGCGATTTCCAGATCTTTTTGGGCGGTAATTATATTTTCTTCGGATTTTGACAGCGAGACTTTAATTCTCAGAAGATCATACTTTGCAACTGCACCTCTGTTGAACATTGATTCTGAAGTTTTATATTGTTCCTGCCACATTTGATGCTGGGCATCGGCAATGTCAAGAAGTTCTTTTGCAAGCATTACCCTATAGTATGCTTCGGTTATGTCAAAAAGCAGTTTGTCGGTTTCCGACTGTTTCTGGAAATTTATCAGTACCTCATCCATTTTTACATATTTTTCATTCATCTCTATTTTGCCGAACGATGAGATGAGCTGTGTTACCGCCAGCGTGTAGCTGTGGTACCATTTGGGGATTGCTATTGCTTTAACCGGAGGAGCCTGCGGATCAGACTGCAGAGCCAGAGCCACTTCCGGCTGCTGGAAAGCGGAGGAGCCGTTTATGGAAACATGCGGGTTCTTTGCGGCGCTAACTTCCTTTACTCTTGCATCCGTGTATCTTGATTTTGAATCATACGACTGCAGGCGGAAGCTGTTTTCTATTCCTGTTCTCGCGCACTCCCTGAGATCAAGTTTTTTCTCCTCTGAGCCGAAAACGCCGTTCGCTGCGGAGAGGATAAAAAATATCGCAACTGTTACTATGACTGCTGACCGCATAAAATTGTTCATTGAGTTTATTGCCGTCCTGAAATAATGATCTTTTATCTTTGCGCTCGGTTTAACCTTTTGGTTAGACCGATTGGTTGAACCGATGGGTCAATTATATTGAATTTGTTTATGATTGTCAATAGGCCCTTTAGTTTTTTTTGCTGTTTTTTCGCCGTGATAGCGTCGTTTACAAACATTGCTTTTTTTGATAATATTTAAGTGGCGGCGTTTGACCGTCAGTTATGAAACTTATGTTGGAAGGTAGGTTTTATGAGAGTTTTTATTTTGATTTGTTTTGTTTTTTTTCTTTTAAGTCCTTCCGCTTACGCGGCTAAACCATCGGACAAGGTTTCCGAACTGATAAAAAGCGGTGAGGAATATATGCTCAAGGACTCATATGATGAGGCGATAAAGTCTTTTGACAAGGCTATTTCCCTGGATCCAAAAAATCCCTGGGCATATTTCCACAGGGGGGAAGCCCATGATAAAAAAAATGAACTTGATTTAGCGGTTGCCGATTATTCTAAAGCTATTGAATTTAAGCCATCCCTTTGCAGTGCCTATGTCAAACGCGGAAAAGTTTATGAAAAGCAAGGGAAAAACAGTCTTGCCCTTGAGAACTATAATACTTTGCTGGCGGCATACCCTTCATATAGTGAAGGTTTTAACAGCCGGGGGGAACTTTATTACCGGCAGGGACTGCCGGATGCTGCCCTTTCCGATTTTGATAACGCCATCAGGCTTGCTCCCAAGAATAACCAGGCTTATGTGAATAGAGGCCGTGTATTTTTGCTGAAAAAAATGCCGGAGAGAGCTATCATTGATTTTGATACCGTCATCGCGAATTATGAAGGCGTGCCGCTTGGTGACAAAATAGGCGATTCGATAGCATGGGCCTATTACTGCAAGGGACTGGCCTGTGATTCACTTGCCCAGACTTCCTATGAGTATTCATTGAAAGCGGCCGACTGTTTTAAGTCTTTCCTGAAATGTTATCCGCCTGAGGACTCCGGCACAGCGATAGAATATGCCAAAAGGTATACTTTCAAAGGTGATCCTCTGAAAGTAGGGGTGAGGGTTGAAGTCATTAAGGTCTTACTCGAGGGCAATGACAATCTTCTTGTCGTTATGAGGGTTGAGAACGGCAGTTCCAATACGATCGATTCCGTTTATGTGGGAAAGTTTGATTTGTATCTTGACGGAAGAATTATCGGCCGTAAGAATGTTACATTTACCGGTGTTGACGGAACCCCAATCGTTCCCGGGGAGACCGGCAACTTTTATTTGCGGCTTGCCGGAGAAGGTCAGGATTTCAGAAACTGGAATGTCTCTATTTTTGAACACCATCTCAATATGCGTTAATTTTTTATCAAAATGATTTGAACGGACACTGTTATTATGTATATAGATACACACGCGCACATTCAGGATAAATCCTTTGCCGATGATTTTGAAAATATGCTTGAGCGCAGCTTGGCTGCCGGTGTAAAAAAGGTAATTGTTCCCGGTTCCGATTTTATAACTTCCGTAAAGGCTCTTGAAATAGCAAAAAGGTTTGAGCGGGTTTTTGCCGCTTTGGGAGTCCATCCTCATGATAGCAAAGGCGTCTCCGAGGCCCGGCTTGATGAAATAGAAAAAATGTGCCTTGATCCCAAAGTTGTGGCGGTCGGTGAAATAGGCCTTGATTTTCACTACAACTTCAGTGAACCTGCCGTTCAGGCCGATGTTTTTATCAAACAGATAAAAATGGCAAAAAGGCTTGGCAAGCCTCTTGTTCTCCATTCAAGGGAGTCGCAAAAAGAACTGATTGATATTCTTGACAAAGAAGGGGCCTCCGAGGTTGGGGGCGTAGTCCATTGTTTTTCAGGAAGCAGGCAGGAGGCGGAAATTTTGCTGGAGATGGGATTTTATCTTGGCTTTACCGGGGTTATCACATTCCCTAAAGCACAGGAACTCAGGGATGTGGTCTCCATTACCCCCATAGACAGAATTCTCTCCGAGACCGACAGCCCGTATCTTGCTCCGATACCTTACCGCGGCAAAAGGAACGAACCGTCATATGTGGTGATGGTTGTCGAAAAGCTGGCGGAAATCAAAGGTGTCCCGGTGAATGAAATGGCACGCCATGTAGAGGAAAATACCTCAAGACTTTTCCGAATTGATTGATTTCGAATTGTTTAATTCTAATATAGTTGCGCCACTTTAGTAAATCTAAGAAAAATTAGTTAAAAATATTTTAAAGCGGTTATTTAATGGAAATTCCAAGGAGAGGTTATTAAGGGGGGTAAAATTCCGTGCCCCCTCGCATTCTACCTGACGCAAGACAATGTTTTTTGTGTGAAATAGTTTAATCGAGGTGTGCGACTTCAGACGTCTACCACTCATGCAATGCGTTTTTCCCTGCAATCATTTTACCCGTGATGCCAAGCCGCCTGAAGTTGGACCGAGCTAAGGCTCACCGTAAATAATGATGCTGTATCAGATGGTTCTGAAGCGCTAAACTATAATTCCAACAGCTTATAGAGGTACTCAAATAGGTGAAGGACCTAAGACAAACAGGATTGCGGCGAACGGAGCGTAGTCTTTTATCTTTCCCAGTGACCAAAAGGCAGTCAATTGTGTCCGTAGGTTAAGGCTATTTGGATTTCGACGAGTGAGGCGTAGCCCGTTAAATGTCGCGCTTAATTATATTATAGTTATCAATAGCTTTAGAGACGCTCAAATAGGTGAAGGACCTAAGACAAACAGGAATGCGACGAACGGAGCGTAGTCTTTTATCTTTCCCAGTGACCAAAAGGCAGTCAATTGTGTCCGAAGGCTAAGACAAAACGGAGTGCCACGAGTGAGGCGCAGTGCGACTGCGTTGAACGAGGGCAACTCCGTTTTGGCGACGCATGCGGATACAATTCACTGCCTTTCTACGTACGGAGGGAGGGCGAACAATGCTCTATGCATATTTTCATCGTAGAATCGCAGTTTGCCGCTGATTTCTGATTTAATTCTTTGCTTTATTTCTTTTTTGCTTGTTTTTTTCGGATTGAATTTACTGTCGGATGCGACCGCAAAGGAAAAAAGACCGGAGAATGACGGAATGCAACTGCAGAACGGATACGCATATGCAAAAGTCCTTTTTATTTCCATGAGTGTTTTTTTGAATATTTCGTTGCCGTGCAAATCAAGCAGGCAGATATTGGTGCAGAATATACCGCCCGGATTGAGACTTTTTTTCACTGTTTCAAGTGATTCCATGCTAAATAAACCGGTTGAATGCGAATTTGGAGAAGGTTCCGTAAGATCGAAAATGATAACATCATATTTTCTTTCTTTTTTAAGAAACTCAAGCCCGTCTCCGATAAATAAGGATACCCTTTGATCCAAAAAAGCACCCTGGTGCCAGTTCAGCAGATGTTCTTTGCATATTTCCACAAGTTTACCGTCAATATCCACCATGTCGGCTTTTATAACATTTCTGTGTTTTAAAACTTCTTTTAATGTCGCCCCTTCACTTCCGCCGATTATTAATACCGAAATATTTTCAGCGGTGTTTATTATTGCCGGATGAACTAATGTTTCATGATAAATAAATTCATCCAACTCGCTCGATTGCAGCGAGTCATCAAGAAATAACATGGCTCCGTAAGCAAATGTGTTTAGGATCATGACCTTGTGTAAGCCTGTTTGTTCGCAAATTATGCGGTTTCTTACTGCAAAACAGTGACTTTCATAATTATTTTTTCTGTTGACGATCCAATCCCACTGCGGAATTCTAGGCATGGCTTCCCCCGGTTTGTTTTTATAAACCTTAACCTTTTTATCTGAAAATCCCTTTTCTTTTGATGATTTTTTGATTGTCTTATGAATGCTTTACCCGCTGTTTAAAAGGTCTCATAACTTCTTTAAATCTTTATACGTATTCATTTGAATGCATATAAAATTCTTAAGAATTAAAGTAATATTCATAATAGTATTTCAACCAGTTATTGGAGTTTATAATATATTTATTAGATTTGATAATACATTAATAATAATTTTTTAAATGCTCTAAGGAGTTTACTTGACATTCATTAGGCAGTCTGCTATACTGGTTTCAGAAAGTAAATTTGTTTGAGAGGTAATTGATTATGAATGCTGCGGACACTATTCCAGGAACAGTTATCAGAAAAAATAGAACGGGTATAAATTTAAATAACGGTGATTTTCTGTATAACATTTTTTCAATAACAAACGGACTTATGTTGTCGCAGGTAAAAGATATCACCGGTATGGATGCCCCTGCGCTGCATAACTGGATCAGGCGAGGATGGGTGGCAAGACCTATAAATAAGAGATATTCCATCAATCACGTCGCAAGAATATTGATTATAAATTTGCTTAGAAATGTAATGCCGCTTGAGAAAATAGCATTTTTGCTTAAGTATATCAACGGTGACGCCGATGATTTCTCTGATGATATTGTCGATGAAGTGCAGCTCTACGGTTATATTTGCAAACTGGATGAACTTTGCGGAAGTATAAATATTTGTGATGAGGAAAATCTTAATTCTTCGATTAAACAGTGTATATCCGATTACAAGGAAAAGATGCCGGGCGACTGCGAAAAACTTTTTCAGGCTCTTAAAATAATTTTTCTGGCATCTTATGCCGCTAAAATAAAAAATAGAGCCGGTGAAATGCTTTTGGAGTTGGAAGCCTAGTCTTTTAAACAGGAGGGGCTTATGTTGGAATTTTGGGAAACGCTGAATATATTTCAGAAAGTATTTTTTGTGGCGGCAGCTCCGGCTTCGCTGGTTATGATTCTGCAGGCGCTTTTAAGTCTGGTTGGTATTGGTGGTCATTTTGATTTTCACATTGGCGATCTCCATGCCGAAGACGGTTTCGGTGACGATATAGGTTTTTTGAATTTAAGGGGAATTCTCGCTTTCTTTGTTGTCGGCGGCTGGGTAGGGTTTTTTATGTCCTCTTCAAATATACACCCGTTGCTGATTATTGCAGGAGCATTGGCTTTTGGAACTGCGGCTTTAATCTCGGTAACCCTTATTATCCGTAAACTTATGGTGTTACAGGAGAGCGGCAATCTGAAAACAGAAAATGCGATTGGACATGAGGGTGAGGTTTATCTTACAATCCCGGCAAAAGCTGAGAACAGAGGAAAAGTCAATCTTTTGCTTCAGGACAGATATGTAGAATTGGAGGCGATTACCGTTGGTGAAAATGAGCTGAAAACAGGAACTAAAGTCAGTGTGGTCGACGTAGATGAGAATGGGGTGCTTTTGGTAGAGGAATCTTTTAGATAAAAAAATGCTTGCCTTATATATAGAAAAAGAGTATTTAGGAGGAGGTTGTGTATGGAAGGAAATATGGTGGCTTTGATTGGCGTGATGGCATTGATTATTGTCGTAATTTCTATCGTAATGTTTATTTTTTCCCGTTTTAGAACGTGTCCGTCCGACAGAATTATGGTTATCTATGGAAAAGTAGGGTCTAATGTTGACGGAACGTCTTTGTCTGCAAAGTGTATACACGGCGGCGCTTCTTTTGTCTGGCCGGTAATCCAGCAATACGCGTATATGGATTTGACCCCGATTTCAATAAGTGTTGACCTGAAGAACGCGCTTTCTAAGCAAAACATCAGAATTGATGTTCCTTCGAGATTTACTGTCGGTATATCCACGGAACAGGGTGTTATGCAGAATGCGGCCGAAAGACTTTTGGGACTTACTCTGATGGATATTCAGGATCTTGCCAAAGATATTATTTTTGGTCAGCTGAGACTTGTTATTGCGACGATGGATATTGAAGAAATTAACACCGACAGGGATAAATTTCTTGAAGCGGTTTCCAGAAACGTGGAAACGGAACTTAAAAAGATCGGTCTTCGCCTTATAAACGTCAACCTTACCGATATCACTGATGAATCGGGCTATATCACGGCTCTTGGTAAAGAAGCTGCTGCAAAAGCCATCAACGACGCGAAAGTATCAGTTGCTGAGGCTGACAGATCCGGTTCTATCGGTGAAGCTCATGCAAGAAGGGATCAGCGTATTCAGGTTTCCTATGCCGATTCGGAGGCTATTGCCGGAGAGAATGAGGCTCAGGCTAAAATTGCCGAATCAAATTCGGTTTTGGAACAACGCCAAAAAGAAGCTGCTGCCAAGGCTATCAATGATGCAAAAATTGCCATTGCCGAGGCTGATAAACAGGGTGCTATCGGTGAGGCTCATGCACAGAGGGATCAACGTATAAAAGTATCGCTTGCAGACTCCGAAGCTATTACCGGTGAAAATGAGGCTCAGGCCAAAGTTGCCGAATCGGAATCGGAACTCAGACAGCGTCAGGCAGAGGCCCGCCGCAGAGCTATCGCCGCGGAAAAGATTCTTGCCGCCAAGGCCTTGAATGAAGCATATTCCGCCGAGCAGGAAGCAGAACTTGCGCGTGCCGCCAAAGAACAGGCGACACTACAGGCTGACGTTATCGTCAAAGCTGAAATACAGAAAAGAGAGCTTGAAATTCAGGCAGAAGCGCAAGCCGAGCAAATCAGAAGAAAAGCCCGTGGTGAAGCCGATGCCATCTATGCGAGAATGGAAGCCGAAGCCCGCGGTGTCCAGGAAATGCTCACGAAACAGGCAACCGGTCTTGCTCAGATAGTTGCCGCCGCCGGTGGAAGTTCTACCGATGCAATGAGACTGATGATTGCCGATAAGATCGAGAATCTTGTTGCGACACAGGTTGAAGCGATTAAGAACATCAAAATTGATAAAGTTACTGTTTGGGACAACGGTAATGGAGCGAACGGTTCCACCTCTACGGCGAACTTTCTTTCCGGTATGATGAAATCGGTTCCTCCGCTCAGTGAAGTTTTCAACCTTGCAGGTATGGAGCTTCCGGAAATTCTCGGACATAAAAAAGGTGAAGCGAAAGACATGCCTTTGGGAGTAGTCTCTCAGAAGCCGGGAATGAAGGTAAGTGAAGAGGATTTGCTCGGACAGTTTGCGCTTAAACCGGGTGAAAATGTAGGTAAAAATTTAAAAAAATAAAATCTCCTGAGATTTGCTCATCATAATGTTGGGAGGGGGGAGTTGCTGCGGAATGGGTGTTCCGCGGCAACTCTATTTTATGGGCTAAAATCATATTCGTTTTTATGGCTCCGGAAAATATAAAAGACCTGCTAATGTGTTGTCAAGAGAAAATCGAAAAGCAAAAAGCAAACAAAGATAATAAGATAGCAGAAAAATGAACATATGAAAACAGAGGTGACGTTGAAAAACGGCCTCTGTTTTTTCGTCAAAGAGAAATACTACCTACGAGCTTGACTGTGCCGAGTGAGCCAAGGTTTCCTGATATCTCGATCTGCGGGCTTGACCTGTTAGTTGGTCTGTTCCAAATATGGGAATTCCCGAACTCGCACATTCCGAGCCGGTCGGAGACCGTCTCTGCATTTACCGCTCAAACAGCGGGAATTCTTCGAATCCTTTAGGAACAGACCAAAACAGGTGCCCAAGCCCTCCGGCAGGCTATCCTCCAACCTCCGCTCACTCTTCCGTTTATTACGAACCGGTACAATTGGCTTTTACCCCTGCATAGTAAATATGTAAAAAATTATTCAGCACGGCAATACAAGCGCAATAAAAATGTTTCCCTCATTTCTCTACGCGAAAGACGCGAGAAGCGTTTTCAACCTGCTTAAGCGAAGAAAGGCGGCTGACAGGATTTACGGGTGCAGAGCCCAAGGGGCCGCTCACCAGACCACTTTTTCCCATTATTAATGAAGATAAGCGTAACCTTCATCTGGATGATGAGATTACGCTTATATAGTATCATTTTCTGTCGTGCTAAGTGGGCCTTTCTAGCCCCACTTAGCACGACAGAAAATGGCGAAAAATAGCTTGCTTTATAGCCTTTTGCTATTCTTTTCTTAATTTTTCACCATTTTTACAATTATATTTGAACCGGCAAAACCGGTTTTGCCGGGCTAAGCCCGGTGACCGTTATCTTTTATTCCATGTTAAAGGGGCCGCCGTTAGCACGACAGCCCCCATTGCTGAAAATTTTTATTTTCCCTTAATCATAAAATCGTCGGAGTTGGTGAATGTTGACGGATTTTGACTCAGACCCAGATAGGTTGCATAATTTTTTGTTTGTATAGAGGCATAATCAATAATGCCGGAGAGCATTACCTTGCTGCCGGAAGCCGCCTCTCCCATCGTATTGCCGTTGTCGCCAAATCCGCGCAGCAGAAAATATGTAAGATATCCGTGATCATGGGAGTAGTGGGTCATTGAATGTGCATCCATTGAGAAGTAATTAGTGCTGATTCTGCCTTCCTGGGCATCCTCTACTCCTGATGTTTTTGTCGAGGCAAGTATTGTAATATTGCTTACGTTTTGTAATCCGGCGATCGCCATGCCGCTGTCACAGCAGTCAAGGATAACTATTTTTCTGGTGCCGCTGTTTATCCGTGAAAGGGCTGCTGACAATTCCGAGGGAGAAATTGTATTGAATGAACCGCCGCTTCCATGGCCAGAATAGTAGAAAAGGAAAATATCGTTACCATCGGCTTTGCCGGCGATCTCGTTAATTTTGCTTATTGTGGACGCTTTGGTTGCCGAAGGCGTTAACAGCAGTGTTGAGTCTGCTCCGTTCCACACGGAATTTGCCGTTCCTGAAGCCAAAGCATTTCTTAACTCAGTGGCGTCATTATCGCTGGCAAGGAGATTGCCGCCTTTATTGGCCGTAAACATTGCGTATACTTTTGTATCTCCATCATCGACCGGAGTTGAAGTTGTGGTGATACCGAGACTTACGGTGTTGGATGAGACTCCTGAGGCATTTTTTACTTGGAAATAGGCTCTGGATTTATTTAACATACTTTGTGTTACCTGTGAGGGAATAATTATTTTTGTGTTGCTCCAGACTGCTCCGTTAAGCGCTGCTGTTGGTGTGCTGTCTACTCCCAAAAAGACATTGCCGTTGCTTGTTCCGAAATTGCTGCCGTTTAGGGTTATTTGCGGCAGGCCGGCATTGGCGTTTATTCCGTCAGACGGTTCTACTGACGTTATCATTGGCAGTGGTGAATCAGATGCTGCGACAGTCATTATAACGGCTGCCGATTTCACTCCCGTTGATGAGGTGACATATAAATTATATGTTCCGGCGGCGGTGTTTGCCGGCAGTTTCGCGGTAATTTGCGTGTTTTTCCATGAAACTACGCTGCATGACGCGGCTGCCTTGGGTTCATCCATTTCTTTTGCCTGAATGTCAATTGTTACGCTGCCGGTGCCCGTGCCGAAATTTTTGCCGTAAATAGTGACGTTGTTCTGTATTGTTCCCGATGCTCCCAGAGTGACGGCGGACGGGTTCATGCTTGTTATTGAAGGTGATGAGGCTGTATTTGTCTGGGTCGGATTGGGTGAAGGTGTGTTTCCCGAAGATACATACGAAGAAGAAACCGAACCTCCGCCTCCGCCCCCGGAGCATCCGGCAATTGCTGTGCCTAAAATGAATAAAAAGAGAATAAATACCGGTTTAAAGCTGCTTTTCATTTAATGTCCTCCTTGTTCTACTGTTTTGAGCTTGTTGTCAGTTATACATATTTAATGTTATACTACTTTCCGTATAAATTTATAGCACAGGAGTTTTTTGTGAAAGATATACAGAGTTTATCTGATTCCAGAAATATCGTAATTCAGAAAGTAGGCGTAAAAAATGTACACCTGCCTTTTATTATATTAGAAAAAGCAGGCGGATATCAACAGGTTTGTGCTAATGTTTCTCTTTGTGCCGATTTGGCTGCCGAGACTAAGGGAACGCATATGAGCCGTTTTATGGAAATCCTCAACGTCTGGTCCAGGAAAAATATGTCAAGTAAAGAGATAGAACAGATTTTACTGGAAACTTCTTCCGTATTGGGCTGCAAAAGGGCGGAGTTTGAGATGGAATTCCTGTATTTTATTGAAAAATCCGCTCCTGTAAGTGAGCTTAAGGGAGTAATTGACTACAATTGTTCCTTTAAGGGGATTTATGACGGAGAATTTCGTTTTTTCCTTTTCATGGAAATTCCTGTCACCACCCTTTGTCCATGCAGCAAGGAAATATCGTATCATGGAGCCCATAACCAAAGGGCTGTTGTCCGTCTTAATCTTGGATATGAGCGTGAAGATCATATATGGCTTGAAGATTTGGCTTCCGATATCGGACGTCTGGGAAGCAGTGAACTATTTTCCGTGCTGAAAAGGCCGGATGAAAAATATGTTACCGAAGCGGCGTATGAAAATCCTAAATTTGTTGAAGATGTTGTTAGAGATGTTGTTTTATATGTTGAAAAAATAGACGGTCTTAATTTTTATGAAATTGAATGTGAGGCATTTGAATCAATACACAAACACAATGCTTTTGCCTATAAGAGTGCATCTTTTTGATATTTGGGGAGGGGTTTGATGGATAAAAAAAATACGGTTGCCAGGGAGAGTATCTCCAATGCAAAATTTTATTTCAGGTATATTGCCAGAAATGCCAATCTTTTTTTTATAGTTATACTTTCGTTTATTCTGCCTGGTTTTCTGTTTGTCCAGTATATGAGAGAAATTGTTTTTATTTCCGGCTCGGCGGAAACGGAAGCCACTGTTATCTCAAAACATTTCCGGCCTAATGACAATAAACTTTCCCGGTATTCCGTCGTTTACTCATTCAAGGATGGAGCCGGCACTATTTACCGCAGTTCTTCGGAGGCCGGACGCTTTAACTGGGAAAAAATAACCGATGGTCAGACGATACCTGTACGCTATTCTAAAAAAGATCCTTCAATGAGCAAGGCATGGAAAATGACGCTTTTGATGTCGCCTCTTTCATATGAATTTCAGTTTGTATTTTTTCCTTTCATACTGACGCCGCTTTTTTTTATTCAGGGATTATTTTTTCTTTCCATTCTTAAAAAAGATGTTTCATATGTCAGGCCTATTTTTATTGATGGTCTTGCCAGCAGCGGAGAAATTATTAAAACCGCTTTTCAGAAGGACAAGCGTGCCTCTTTCTATGACGTAAATTATGATTTTAGAATTGAATCCGGAAGAACATATTCAGGTAATTTTCAGTATCCTTCCCGTTATGAGCAAAAAACTCATCCGGAAAAAGGCCTTAAAGGACTTGTATTTTATTTGCAGGAAGACCCTTCACATAATATATGGGTCGGCGAAGATTGGAAAGCCGCTCTGTCTCTTTACAGAAGGTATGGTTTTTCTGCAAAGGAGCGTAAGTCTGTATCTGAAGGGGAAAATGCTGAAAAATAGTATTTTGTATTCTTGTGGTAATGGCCATGGAATGGTCGATTTTCGGTGTTTTTTTATTTGAACTATGTATTTTTTTTTGATATAATGACATATACACTTTGAGTGTAAAAATATATAGCTTGTATATGGCATTGTAAAAGAGAGGAGCTTTCTATGAAAAATCTGGGAAAAATTATTTTTGTTTTGTCTTTTGTTTTTTTGTTGTCCCATTCTGTTTGGGGGCAGGATGCCAGACCCGCATTGCTGCTGCCGGTGGGAACATCTCAAAATGTAAAAAATTGGTGGATTCAGTATAAATGGGGCAGTGATTTTGAACCCGGGCAGGCATTTTTCAATGCTCTCAGTTCAAGATTGTCATCAGATTCGAGATTTATGACCGTTGACAGGGGACGTGCCGGTTCGATTACGGGCAAATATTACAAGTCTGAAGTATTGTCTACCGAGGACGCGATGAAAATAGGCGGCTCGATAGGCGGCAGATATGTGATTGTCGGCAATGTAGGTGAGTTTGAGCTTGTCGATAACGGCCGTATAAATGTTCCGATTGGCGATATAAAGATTGGTATCGGCAACAGGGGGGATGGCAGGATCCGTATGCTCTGTTCGCTTGATATTTTGGAAGTAAGCACAGGTAAACTGGTGAGCAGCGTTTCGTCAAGAAAAGAGATTACTTTTCCCGCCTCGTCAATAAATTCCCTTTATGCCGGTAATGAGTCCTATGTTAACGGAACTCCTTCCACGGTAATAGGCAAGGGTGTTTATGAGGCGTCATTGGACCTTTTTTCCCAGCTGGACAGACTGCAGCTGAACTATGAACCGATGTCTCAGACCTCTCAGACGACGTCTTCCTCCGGTATATCAGGTCAGCTTGAAGGTTACATTCTTCAAGTCGATCGCAATAACAAGGTCTATGTAAATCTGACTTCCAGAGACGGTCTGGCTAATGGTGATGTTCTTAATGTTGTCAGAAGCGAGCGGATAAAGGATCCGAAAACCGGCAGAACCATGAAAATAGACAAAAC
Source organism: Candidatus Xenobia bacterium (assembly GCA_031551355.1). Lineage (GTDB taxonomy): Bacteria > Vulcanimicrobiota > CADAWZ01 > CADAWZ01 > CADAWZ01 > JAVBNT01. The sequence continues at coordinate 8,664 of JAVBNT010000018.1, read as the reverse complement.
CGTTGCCGAACTGAAAGTGACTAATGCCGGCAGAAAATCAAGCGAATGCAAGATTATGGGAAAAAAGAACAGTCCCGGTTCGAACAATAAATACGGTTCAAGTCTTGTAAAGTCCGGGGATAAAGTTGTAAGACAGTAAATATTATCACATAGGTTGATTAAAAGGGCATTGCATTCAAAGAAAGAAACGCGGTGCCCTTTTTTAATTAAGACAGAATTAAATCTTAAGCCTGTTTCTTTTCCCTTATATTACCTCTTGAAAAGGAAAAGTATATGCCGCAGCTGCATATTACGGTGAATATTGTCAGGCATGTTTTCATTGTTTTCATAATCAGTTCAGTGTGTTGGGGGCCCAGTTGTATTTTTCCGAGAATAATGGCGATTACGAGGGTGTTGATCGTCATTCCGCCCAGTTGACCGAGTGAGCGTATGACGGCGACCATGCCGGAAGCCATTTCATATTGTTCGGGCTTTACGCTGCTCATAATGGCATTGGTGTTGGGTGCGGCAAACAGGCCGTAGCCAATTCCGAGAATAACAAGTACCAGCTGCAGATGGGTTACCGGTGATGACGGGGTTATGGGGAGCAGTGCCAGCAGGCCCGTGACGATAAATATCATTCCGGCCGTAGCCAGATAGCGCGGTTGTATCCTGTCGGAAAGTTTGCCCATCAGAGGAGATACTACCGCCTGTGCCAATGGCTGCGTCAGCAGTATCAGTCCGGCCTGGAACGGTGAAAACCCTTTTATATACTGAAGAAAGATACTCAGCAGGAAACCTATTCCCATGACCGACATATAATTCAGGCATGATGCAGCGGACGAGTAGGCAAAAACTTTATTTGTCAGAAAAAGCGACAGATCAAGAATGGGATCCGGAGATTTAAGTTCCCGCCTGATAAATATAACCAGCATTACCGTCCCGGTAACTGTCATCAATATTCCGTGCAGGCTGACTATTTCCGATAAGCCTATTACGACCAGGATTATCGCCGCGGCGTAAAGCAGGAATTGTTTGCCGTCTATTTTGTCTTGCCTGTTTTTCCCCAAATCTATGTTTCTTAATACAATGCTGCTGCTTACAAACGCCATGATTGATACCATTGCCGGTATTGAAAATATTGTATGCCAGGGGAGTTTCATTAAAATCAGTCCGCTTAGGTAAGGACCGGCCGATGAGCTTACATAGATGGCGGCAGAGTTTATCCCCAGTGCCATACCTCTTTCATTTGCCGGAAAAACGGAAACAATTAATGTCATGCTTGAGACCATCAGAAATGATGCGCCGACTCCCTGCAGGGCTCTCATCAGCAAAAGAACATATATAGAGGGTGCCGTTGCGCACCCGAGGCTTGCGCCGGCAAAAATAACTGTTCCGGCAATAAATATTTTTTTACAGCCGTAAATTTCCTCAAGTTTGCCTGTTAGTATCAGGGTTATAAGTGTCGTTGTCATATAGATGTTTTCTATCATTCCCAGCAGCACTGCATTGGCCTTAAATATTTTTTGCAGAGTCGGCAGGGCTACATTCATTGAGGAAACCATAAACGGTGTCAGAAATGCGGCGATAGAGCTTACCGCAAGCACAAAATATTTTATATTTTTATATTTTTCCGTTTCTTTCATAAACTAATGTTCCATTTTTATGTTTGTTTAGATAATTCATTTGAGCTGCAGTTCTCCCCTTTTTTATTTCAACTGTAATTGCTTGTTTTTAATTCGTTTTAACAGTATAATGTCTTCAAAAGATTTATTTTCTATTGACTTAATAAACGCAGTTTCATTTAGGGAGAATTTTATGGCAGATCATCTTAGTGATGCTTACATGAATCGCATCAAGGCTTCTATGATTGACAGTTTTACAGACTTTATCTCCATAGCCGATACCAACAGGAAAATTATTTATTTTAATCCGGCAGCTTACAGGATGATGGGATATTCTCCGGATGAAAGACCGGATATAACGACAACGGAACAGCTGCATACCAAAGAGGCTGATGATATTGCCAAGGAATTTATCCAGCCCTCCGTTTTTGCGAAGGGCTTTTGGACCGGTATAAGTTATATCAAGCATAAAGACGGCAGCCCGATTAAAGTTGAGATGACCGTTTTTCCTTTGTACGGTCCTAATGGCGAGGAATACGGGACTGTTGCCGTTATGCGCGATGTGAATGAACTTACCAAAATGAATGAACGTCTGAAAAAAAGTAGCGAGTTGTTTCAGAAAGTGCTTGACTCCTCAAAAATAGGCATCGTTTTGATTAACATGGAAACAAACATTATTGAGATGGTCAACCAGTATACGGAAGAATTGCTGCAAATGAAGTCTGAGGAGATTGTCGGCAAGAAATGTTTTGATATCCTTTGTCATCAAAATCCCGATCTTTGTCCGCATGTGAATGAGCGTGACAAACAGGTTTTACTGGGAGAAAGGTTTTTGCAGCGTAAAGACGGCAGTTTTTTGCCGATCATAAAGACCGGTACATGGATAAATATTGATAATAAGGATTATCTTGTTGACACGTTTGTGGATATATCCATTCAAAAGGAACTTGAGAATAATTTGAACGATGCCAGAATTGCCGCCGAAGCGGCAAACCGTTCCAAAAGCGAGTTTTTGTCGCGTATGAGCCATGAAATGCGCACTCCGCTCAATGCTATTATCGGTATGACTCAGATAACCGATAAGACCGACAGTGTGGATAAGCTCAGAGAGTGTATAGAAACAATAAAATTGTCGTCCAATCATTTACTCAGCCTTATCAACGATGTTCTTGATTTATCGAAAATAGAAGAGGGTAAACTGGAGCTTAATCTCGGTGCTTTTTCCGTATCCAATATGATTCAGAAAATAGCTGTTTTGATCGAGCCTAAGGTTAAGGAAAAAAATATCAGGCTGGCGGTTAAGATTGATGCCGGTATTCCGCCTTTCCTGATAGGGGATTCCCTGCGTATCTCCCAGGTTCTTTTGAATTTTTTATCAAATTCCGTAAAATTTACGCCTAAAGACAGTGAGATGTCGGTCACAGTAAAAATGAACTCCAAAAGTAAGGGAAGCGTCAATCTTCATTTTTCAGTGTCCGACAAAGGTATCGGCATAACGGAAGATCAGCTTGCCAGACTTTTTAGTCCTTTTGTCCAGGCTGACGGAACGATTACCCGCAAATACGGCGGAACCGGTTTGGGCCTGGTGATCAGCAAAAGACTTATAAATATTATGGGCTCCGATATCGCTGTTGAGACAAAGTATGGCGAAGGTTCGACATTTTCTTTTGATTTAGATCTGCCTATTGCCAGAGAAGACGATTTAAAAATAGAAGATTTTAAAATAGAAGATATAGGCGGTATTTTTAAGGATAAGAAAGTTCTGCTGGTCGATGATGTTGAGCTAAACCGTATTATCGTCCACGAACTTTTAGCGGAAACGGGGATTGTTTTTGAAGATGCATGTGACGGTAAGGAAGCTGTTGAAAAAGCAACTCAAACGAAATACGATATTATACTTATGGATATACAGATGCCGGTTATGGACGGTTATGAGGCGACACGCCTTATACGGGCGATGGATAAGCCTTTTTCCGAAGTTCCCATTGTTGCAATGAGCGCCAATGTTTTCAAGGAAGATGTTGAGCGCAGTCTTTCCGAAGGAATGGACGCTCATATCGGCAAACCGGTTGACGTTGATAAAATGGTTGTGGTGATAAATTCGCTTGTCAACTACGGAGATCCGGAATCAGGCAAGCTCCCTACCATAAAGACGGCGACATTTAAGCCCAATATTATTGATATCGGTTTTGATAAAAGCTATTTCAACTATGAAATGGCTCTGGATATGCATGACAATAATAATATTGCCCTGGCGATACTTTGCAATGAATTTATACAAAGTGATTTTTATGGCAAACTTGAATCGGCGATGGACTCCGGAGACTATATTAAGGCCGACAGCATCGCCAGAATACTTGTTCAGAAATCACAGGATTTTGCATTGCCCAGCCTGGCGGCTTATGCGGGTACCCTGAGTGAAACCCTGAAGAGGGGACATTATGATTATGCAAAGATGTATTTGAATGATCTTCACAAGTGCTATGTAAAGACATGTGAAGTGATGTCGAATCTTCTGCAGGTATAAAGCCGCGGACTACCTTTTGGCTGTGAAGGAGCCGGTGTAGAGCTGGTAGTATTTTCCTTTTTCGTTCATCAACGACTCATGGTTGCCTGTTTCGATAATTTGTCCGTGATCCATTACAATTATTTTATCGGCATTATGAATGGTAGACAGCCTGTGGGCAATTACAAATACTGTGCGTCCATGCATCAGCATATCCATACCCTTCTGTACTATTGCCTCGGTGCGTGTATCAATGCTTGAGGTGGCTTCGTCAAGAATCATTACCGGCGGATCTACTATTGCTGCTCTGGCAATGGAAATAAGCTGTCTCTGCCCCTGTGACAGATTGCTGCCGTCGCCGGATATTACAGTGTCATATCCTTCGGGAAGCCGCGTAATGAAATCATGGGCATTGGCAAGTTTTGCCGACGCAACAATTTCTTCCTGTGTAGCCTCCGGTTTGCCGTAGCGTATGTTGTCCGATATGGTTCCTGTGAAAAGGTTAGTATCCTGAAGCACGATGCCCATAGAGTCCCTGAGATCGCTTTTTCTTATTTTAGTTATATTTATACCGTCAAACCTTATTTTGCCGTCGGCGATGTCGTAAAAACGGTTGAGTAGATTTGTTATTGTCGTCTTACCGGCTCCGGTAGCTCCTACAAGCGCTATTTTTTCCCCATGTTTTGCCGCAATGGAAACATTCTTTAGAACGAGCTTTTCATCGTTATAACTAAAATCAACGTCGAAAAGACTTACATCTCCCTTTAATTCGGTGAAAGTTACAGTCTGTTTTTTTACGTGCGGGTGTTTCCAGGCCCACATACCGGTATGTTCCCGGCATTCGATAAGGTTTTCGTTTTCATATTTTGCATTTACAAGCGTCACGTAGCCGCTGTCGGCTTCGGTTTCTTCATCCAGCAGGGCAAAAATACGTTCTGCACCCGCAAGCGCCATTATGATGGTATTTACCTGCTGTGAGATCTGGGCAATCGGCTGACTGAAGCTTTTGGACAGCGTCAGAAACGATGCGATCGCTCCCAATGTTACGCCGCTTACTCCCTTGATTGCCATCGTGCCGCCGATTACGGCAATCAAAACATATTGAACGTTGCCGAGGTTTGATATTACCGGCATTACTATATTGGCAAAAGTGTTGGCGGAGGTGGTATTTTTACATAGCTCGTCGTTTTTTTTGTCAAAATCGGCTTTAGCCTCATCTTCATGGCAGAAGACTTTGACGACTTTCTGGCCGTTTATAGTCTCTTCAATAAAGCCGTTGATCTTGCCGATTGCCGCCTGCTGTGCCGAAAAATATACAGCCGATCTGCCGCCTATTTTTCTCACAGTCAGCAGCATAACGGCTACGCATGCAAAAGTCAGGATACTCAACGGTATGCTGAGCAAAAGCATGCCGAACGTTACGGATATGATTGTCACTACTGAGGACAATGCCTGGGGGATGCTCTGGGCAATCATCATGTCCAGAGTGTCGGTGTCATTTGTGTACAGGCTCATTACATCTCCGTAAGTGTGCGTGTCAAAATATTTTATCGGCAACGACTGCATATGCGAAAACATATCGTCGCGGATACTTTTTAACACGCCCTGAGAAATATTGACCATCATACGGCTATAGATAAATATAGCTATTATTCCGGTAAGGTATATAAGCGCCATAATAAATATAGCATTGATAAGTCCTGTAAACACCGGATCTGCGGTCAGCAGCATAGGGGAGATGTAGTCGTCAACCAGTCTTTTTATGAACATTGCTCCGGCTACGTTGGCAACGGCGTTCACTGTGATACAGAAAAGCACAGCGGCAAGCGGTCCCTTGTGGTTTTTTGTGATATATGAAAGCAGGCGTTTGGCCGTTTCGCTTTTGGGCACGGTTTTATTCATCAAAATCCCCTCCCTGCATCTGAGAGTTGTAAACCTCACTGTAGATATGGTTTGTTTTTAATAGTTCCTCATGTGTGCCCACGGCATTTATTTTACCGCCATCCATCACAATGATTTTATCGGCTTCAATTACCGATGAAATCCGCTGCGAAATGATGAACTTTGTTGTATTGGGGAGCTCTTCCTTAAAGGCTTTGCGTATCAGGGAATCGGTTTTCGTGTCTACCGCACTTGTAGAATCGTCAAGAATGAGGATTTTTGGTTTTTTAAGCAATGCCCTGGCAATACAGAGTCGTTGTTTTTGGCCGCCTGACACGTTCGAGCCATCCTGCTCTATATGATAATCATAACCGCCGGGAAACGATCTTATGAACTCGTCGGCCTGTGCCAGTTTGCAGCATCTGGTCAGCTCTTCATCGCTTGCCTCCTTGTTTCCCCATCTAAGGTTTTCTTTTACGGTTCCGGAAAACAGCGTGTTTTTCTGAAGAACTACGGCAACCTGGTTGCGCAGCGACTCAATATCATAATTTCTAACATCGATCCCGCCGACAAGTATCCGTCCTTCGGTTGCATCATAAAGCCGGGGGATCAGTTGGATTAAAGTTGTTTTTGAACTGCCGGTACTGCCGATTAGGCCTACGGTTTCTCCTGATTTTATTTCTATATTTGCATCGCTTAGGCAAAATTTATCTTTGTCTTTTGTATAGCTGAAATTGACGTTTTCAAAGGAAACGGAACCGTTTTTGACATCCGTAACCGGATTTTCAGCGTTTGCGAGATCTGTTTTTTCATTAAGAAGTTCCGTTATGCGCTCTGCGGAGGCACGCGATATGATGATCATCACGAATACAAATGAAAGCATCATCAGACTCATTAGTATCTGCATGGAATAGGCAATCATGCTCATAAGCTCTCCGGTAGACATTAAACCGGAGACTATCTGCCGCGCGCCAATCCAGGATATCAGCAAAATACAGCCGTTCATACATAATTGCATCAGTGGTGCGTTGAAAGCGATTATTTTTTCGGCTCTGGAATATTCATGGTAAATATCATCGGAAATTACGGCAAATTTCTTTTTTTCCGATTCTTCCTGCACGTATGTTTTTACAACTCTGATACCGCGCAGGTTTTCCTGAACGATATTGTTAAGCTCGTCATATTGTTCGAATACACGTCTGAAAATAGGGTGTACTTTTGTGATGATTATAAACAGGCCGCTTGCCAATATCGGAATAGCTCCGAGAAATATCAGGGAAATAGGTATGTCAATACTGAAAGCCATTGCCAGTGAAAAAATCAGCATTGCCGGTGCTCTTACGGCAACCCGTATGAGAACCTGAAAGGCGTTCTGTACGTAGGTAACATCGGTTGTCATTCTTGTGATAATGCTGGCGGTTGAAAATTTGTCTATATTGTAGAACGAGAAGTTTTGCACATTATAAAACATATCCTGTCTGAGGTTATGGGCAAAACCGGCTGAGGCGCGGGCGGCAAAAACGCCGCTGAGTGAACCGAACAGCAGAGCCAAAAGTGCTGCCAAAAGAAGAGCAATTCCCATTCTCTCTATGTAGCTGAGGTTTCCGGCGGTAATGCCTTTGTCGATAAGACTTGCCATCAGAAAAGGGATCAGCACTTCCATGAATACTTCTCCCAACATGAAAACGGGTGTGAGGATGGCGGCTTTTTTATATTGTTTTATGCGGCTTAGCAGTGTTTTTAGCATTGCGGTTGTTTTGCTCTGTTAATCTGTTTTATGGTAATGGGTAAGTATATATTTGATTACCGCTCCGGCGGCAAATATTTATTATATATCAATTATATTTGATTTGCAAATTATCAAGTCAAAACCTTTTTAACAAATAATAAAAATGACACTGATAAATTTATTGCATTTATAATTTTAAAGCCCGATATCTTCGGCATATATTTAAGGGTATCTAACTTCAATTTGTCTATATTTGTACATTTAGTGTGCGGGATTCACGCATGAGACGCTTACTTTGTCTAACAACAGACATTTTAGTAAGCTTTGATAAGTTACATACAACTCATCCCTTCCCGCAGACCGCTTTTGTTTGGTTGATTTTTTGCGAAGACGCTCCGGAATCGACCTTAATCTCAGCAAATTCAAGAGACAAAATGCGAACTCACTCCTACGCTTCCGCTCCGTCGCTTCGGACATGCATTTTGATGGAATCAGATCAGAATTTGCTTCCTTAAGGGGCCCGCTTCCTCCCGCGATAGACAAAAAATCAACCAAACAAAAGCAACTTATCAGATTGTGAGTCTAAATCTAAAGACCTAATATCCCCGGCATATATTTAAGGGCATCTAAATTTTGCCGTTTTATGAACAAATTTTCGAGACGAAATTTTTGTCTAAAATGACGTTGTTTTTTTCTTATAGCGGGATAAACTCCAGTCAGGTCTTTTTCCTGTGGGCGATCCTGCAGTCCGATTAAACGCGGGGGCCCCTATATCGTAACCTAAAACAGACTCAAGCAAACAGTTTCACATAGGGGCGTGTTTAGTCGGCAAAGGACGCATACAGGAAAGACTACCAAACTGACTACAAACAGCATAAAATTTCTCGTGCGGGAATCCTGAGTCGGAGGGAATTATATGACTCATAGTCAATTTGATTGCGTTT
>JAVBNT010000026.1:0-40950 GCA_031551355.1 Candidatus Xenobia bacterium | reverse complement strand
TTTTTTTTCCTTTTATTTTGGTCCCAAAAAACATTTTAACCCGGTTGTCTTGATTGGGGTTTTTTTACTCGCACCACTCCCCACGACACAAAATCGGTAAAAACAGTTGATTCTGTGCTCTTAAAAATATTCTCTCACAGTTTTCCCCGATTTTTCTTGATTATGTTTGTCCGGCAAATGCCGGAATTAGGCGCCCTATAGGCGCTGAACATTATCTTTTATCATATATAAAAGGGGCCGCCGTTAGCACGCAGCCCCTTTTCGTTATTGCTGCAGCCATACAAATAATATGTTTTTGTTTGGAATAACGAAAAAACGTTATTGGTTAACGCTTATGATATTGCTTTTTATTTGATTTTGCCTTAGATGTTATATTCTGAGACTATCTATATTGGGGAATATGTATAAAATAAAAAATAACAGCAATCATTTTTTAACAATATTTACCATTTTTTAACATACAGCCTATTGGATGCGGGCAGACTGGTTAGTATAATGGTAGATGAAGAGAGTAGAGCTTTGTTATTGATTTTAAAAGCTTCATACTCTGTAAATTTTTAAAAGAAAATTTTTATTTAGAAAGGGGATTTTAAATTATGTCAGACAGCATTGGTGCAATAGGATCATCAGGCGGAGGTATCAGCAGTTATCAATCAATGACTTCGGCTGCTTCCACACAGGCAGTATCAGCCCCGGCAACTCAAGAAACATCAGCAGCCCCAGCGCAGGAAACTGCTGCTGTAGATACAAGTGATAAGACTAACTTCTCCCAGGATGTAGAAGACGAAAACGCTCTCGCAAAACCTGAAGAAACCAAGGAAGGCGAAGAAGCCAAGGAAGGTAAAGAGACCAAGGAAGGCAAAGAGGGAGGAAAGACCAAAGAACAGGAGCAGATAGATGCTCTTAAAAAAGAACTGGAAGCACTGAAACAGAATCAGGCCAATAAAGAAGGCAAACAGTGCGGTAAAGGACAGGAAGCCGGTCAGAATCAGCAGGGTCAGGATGCACAACAGTCCGGACAGCCATGCAACAGTAACAACAATCAGAATCCTGTAAATCAGGCTCAGGACTCATCTCCGATATCCGACAGTAATCAGCAGATAGATTGGGAATCGAAACTTCAGCAGGATTGTATGGCAGTTATGGCTCAGGGTATGATGGGCGGTCAGCAGCAGGGAATGAACCCGATGCAGATGATGGGCGGCCAGCAGCAGCAAGGCGGAGCAATGGGAGCAATCGGCGGAATTATGGGTGGAGCCGGTAATGCTATGAGTGGACTGATGGGCGGAATGAATCAGGCGGGTGCAGCCGGCCAGCAGCAGGGTCAGCAACAGATGGATCCGATGACCCAGCTGAAAACCGATTGGGAAGCTTGCCAGAACCAGGGTGGTCAGGTTTCGGATCAGACAAAACAGATGGTAGAGATGCTTCTTAGCGGCCAGGGCCAGCAGGGCATGAACCCAATGCAGATGATGGGTGGAATGAATCCCATGCAGATGATGGGCCAGCAGTAAGAGTTTTAATGTTTTGAATTTAAGAGCAGTCTTTAAAGACTGCTCTTTTTAGTGTACGAAAACAGACTGTATTGATGATAAACTCTGTTGGCGATTTTATATGAACAGGGGGCGCGGCACGGGTGTGTATGCGGACGATTATTATTTTTCATTTATGAGCTGTGATTTTCTATGCATGACAATTTCTGCCGGTATATTCATTGGTAAACTTCGGTAGGACAGTATGAAAAAACATTATGTTTAATATTGCCAAAAATGCTTTACAGAGACAAGTATTGCGGAAAAAGTATGCAATATGGCGATGTTTTTTATTTAAAAATGGCGTTGGTGTTTTTAATTTACATTTTTGTGATAATTTATTTAGCGAAATGTTAATAAACTGTTAAAATCTTTTTGTCAAGATATTGCATTGGCATTCTATATATGATAACATAGGTATGTGAGGTTTCCCTGCGGTGTTCGCTTTATCCTAATGGTGTGTTGAGCCGATAAGTTTACATAGGGGGCTGGACTCTTGTTTTTTAGTGAATGCCTGGTTTCAGGAATCCTTTTAAACAAGGATGGAGGCGCTCCCACCTGCGTGTGCAGGTTCAATTCTCTGGGATGGCGGCACTGTGGGGGAACTTTATTTATAGCTATAAACTGCTTATAGAGCGTCGCTGTTGTTGATTGTGCAATGTAAAAATAAAATATTATTTTTATGCCGTCTGTGTCAGACGCTTTTTTTATATCGCTGATTTTTTATGGAAGGAGACTTGTATGGAACAATCTTGTATCGGTGAAGCAATTCTTGCTTTGGAAAATGCTTACAATGATGTTGAAATTGAATTCAAAGCTTCATTTGATGATGCTGCCAAAATATTTACAATAGGATGTTTTGCTAAAGATTCTCCTGAGATGCAAGCCTTTCATAAAGAGCTTTTTTGGGAAATACCTCCGTATTTTCCTTTAAGTGATGACTCCATTTATTGTTTCTCTATGACTACATATAGAGACATCGGTGCTTCGCTTGAAAAGGCGGTTTTTACAATGGTAATGGAGACTAGCCTGGGACTGATGCCTAAACGCGGAAATGTAACTCAGGAGCAGTGGAAAGAGTTTATTGCCCAGCTAAAATACACTATAAACGGTGAGGATGCTGTGTTGGATTTTCCTGAAAATTAAAATAACAAATAGAGAATATTTTTTGAATAATGAATCTGCCGGTTATAGGCCGGTGGATTTTTTGTTTATGGAAAGCACGGCATCAGCGGCACAGAGAGCAATGCCTGTGTCTTCCTGCTCCAGAAATGGCGACAGCAACAGCAAGTCCTGTTCATTTCCGTATTTGCAGATTATTTCTAAACATTGTACCGTTATTGCCCGGTTGTGTTTTTTTTCTATAAGTTTTCTGGCAAGACTGAGGCCGTTTTGATGGTTTATGGCAGCCGACAGTTTAAGTGATGCTGCCGTCATTTCAATAGTGTAGTCTGATTTTACGGCGTTCAGAAAAGATTCCTCTGACTTATCGGCATCGGTGATGATGCCTTTCAGCAATGCCGCTTTTCTTTTATCGCTGTCCGGCAACGCTTTTTTTATTATTTTCTCCGGCTCTTCGAAAGCGGATAACCGGTCAAGTATAATACACGATGAAACCGTATCTCCCTTAGCCAAAGCCCTGGCAAGTATGTCCGTTTTTTCCTGCGGTAAATATTTGGCAATGGCTTCATACGATATTGCTGAAGCCCGGTCATCGAAATTGCCGCACAATTTGACGAGCGGGTCTATTGCGGAGTAATCGCCGGCCTCAAGAAGCATTGACAGCGCGTAGGCTTGTATTTTGGAATTTTCCACGTTCAAAGACTTATTTTTAAGAAAAGTTTTTGCATTGGCACTTCCCAGCAGCATAGCAGACTGGGCAAATCTGAGTGCACACCATCCGCTTTCGTTGGCAATGCCTCTCTCTATCTCCTGAAGGCTTTCTACGGCACCCATTTTTGCCAGATACCATACAGCTCTTGCGCGTATATAGTAATCATCGTCATATATTGCATTTTGTGCATAGGGAATTAGGACGGGATCTTTATTTGTGGCGCAGCAAGACAATATTCTGTCTCTGATGACGTATGCCTTATCACTTATCAGCAGCGGCGGTATTCTGTTCTCATCATACTTGAGGGAACCTTGAGAAAATGCCTGAACCAATGTTATTTTGCCGTTTATTGAGTTTTCCGCCAGTATTTCAAATATTATATTTTCCGTTGTATCCGCATCCACGTATTGGTATAATAAAACTTCCGGTGACAGCAGTTCTGTCTCTTTTTTTATCAGGGCTTCGGCTTTTTCGATTATCCCGCTTTGCGGATTGTTTTCCTGAGCAGGCTCCTGATCACGGGCATAGTCCGATTGTGCTGTCAACATATTTGACATTGATATAAACAATAATAAAATCAGCGCGTATATTATAAGAAATCTCATTTATTTATATGTTTTTCCGTTTTTTTATATTTATTTGCCAGTTCTCTGTAAGCCTTTACAAGGGTTCTTTGATGGTGTATATCTTTTTCCGTTATATCTCTGACAGCTTTGGCAGGCGTTCCCATAAGCAGTTTTCCTTCTGCGAATTTTTTTCCGGGACTGACAAGGCTCCCTGCCGCCACGATGCAATTTTTTCCGATATAAGCTCCGTCAAGTAAAATAGAGCCTATGCCTATGAGCGCGTTATCTTCAATTGTACAGGAGTGAAGGTTTACTCCGTGTCCGACTACAACATTATTGCCAATATTCATAGGCATACCTTTTCCTGTGTGTAAAATACAGTTGTCCTGTATATTGGAGTTTTCTCCGACAGTTATTTTTTCAACGTCTCCTCTGATTGTCGCTCCGCACCAGATGCCGGCATTTTTCTTTATTTCAACATTACCAATAATTACCGCACTTTCATGAATAAAAGCACTTTCGTCGATAACAGGTTGATAGCCGCCAAATTCATTAATCATTTTTTATCCTTAAACTTTATTTGTCGTTTCTGAGATTTTTAGTCGTTTGAAACCATTGAACCCTGGGGACTTCGTGTTTAGTGTCGGGAGTACTTTGCTGGGCATTCTGCTGAGATGCCGGCTTGCTGCGTATAGCGGAGAACCTGATGGCATTTTCATAAGTTCCGTTTTTGAAGAATTCTTCGATGAGAATTGCTTCCTGTTTTAAGCCCCCTCTTTCAAAAATTGATTTTAAAAAGGTATTTCCGGCAGGTATCTCGCAGTATATTTTATTGAGATTCAATTTTGAAAAAGCATATTTTGTGATCAGATATATCGCTTCAGACCATTCTTCCGAAGCCAGGGATTCCTTTTGAGAACTGACAGAATATACTCTTGCCTTGGAATTTACATAGTCAATATATTCAAGCCAGACACATCCTTTGTGTTCAGAGCCGTTGTAAAACGAAAAAAATAGCTTCGTTCTGTCTGCGGATATTTTTTCATACCAGTGCTGATGTTCAAGTTCATTTATCGGATATGAAAAATCAGCGGAAAAACATATTTCATGGAGATTTGCCCATTCGCGCAGTCTTTCCGAGTCTTCGGCGTCAAATGGTTTTAGTGTTATTTTTTTTCCTGTGATCATAATTTGCTTAATTTGCTATAATTCATTTCATTCCTTCCGTATTTCGTAAAAGGTATATTTATGCTTTTGAAGAAATTTTTTGTAAATATTTAAGATGATGAAAATGATCCATGAGGTGCTTCTTATATGCCTATTTATGAATATACAGCTTACAATCAGAATGGTAAGCTCTCTACGGGACTCCTGGGAGCGCCTTCTAGAAAAATAGCCTATGACCGTCTTAAAGGCAAAGGGCTTTACCCGAAAGATCTTCATTTGGATACCGCCTCGGATTCTTCGGCAAGTGTCTCAAAAGACTCATTGTCTTTTGTGCTTACTCAGCTTTCGTCTCTTCTTGCCGCCGGGATTCCCATGGTTTCCGCCCTTGATTCGATTATTACCCAGGTAGACTCAAAGGCTCTGGGACGATCTCTTGCGCGTCTGAAAACAGCAATGGAAGAGGGAAAGAGCTTTTCCGAAGGACTGGCGAACGATAAGATGTTTCCTCCGCTGCTTGTTAAAATGGCTTACGCCGGGGAGTCTGTCGGAAATCTGGAGCTGATATTGGAGCGTTATGCATCTTTTCTTGAAAAAGAGTCGCAGTCGGCAAAGAAGATTATCGGTGCGCTTATTTATCCGATGGTCATAATGACGGCAAGCACTGCGCTTGTAATGTTTATACTTGCCTATATAGCCCCTACGCTTACGGAAGTGTTTGATAATTTTAATAAAAAATTACCGCTGACAACGCAAATACTGGTCTCAATGGGCTCTTTTTTAAGAGACTATTCCATCGTAATTTTATTGCTTATTGCCGCCGGGATATATTGCTATATAAAATATGTGCCGAAAAAATTTAAAGACAATCTGAAACTGTCGATGCCTTTTGTCGGTCAGGCTTACCGTTATACTATGCTTTCAAGATGGTCGAGAACGCTCGGTCTTTTGCACGGGGGAAGCGTGCCGTTGTTAAAAGCCCTTGAGTCGGCCAGAGATGTTGTTGATAACGTTTCACTGGAAAAAGAGCTTGTAACAGTCGAAAAAAGCGTGGAAAAAGGATTGTCTCTTTCTGCTTCCCTCAGCCGCTATTTTCCGCCTTTACTTGTCAATATGGTGGAAACGGGTCAACAGACGGGGGAACTTGAAAAAATGATGAATGTCGTCGCTGATTTTTACGAGAAAGAAGCCGACAGGCGATTGTCCCTGTTCATTCAGCTTTTTGAACCGGCAATGATTTTAATTTTGGGCGGTGTTGTCGGGTTTGTAGTTATTTCGATACTGCTGCCTATTTTTGAAGTAAACAGAATTGTCAAGTGATTTATGGTAATATGATTTTTTAGATTCATTTATCTTTTTTAATAAAATAAAAGGGTATTTAAGCTTTTTATAGAATACAAAGGAACCTTTATTATTAATTTCTCAGGAGGAAATCGTTTTGAAGAAAATTACATTGTTTGCTGCTATCCTTGTTATGTTCGCTTTTGCTATGGTCAATACCAACCTTTTGGCTTGCAATAAATGCGGCTCGGACAAAAAGGCAGTGTCCCAGAAAGCGGCTGACACTAAAGCAACTGATGCGAAATGCTGTAAAGACGGAAAAGAGTGCCCGAAAGACGGCAAATGCTGCAAAGACGGTAAAGCTGCTGCCTGTAAAGATTGCAAATGCAGCAAAGACGGCAAAACAACTGCTGCCAAAGACTGCAAATGCAGCAAAGACTGTAAATGCGGAACCGACTGCAAATGCACAAAAGATGCAAAATGCAATAAAGACTGCAAATGCGCCGATGGCAAAAAAGTAGAGAAAAAAGCTGAAAAGAAATAACTTAAGCTAAAACTCATAGAATAAAAGAACCTCTGAAAAATTTTCAGAGGTTCTTTTATTCTATTAATTGATATTTGTCCTTTCCCATAAGTTGCTGCAGCAACTTATGGGAAAGGACAAATCGTATGTAACTATGAAAAATTACATAAAATATTTAAACCAGGTCAGCACATTTTCCCACAGAAAATACCAGCCCTGTTCCGACATAAAATGTCCTTCGCCTTCAAATTCAACATACGCCAGTTTGTCCGCATCAGCTGCATAATAGGGGAGAAGCTCCTGATTGAATTCCCTTGCCGGTTTGGGCCATACTGAGACGTCGCTGCCTCCGTTTTGCGCAAGCAGAGCCGTAGGGAAAAAGCGTTCAGGTTTCCGGTGAGCGCTGTTTTCACTTTTCCACTTTGGACAACCGGCGATGGGGCAGGCGGCTTTGAATCTGTTATCTGCCGCCGCGGCGCCGTAGGTGATAAATCCTCCCATGGAAATGCCGCAGATCCCCAGTTTTCCCTCGTATATAATTTCTTGGGAAAGTTCATCAATAATCCCGGGAACTTCTGATATTGTTTGTTCTATTGCCTGTATAAAGCATTGTTCAAAATCGGGATTATGCGAGTGGAATCTCGTATTGTAGTCGTGAATTTTTCTGCTGCCGTGTCCGAAATTATCAACGGATACGACAAGAAATCCGTTGTCGGCAAGGCTTCTCAGCTCTTTTTCCGAACCCATTTTATTAGACAGGAGACCGTGATAGAAAAGTATTGTTCCTTTTTTGGCCGCTTCACGAGGAGAGTTTTGATAAACCATCATCACTGGAATTTCCCCGATTTTTTCTTCTTTAAATTGCAGTTCCATATCTTTTACAGCCTCCTTTATTCTCGGAATAGTTTTCATAATTGCAACAATAAGTGTTTTGTTATTATTATTTTATATTTTCAAACTTTTTTCCTACCTCATTCGTTTTTTAAAGGACAAAAATATTGTCTAAAAGAATGTTTTCGGTTATTCACAGTATTGGAGAAACTAATTTATATGCTAGAAATGAAGCCGGTTACTTTGTCTGACAAACAGGAAATAGATAAATATTTGCAAACATACCCTTATAGGGCTTCCGATGGTTCTTTTGCCAATCTTTTTTTATGGCAGTCATTGTATCAAACGATGTTTTCTGTGGAAGACGGTTTTTTATTTATCAGCGGCGGCCTTTGTGCCAGTCTCGGTTTTATGTGTCCTTTGGGGCAGGGAGACTTAGCGGCGGCTCTGGATAAAATCCGCAAATATACTTTGAAATGTAACGTTCGTCCGCTTTTGGTAGGTTTGACCGATGATATGGTCGACAGGATCGAAAGTGTTTTTTCGGATGAGTTTTTATACTCAGAGGATCGTGACGAAGCCGATTATATTTATTTATCTGCGGATCTGGCGGAATTAAAGGGCAAAAAATACCATTCAAAACGTAATTTTGTACATAGATTTTTTGAAGAGTATTACGGAAGATATGCTTATGAACCGATGTCTTCCGCTAATGTAGAGGATGTTTTGAATTATCAGCGCCGATGGTATGATAAACATGTCCGGCATGAAGCGGATGAAATGCTTAAAGAAGAGATTTGTGCGATCGAGAGAATGCTTTCATCGTTTGAGGCTCTGGAGGCAAGAGGAGGAATACTTAAAGTTGATAATAATATAATTGCTTATTCTATGGGAACAAAAGCTGCTGAAGATACTTTTGTCGTTCAGTTTGAAAAGGCTGATATCAGCATAACCGGAGCTTATCAGGCGATAAACAAGCTTTTTGCCTCCGATTGTCTTGATTTTAAATATATAAACAGAGAAGACGATATGGGAAAAGAGGGACTCAGGAAATCCAAGCTCTCATACCATCCGCATGAGCTGCTGATGAAATATTCGGCTGTCTGGAAAAAGGATGAGAATAATGATTAGGACTGCTTCACCGGGAGATTTGGCTGGAATAGCTTCTTTATGGAATCAGGCTTTTCCGGGCGACGAAACCTTTTTGAAATATTACCTTGAGCGTTTTGTACCCGATGATGTTTTGGTTTTTTCCGGTAATGAAGGTATTGTCTCAATGCTTCATATAATTCCGTCAAATCTTTTTACATTTGACGGTCCTGTTGAATGCGGGTATGTTTTTTCCGTGGCGACGCATCCTGATTATCGCGGCAAAGGTATTGCTTCGGCAGTCGTAAACGAGGCGCATACTGTGATGAAAAAACGGGGAATGGCGGCATCAATACTTGTTCCAAAAAATGAGCCGCTTTTCGACTTTTATGCCCGCCTTGGATATCTTCCTTATTTTAAAAGCGATTTATCGTCAATTCCGCTGGTGGCCGCTGAATCCAATTGCCGTATTGCCGTTTATGATGATATTGCGCAAATGTCGTCAATATATGAGAATTCACTCAAAGACAGGGTGCATCTGTCGAGAACCGCAGAATACTGGAAAATTCTTCTTGATACCGAAGACTGTGCGGTGTGTTTGTCGGCAGACGGCGTTTGCGGATATTGTTTTTTTTCCGATAATGAGGGATTGACTGTAAACGAACTTTTTACCGTTTCTACCGCTGCCGAACTTTCTTTGCTTGCTTTTCTTGGCGGGTTGTCCGGCAAAGCGTTTATTACACACCCCTGCAGCACATCCTCAGGCCGTTATATGGGGATGATTAAGTTTTTTGACGGCTTTGAGCTCCCTGCGGTGACTGAGCAGGCCCCTTACATGAATATGGTTTTTAATACCTGAAAAATCAGACGGGAGTGTTTTTATGGGAAAGAAAGTTCTTTATACTCTGCTTTTTTTACTGTCTTTTGTTACATACGCTTTTTGCTGTGAGCCAACCGGTAAGTGTGCTTCCATATTATATGACTCTTCTTATCTGAGTGCTTTGAGCGGCGGATTTTCTGATACAATCTCCGGATATGCCGAAGAAGAAGGATTGTCTGTAGAAGCTTTTTCATTACTTTGTTCAAAATCCTCTGCGGATATGTCGGAGCGGGAACTTTCGCTTATAAACCGTATACGCTGCCGCCAGCTAAGGCCAATAGCGGAAACTCTGATGCAGAAAGTGATTACCCTGGATGATATGAAGAACTATCTTTCCGGCAAATACAGGGCTCCAAAGGGTTTTTTGTCTGTTTGTGCCGATGTTAAGCAGTATGTTACCGTTGAAGATTATTATTATGGATTAAGGCTTGACTATGCCGGTTCGGCTTTTAGACCGGATGCCCCCGGTTATGCCGTAATCAGGTTTAAGGCCGCCAATATTGAAAGGGCTGTTGTTCCAAGAGCTGTTGCTAACGGCGGGACTTTCAAAGATCCCTATCCGTTTGGCGGCGCCGGGTTTACCACGGGCACAAACGGCCGTACAGGTTCTCCGGAATGGGTGCTGCAGGAGTTTGCCGTGATGGATGACGGTGCGCAGATTTTTGAAATTTTTGCTGACGGGACTGAAAAACTCAGAGCTGTTTACAGTGCTGAAGCGGGCCGCTTTTTTGAAACAGATGAAAATTAGATCCGGCTTGTATGCCGTATTGAATGGAAAAGAATACCGGGCAGCAAAACTTGCTTCGGGAATATATAGGCTTATGTCCGGCAGTGATGCGGATGAAGGTTTTCAGATGGGGGATTACGGAGTATTTGTGAGGGATGTCCGCCTTGAAGAACTGGAGTCTGTTTATATCGTTAAAAGTTATGCCTTGTTTATGGAGCGTGAATTTGAGATCGAATCGGACGATGAAAGACAAATTGTGATTTCTACTTCTGATGAAGGAACTGCCGCCTGTTTGAAGATGGACAAAATAGACCGGTGTGATTATAGGTTGTCCATTCCTAAATCTTCCGCCGATACTGTTTTCGAAAAAAAACAGATTCTTTATTGATGGATTTTGATTGGAGTTACAAATGCACCAGATTAGACGAATGCAGTTTCTGGTAAAAATTAAAACATTAATTTATGCTTTTTTGATTTTTTTATCAGCATTTTTGTTGATTAGGCTTGATGTTGGCTTGGGATCCGCAATTTTTATCGTATTTGCTGCTGTTCTTGCTGTTGTTACTATTAATATACAAAATCAATCGGCAGAAATTACACGGATAAGCGCTATTTATGATCCTGATGAAAAGATCGCTGCTATTTATAATTTTATGAGTAAATATATTCCGCAGTTTGCCAGCATCAAGTGCTCTCTTTACTGTATGCTTTCACTTGCTTACAGCGCCAAAGCCGATTATGTCACTGCATTGGAAATTGTTTCCGCCGCCCGCTGTTTGTTTCCTTATTTGAATAATAATGAATCAAACAGCGGGACCATGTCTGCAACAGATCTTGTTATTCTCAGTGAGTTTTACGCGCTCAATTTTCTTGGCCGCGTGGAAGAGGCTGAGAAAGCCGCCGGACCTTTGCTTAAAAAAACTTATTCCTCGCCGATGAACAAATGTATGGTTGGAATTTTGAATGCCGAACTTGCCTTGTCGCATGGAGAACCGGCTGCTGCCAAAGAAATTATTGCCTCACTTAGAAATGACCTGGAACAGATCTGCCGCGATGCGGGCACTTCAGCTCCCATGCTTGATGCAATAATTATTGAAGCGATTGCTGACGGTTTGGAAAATAAAAATGATGATGCAATTGAAAAGCTTGAATATGTTATCAATAACAGTAAAAATTATGGAGATGTCAGACGTGCTAAGGAAGAGTTTGAGCGTATTCTGCAAAAATAGAATTTTATTTTATAATAAGGATGTAAAGAGAATGTCTTTCAAATGTTTTCGTTTTTTTGTTATCGGACTTGCGGGTATTGTTTTTATGGCCTCCTGTACAAAAACAGGGTCTTCAATACCGTTCAGTGAGGCCAGAAGAACTTTTTCAACCGTGATTGCAAAAAACAGGACGGCTGACGAAGAGGTTCCCGTTCCTCCAAAAGGCTCGGGACTGAAGCTTGTGGCTTATGAAACAGCCCTGGGAAAAATGGCGGCGTACATTTCCGGCTTTCCAATGGAAAAGAATAAAAAATATCCGGCAATTATCTGGGTTTGCGGTGGTTTTGACAGCTCTATCGGCAGCTATTGCTGGGAAGACGCTGCCAAAGAAAATGATCAGAGTGCTGCTGTTTTCCGGGAAAAGGGCATTGTTACGATGTATCCCTCATTTAGAGGCTGTAATATGAACAGCGGTAAAATGGAGAGTTTTTACGGCGAAGTGGATGATATTCTATCGGCTTATGAATATCTTGCCGCTCAGCCTTTTGTAGACAAAAACCGGATCTATCTTGGAGGGCACAGCACCGGCGGAACGACTGTTTTGCTGGCAGCCGAAGCATGCGATAAGTTCAGGGCGGTATTTTCTCTGGGACCGGTAGCAAAGATTGATAATTATGAAGCTGAGGATCTTGTTTTTGACGTAAGAAACAAACAGGAAGTAAAAATGCGTTCGCCTATCTTCTGGCTTGATTCCATAAAAACGCCGGTATTTATTTTTGAAGGCGGTTCTTTGCCGTCAAATGTCGTCAGTCTCAGACAATTTGAATTGGCAAACAGGAATGGTCTTGTAAAAATTATGGCTGTGGACGGGTATGATCATTTCAGTGTTATCTACCCGCTGACGCAGATTATCAGTGACAAAATCAATAACGATGCCGGCACTCAATGGAACCAGACTTTTTCCAAAGAAGACTTTAGATAAATTAGTAAACTCCACTGAAATTAGAATAATAACCATTTTCTTTAGCAGTTTGCATTTAACTGACAAGAGTATGACAGCTTATAGTAATTCTACAAAACATATATATATTCAGACTACGGTAAAACAGTTTGTTTAGCGTTAAGACAGTTATTGTTGGAGAAAATCCGGATACATTTTGGGAAATTGCTATAATTGCAAGCTGCTTTAACGAAACAGTTCTTGACAAAAATTATTGTTTTCGGGAGTAATGTAATATATGCCAGATAATTCCAAATTTATCTGTAACCATTCCGTAAAGCTCGCTGAAGAAAGTTTTTTGAAGTTCCATTTCAATCTTACCGCCATCTTTGAGGCCGTTAAATAAGCGTTTGACTTCTTCCTTATCCTCCATACTTAAAGTTGGGTTGATATTATTTCCTCTGGTTAGCGGCATCCCGGACGGCATATCCATAAACATGGCAGTCATATTGCCTATTTGCATACCTGCATATATAATCTTGTCTTTGTCATCTTCCGCTACCGGATAATTAGGGTCTGCAGGCGTTTCCCCATAGGTCATCAGTTTTTGTATTTCCGATTTGAATATCTTTGCGTAAAATTCCATGGCTTCACGGCAATTTCCGTCAAAATTGATAAATAGTTCGAATTGCATAAATTTCACTCCTTTTCTGTTCTCTTGCAAATTTAGATGAGTTACTTAAGATTTGGTTACGCAGATGGTCTGATTTATTCCCAAACCAGCTGCCATGTCACTCCAAACTTATCGGTGAGCCAAGTACATTTTCTCATATGGAGAACCGGTTCCGGACCCATCATTACGGCACCGCCTTTTGACAGACCGGCAAATAAACCGTCAAACTCGGCTTCATCCTTGCAATTAATGAAAAGGGATGTTGCCCAGCTGAAGGCCGGGGCCGGGTATGCTGACTGCATATCCATAAACATTATTTTTTGTCCGGCAAATGATAAAATGCCGCTGAGAACCTTGCCTTCATCGCCATTGGGCTCTTCTTTTCCGAAAAGTGTCAGCGATTCGGTTTGTGAACCAGGGAGTATTGATTTATAAAATTGCATGGCTTCTTCGGCATTGCCGTTGAAGGTTAGAAATACGCAGAGTTTTTGTTCGGGCAGTTTCATATAAACGCTCTCCTTTCATATTTTACAAAAGATTAATTATACTTAAGGTTTAGGAGTTGTTTTGTTCGTGTTTCGGACATTTAAACTTACGGCACATTTTCGGTCGTTTATTGTATATCGCGCATGTTGATTCTTCCGTAAGATGCTCGCAGGGCAGGTCGAACCATACCTGTATTTTATTCTTTTGCAGGTTTTCAATGCTGACACTCTTATGATAGGAAAGCCAGCGGAGCCAGTCTTTGTCTTTTACATCTTCCAGTATGATAAAGAAATTGCGGCAGCAGTTTTGTTCACAGTCTGTGCATTTGTTTTCCTTATCTGTCATATGATGCCTGTATCCTTGAAGATTAGCAAGTAACTGTCATTGTTATGAAAACATAACAATGAGATACACACGTTTTTATGTCTTTTCTATAGATTTTGTTGTGATGCCATTTGAAACGTGTGTTTTCATTTATGTGCGGTTGCGGATTTGACGTATGAAGATTCTGGTCTCCGCCTTCGCGGGATAAACTCCGGCGGGAATCCAGAAAACTAAAGCCAAAATAAGCATTAGTTTTACAAGTTGCTATATAAAGTAATTAGTCCGGGATAATCCGGAATCCTGTTTTTGGCTAATAAAGGATATGAAAAAGGCAAAATAAAAAAACTGCCTTAAAAATTTTAAAACAGTTTTTTATAAAAGTTACTTTGTTGCTTACAGAAGCTCTGATTCGAGATCGTCGGCTACTGAAAGATATTCAAGGCCTCTTTCGGTATAGCTCTTGCCTACGCTTTGCATATCGCGGCCCTGCTGGATCATATTTTCAGCCTCGTTTTTAAGAGCCTCGGCACTTGCTTTCTGGAAACTGGAAAGCTGCTGTAAACTCGTGGCGTCTCCATACATTGACTGCGCTTTTTCAAGTTTTGCCAGTCCTTCGGCTTCCAGAGCGCGACCGCTTCTGGTGGTGCTTATTCCTCTTTGTATCTGACCAAGTCCCTTTTCTTCAAGCAGTCTTGCCTCTCTTGATTCTTTGCAACCGAGTCTCAGAAGAGCGATCCCTTCTTTCTCGTCCATTCTGCCGAGCTGTTCAATGACGGAACCTTTTTCAAATTTGCTGAGACCTTTTTTCAGGAGCTTTTCTGCTCTGTCTCCATGGGCCATTCCGCCTTTTATTCTGCCGAGGGTAGCCTGTTCCTGTTTCAGGAGTTTCTGCTCTTTTGTAAGAGCTTCGCCGAAGTCTGCAAGGTGTTCGGACTGTGATGTTCTTCCATTTTCCGAAAGGGCAATACCTTTATCAATCAGGCCTATGCCTTCCTGACGCATTTCAATGCCTTCTTTTGCCAGTGTCTGTCCCTGTTCGGCGTCTTTTTTGCCCTGAAGTTTAAGACCGTATGAAGAATCAAGATCTTCCTGGGCTTCGGATGTAAGTCCGTTTGCCATGGACAGTTCTTCTTTTGCTTCTTTTTTTAGCGCCTCGGACTGCTCAAGCTTTCCGTTGATTGCACTGAGTATTTCCTGAGCCTGTCTTCTTAGCTCTGCGGCCTGCATTTCGGCATTGGCGGCGATATTTCCAAACTGTGCGCCCTGCTGCATAAGATTGATGCCTTCGGTCATACCGTTGCCGTTAGGCTGGAATATTGGCATTGGGAACCAAATCGGGAACGGGCAGAAGAATGTTGCCATCGGGCATGTCATGGCAGAATAATACTGCCAGTATGACTGCATATAGATAGCTTCGCCTTTTTTAAAGTATTCGTCTCTTTTGGCTTTGTTTTCAACTGCAACTTTATCCTGCTGTTCCGCCTGTTTCAGCAGCAACTCAGCCTTTTCCTTGACTCCGCTTACTTCATTGAGAGCCTGCTGTGCCTGTGTTTCTTTGGCGCTGGAACTTTCCTTAAGCTGTGATGCAAAAGACAGCTTTTCTTTCGCACCCGTTTCAAGTGATTCGGCCTTGGAAAGATTAACCTGTGCCGATTCGATCAACTGTTCGCCCTGTTCGGCTTTTTTTATTCCTTCGTTGAACATATAGTTGCCGGTGATTTTAAATTCTCCGCCTTCAAGCTCATCTCTGAGTCCCTGACTTATTCCGGAAATAGCTTCTTTTTGTGTCTGCTCTATTAAAGCGTCTTTTTCAAGCTGCTTGCCCATTGTTACCGTGCCGCGCTCTTTTTTGGCATTGGCGAGTTTGTCCTGATAGATGCCTTCGGTAAGAAAATGCAGTCCTTCTTTTTGCAGTGCTTCGCCTTTTGCATCTTTAACAAGACCTTTTTCTATTGATGCAAGACCTTTTTCTTTTATATGATCGGCATTTTCATGCTGTTTAAATGATTCTTTTACATTAGCAATGCCCTGATTTACTTTGTTTTCGCCTCTTTGTTCTCTTTCATGGCCTTCATTGTATATTCTATTGCCGCTGCCTTCTTTTCTCTCGGCTTTGCCTTGCATAACGTTGCCGTCATGCAGATTTTCTTTGGCTTCCCTGTTAAGCTGGGCTGCGTCTTTTTTGAGTTCTTTGCCTTCGGCCTCAGTGGCTTTGCCAAGGTTTTTAAACTCAATTCCAACAGCAATATCCTGCTCTCCGGCTTCTCTTAAATCGTCCACCAAATCAAGCAATTTTTCCTCCGGAACCGTATTCATCCCTATGGGGGCACTTTGACGGAATTCCGGCTGGCTTGTTAGATTTGTTCCGATGTTAATCATTTTAGTATCTCCTTTTTGCAAGTTCAAAAAGATTTTGTCTTCATTTATAGCTGAAATATTAAAAAATATTTATTAATCACTAAAAGAATACCATGAAACGGTGACTTTTACCAGTATATAAGTGTGAACAAAATGTTAATATGTGGTTATTTTATGTCCTGTGTATTTTTTATTTTTATGATTTTATATTCTGTCTGCGACAGGTTTTTGTAATTATGTACTTAAATATATTCTAAGTGTTTTTAATAATTTATCATCCGATAATACGGAAGAGAGGTAAATTTAATGAAAAATATATCGTTTGACTATTCGGGTATTATGGAACATGTGACTGTGCAATCTGTCGATGCGATTATGGCGGAAGTGGAGAATGCCAAGAAAGTATTGGACAGCCGCAGCGGTGCGGGCAATGATTTTCTCGGCTGGCTGGATATTCCTGTTTCTACGCCGGAGTCGGAAATAAAAACGATTGAGGAGACGGCGGCATGGATTCGCGAAAATAGTGAGATATTTATTGTCATCGGTATCGGCGGTTCCTATCTTGGTGCCAGAGCTGCTCTTTCGGCTCTGCGTCCGGCTTTTGCCAATGAATTGGCGCTTTGTAAAAAGGGGAACGCTCCTGCCGTATATTTTGCCGGCTGCGATATGTCCGGTGATTATATGGCTTCCCTTCTTGACCTTATAAAGAATAACAAAAAGGTTACCGTTAATGTCATTTCCAAATCGGGCACAACGACCGAACCGGCGATTGCCTTGCGTATCCTTTTTGAAGCGATGGTTGAATCAATGGGATATGATGAGGCAAAAAAGAGATTTATTGCCACTACCGACAAGGCCAGAGGGGCTCTTAAGGGTCTTGCCGACAAGGAGGGCTGGAAGACTTTTGTCATTGAAGACGATGTCGGCGGACGTTTTTCGGTTTTGACCGCAGTCGGTCTTTTGCCGATGGCTGTTGCCGGTATTGATATCAGGGCAATGATTGAGGGGGCAAAAGCCGCTGTGGCGATGGCTGCCGAAAAGGATTTGCGTAAAAATGTTCCATGCATGTATGCCGCCGTCAGGAATATTCTTTACCGCAAAGGCCGCGCGGTGGAGCTTCTCGCCAGTTTTGAGCCTGGCTTTCATTATCTCGGCGAATGGTGGAAACAGCTTTACGGCGAAAGCGAAGGTAAGGACAATAAGGGTATTTATCCGGACAGTCTTGATTTCTCTACGGATCTGCATTCAATGGGGCAGTATATACAGCAGGGTGTCAGGATGCTTATGGAAACTTTCCTTTTGGTGGAAAAACCGGCCAGGGAAGTTCTTATTCCTAAAAAACAGGATGATGCCGACGGTTTAAATTATATCGCCGGTAAATCGCTCCATTATGTAAATTCCGTTGCTCTTGAAGGGACGGCTAAGGCGCACAGGGCCGGGGATGTACCGGTGCTGCAGTTCACTTTGCCGGAAATGAATGCTTATTATCTGGGGCAGCTGTTTTATATTTTTGAATATGCATGCGGTGTCAGCGGTTATTTGCTGGGAGTCAATCCTTTTGACCAGCCCGGGGTTGAGAGTTATAAGAAAAATATGTTTGCTCTTTTGGGCAAGAGCGGTTTTGAGCAATTAAGAGATGAATTGCTTAAAGGAAGCGCGGATTCATCCGCATTTACAATATAATTTTCCGGGATATTGCCACGGGTTTGATAAATTCTAATTTTATGAAGGAAAGAGGTCTGTAAAATGGCGACTACTGCTACCCTTGATCAAATTTATACTTTACTTTATTCGGATGTATCCGATCCGTTTTCCATTCTTGGAGGACACGAAATTAAACACGACGGAAAAAAAGTCATATCCATAAGGTGTTATGAACCGGAAGCCGAAAAAGTTTATGTCGTAGAAAAATCGTCCGGTAAGGAATTTGAAATGGAAAAGGTCCAGAAGGATGGCTTTTTTGAAAGAATTTTCCTTGATAGGGACCAGTTGTTTGATTATAAGTTCCGCAAGATTTTTGCCGACGGCAGGGAGGTAACCGTTTATGATACCTATTCCTTCCAGCCTGTGATTTCGGAAGAAGATCTTTATCTGTATAACAGGGGGGAGCTCCATTACGCTTATAACAGCCTCGGCTCCCATCCACGGGAAGTTAACGGCGTCAAGGGTATTTTGTTTGCCGTCTGGGCGCCCACAGCCAGAAGGATTAGTGTTGTCGGTGATTTCAATAACTGGGACGGAAGGTTCCATATGATGCGCCGCCGCGGTTCTTCCGGTGTCTGGGAGCTTTTCATTCCGGAGCTTGAAGAAGGCGAAATCTATAAATATGAAATATTTACGTCTAAACGCCAGGTTATTGTGAAGATGGATCCCTATGCCTTCAGCACGGAACTGATTCCCAATACGGCTTCGTATGTCTATGATCTTGAGACTTACAAATGGTCGGATAAAGAATGGCTGGAATCAAGGAAAGACAAGTCTTACCGCACAGGTCCGGTGTCGATATATGAAGTTCATCTCGGTTCCTGGATGAGAACGGCTGAAGGAAAAATGCTTTCCTACAGAGACCTTGCCCATAATCTTGTTGAGTATGTTAAGGATATGGGCTATACGCATATTGAGCTTCTGCCGATTGCCGAACATCCGTTCGGCGGTTCCTGGGGATATCAGGTTACCGGTTACTTTGCTCCGACCAGCCGTTTCGGCGAGCCGGAAGATTTTATGTATTTTGTCGATTACTGCCACCAGAACGGCATTGCCGTTATTCTGGACTGGGTGCCGGCACATTTCCCGAAGGATGCGCATGCATTGGCATGGTATGACGGTACCTGTCTTTATGAACATGCGGATCCCAGACAGGGCGAACATACCGACTGGGGGACTTTGATTTTTAATTTTGGCCGTAATGAAGTCAAAAATTTTCTGCTTGCCAATGCTTTGTTCTGGCTTGACAAGTATCACATAGACGGACTGCGTATTGACGCCGTTGCTTCAATGCTCTATCTCGATTACTCAAAAAAAGACGGTCAGTGGCTGCCCAACAAATACGGCGGCAAGGAAAATATTGATGCGATAGATTTTATTACCTATCTGAATGAAACGATAGGCCGTTACTATCCGGAAGTGATGATGATTGCCGAAGAATCCACTGCTTGGCCGAGGGTTTCGTCTCCGGTTCATCTCGGCGGACTCGGTTTCGGGTATAAGTGGAATATGGGCTGGATGAATGATATGCTCAGGTATATGTCTCAGGATCCCATTTACAGAAAATATCACCACAATACACTGACGTTCAGTATTTTGTATGCCTTTTCCGAGAACTTCCTGCTGCCGCTTTCACATGACGAAGTCGTGCATGGAAAAGGCTCGCTGATCAACAAAATGCCGGGCAGCACCTGGGAGAAATTTGCCAATTTGAGACTGCTTTATTCGTATATGTTCGCCCATCCAGGCAAAAAACTGCTTTTCCAGGGCGGTGATTTTGCTCAGAGCGCGGAATGGAACAATGACCGCAGTGCCGACTGGCATTTGCTGAATTATGAGCCGCATAATCTGATGCACAACTTTACCCGTGATTTGCTGCATTTTTATAAAAATACTCCTTCCATGTATGAGGTGGATTTTGATTACCGCGGCTTTGAATGGCTTGATTTCAATGATTGGGAAAACAGTATTGTCTCGTTTATGAGAAAGGACGCTTCCGGCAGGAAACTGCTGATCTGTGCGTTTAACTTTACCCCTGTCGTCAGGAGAGGCTATAGAATCGGCGTTCCTCACGAAGGATTCTACAGTGAAGTATTTAATTCCGACGCCGGTATTTACGGCGGTGCGAATATCGGCAATATCGGCGGCGTATGGGCGGACCATTGGGGAGTCCACGGCAAAGACTTCTCGCTGCCTCTGACATTGCCGCCGCTGGGAGCTGTTTTCTTCAGTTATGAACTGCCTGAAGAGGAAAAGGCTCCGGAAGAGGCTGTTGAACCGGAAGTTGCTGTTGCCGCTGAACCTTCAGATTCGGAACAGGCACCTAAAAAAGTGATTGCAAAGAAAAAGGCCGCCTCCGCCAAAAAGAAACAGGAAGACAAGGCTAAACCGGCGGAAAAAACGAAAAAGTCATAACATAACTGTTTAAAAATTACGAGTAATAAATGCTTTACGAAAAATTGGCCAAGTCCATAACCGTAAGGCATTTATTTTATCTTTTATTGTGGAGATGGGCTTTTTATGATTATAATTTCCCTTAAAATATTGTGTATTGCAATTCTTGCCGGTTTTTGGGGCTCGCTTGTCGGTCTGGGCGGGGGGATTATTATTACGCCG
This sequence comes from Candidatus Xenobia bacterium, assembly GCA_031551355.1. Classification (GTDB taxonomy): domain Bacteria; phylum Vulcanimicrobiota; class CADAWZ01; order CADAWZ01; family CADAWZ01; genus JAVBNT01. The sequence continues at coordinate 20,214 of JAVBNT010000026.1, read as the reverse complement.
GTGCTGACGCTGCTTTTTGGTGTTGATATAAAATATGCTTTCGGTGCCAGTATTATTTCCGTTATCGCGACTTCGAGCGGAGCCGCCGTAGTTTATCTCAAGGATAAGATTACGAATGTCCGCATCGGTATGTTCCTGGAAATCGGGACTACTCTCGGCGCGATTACCGGCGCCTATCTGAGCGGTATTGCGCCGGTGAAAATATTGTATATCGTCTTCGGGATGCTTTTGCTGTATTCGGGTCTTACAATGCTGAAAAAAACCGGCAGTGAGTTGCCGGAAAATGTTGAAAACCATCCTCTGGCCGAAAAATTAAGGCTTAACGGGCAATATTACGACAAGGTCCTCGGCAGGGAAGTCAAATACAACGTTGCCGGAGTTTACAGCGGACTGGGAACGATGTACGGCGCCGGCGTTTTGTCGGGACTGCTCGGAATCGGCAGCGGGACTTTAAAGGTTTTATCGATGGATTTTTTTATGAAACTGCCGTTTAAGGTTTCCAGCGCCACCAGCAATTTTATGATCGGCGTCACGGCGGCGGCGAGCGCCGGCGTATATTTTTTCAGGGGTGAGATCGACCCTAAAATAGCCGCTCCGGTGGCAATAGGAGTTCTTATCGGTTCGGCGTTTGGAACAAGAATAATGCAGAAACTCAAAAGCAGGACCATACGTTATATATTTATACCGGTTGTGCTTTTTCTTGCTTTCCAGATGATATATAAGGGGGCTTTTTTATGAGTGACAACGATGTTTTTGATATGGAAATAGTTATTAGCAAATGCCTGAGATTCGGTGTTTTTACTAGTGCATTTCTTATTTCTGCCGGGTTTATAATGTTTTTGATTACCGGAAACAGCGGTTATGAAAATAATATCTATCCTACCGGCTTTTTGGCTATCTTACAAGGCGCGCTGGTTTTTAAATCTTATGCAATAATACTTTTGGGACTTTTTATGCTTGTCCTTACCCCTGTTTTCCGGGTCGCGGTCTCTATATTGATGTTTGCCAGGGAAAAAGATTACTTATATGTGAAAATAACTTCCTTCGTCCTGGTGGTGATTATAGTGAGCTTTATTCTCGGTAAAACCGAATAAAGGCGGTGAATTACGCCTGCATGCGCCGTCAAGCCGGATTTTGCTCATTCCGCCGTAGTCCTGCTACGACTCACTCGTCAAAATCCGTCTTGCCATAGCCTGCAGACGCAATTGACCGCCTTTAAATCAATTGAAACAGAAAATCTGCGTCATCAAACCGGATATTCGCTCGTTACAACGTAGTTTGACTACGTTTCACTCGTCAAAATCCGGTTTGCTCTAGCATCTTACCTGTTTGAATTGATTTTTTATTCGATTTTATGTCATTCCCGCGCAGGCGGGAATGACATTTATTATTGTATCTGCATTTATTATTGTATCAGATCAAATGAGAATGCTTTTTATAAAGCATTCTTCCGGTATTTTTACTCCTCTGAATCGAACTGAAAATTCCCCTATATACATATTTAAGCATTGCATGCCAAATATATGATATTGAAGAGGTGTTTGTATTTTACCCGTAGTATCAGTATATTCATAAAAGTCTGTTGATTCAGGAGGGTATTTTTATGAAAAAAAGCTCTGTGTTTTAGCTTTGTGTCTGGCTACCTGTCTGCTTATCGGCTGTGATTCAACAGCTTTTGATTCTGTAAGTTCCGATTCTATCGGTTATGCTTCCTCAGGCCATAATGATTCATCGGCTGTAGACGGCCCTTCATTCGGCGACCGCTTTGTTCTTGAGGGAAATCATTCTCCAAGCATAGAGCTGTCTTCGGTCTCTGCTCTTTATGTCGGTGGTTCTACGCCTGAAGCCGGAGTCGACAATCTGTTTTTGACAACGGCCGTAAAACAACCGTCTGTATTTGATGTCTATTCCGGGATTTTAACGCGGGTTGGGAGAGGTATTTTTCAATAGGGGAGCCTGCCGTTGATTTTGCCGGTAATGCCAAAGCGTATTTTGTGCCGGTTCCGGCGGAGAACGCCTTTTATTCGCTTCCTGCTCCGTCCGGTTCGGGCAATCACCTTACTTATAATTATTATGAAGACGGCGCCGTTACATCAAAGCCGGTTGACGAAAATTTACCCGCTATTTTATCCGCCGTTTATCTTTCACCTGCTGACGGCCTTTTATACGTTTGCGGCGAACAGGATAATATTATCCGTATATATACCAGATCCGGTTGCGCTGCTTCCATAACACATACTCATATAAGGGACGTTGACCTGAATGCTCTTTTGGATAATAACCCCTCCTCGTATTCTTTGAAAATGAAGTCTATGCTTGCCGATGCCAACAGAAATATTTATCTTGCCTACGTTATTTATAAAAGTGACGAGGAAGGCTGGAAGTTTAATTTTATTCTTAAAAAACTTTCCTTTGCGGATGACATTTATACGGGCCGTCCCGGATGGAGTATTTTTTCCGAGGAAGGCGACTCTGTATGGGACCATCTTTTTTATTCACAGTCCGGTATAAACCTTGTCTGGGGACCGGAGGGTTGGATTATCTGTGTTTCACCGGTTTCGGATACAGTTCTTTTTTGGAACCCTCAGGGTTATGAATATTCCGTATTATCGGAATATCCCGGGAAATCGCGGTATTTTGTTGCTTCGGCCTACAGTGAGGCCAGTTCAACACTTTGTCTGCTGTCTTTGGACAGAAACTGGAGCTATGAGGCCGGTTTTCCGAAGACGGGCAATATCCATGTTTATAAATTTAAATAAATGACTATTTATCTGACTTTTCATTGTTAATAAATACCAAAGAGCCGTCTTTTTTCCCTAACAGTAAAACCGCACATTTGTCTTTTCTGAAGGTTTTTTTATGCTTTGTTTGGAATTTAAATAATATTACTATGTCATTATTTTTTTAAGGAGGGTTTTCTTAGGATGAAAAAAATTACGTCATTGCTTTTGGCCTGTGCGCTGGGGGGCGCGCTGCTTGCCGGTTGTTCCGATTCCAACTGCAATTCAAATTTTGGGGCAGCACCTGTGCCGGTTCCGACGCAGAGAGCTATTTCCTATACCGGTTCTTATTCACTTGATATTCCTCTGTTTACCCCCGCCGTTATTAAGGCTATTGCTCCTATGGCCAGAGGCACTGCCGACGAACTTTTTCTTTCCTATCCCAATTATAATATTTCGCAGTTCCAGGTTTACTCAAAAGTAATGACTGACGCTGTGTTTGGTAGTATCCTTGATATGATGCTGTTTATTCCCTCTGCTGAAATGGATTTTGCCTATTCTGTCCCTTATTCCTGTTTTGAACCGGTTGCCGGTGAAAATGCTTTTTATACATACCCTCCACTGCAGGTAGGTCCTTTGGGAAATATGATCGATGGTGGAGCCAAAATCATATCTCCTTACCCCAATGTTTCGTATAATTATTATGAAAACGGTATGCTCTATTCCGTTGCGGTTGGTGATAATTTAAACGATGGTCACTTCCCTTTGCTGAGTTTTTCGCCTGCGGATGGTTTGCTTTATATCTACAGTGAATCCGGCGATACTATTGAAATTTATTCTAAGTCCGGTTCCGGTTCTGCTGCGGTACATACGTTTGTCCGTTCCATAAACCTTGCCGATGTGCCTCAGATTGCCGAGGCTTTGAGTGCTGATATTGCCGGAATAAATATGTTGTCAATGATTGCCGCTCCCGGCGGTTCGATTTATCTTTCCTATGCTGTTTACACTTATGATAATATGAAAAATTTGACCGGTATTAATTATTTTGTAGCCAACATCATTCCTTCCGGAGATACGTACGTTTCGGCGGGCGATTGGAATTTGTTTTCTGCAAACGAAATCCCGCAGGAACTTGCCGGTTTTTACTTTGATTTCGGCGTACCTGTCTATATGCGCATAGCTTTCGGTCCCGAAGGCAAAATTGTTTGCACTTCGCCGGTGCTTGACGGCGTCAAACTTCTTAATCCCGCCGACGGCAGCATTTCGACGTTGCCTGCACCTGCGGATTCCGCCGGTCAAAATCTCTATTACCTGAGTTCAACATATAACGAAACGACAGGCAGTATTTATCTGCTGGCACTTACTGGCCTCTGGTCTGTTGAGACCGGTTTCCCGACCGCCGGTAATATTTATGTTTATACGTATGAATAAATGTAAAATATTTTAATAAAATAAAAACTGTTTATGATGTTATGATGTTATGATATAGGGAGAGTGATTTTTATCTATATATTTTTTTATTTTTTTGCAGGCTTTTAATGTTTAGTCTCCAACTTTAATATTTAGGTTATTATGTCATTATTTTTTTAAGGAGGGTTTTCTTCGGATGAAAAAAATTACGTCATTGCTTTTGGCTTGTGCGCTGGGGGGCGCGCTGCTTGCCGGTTGTTCCGATTCCAACTGCAACTCCAATTTCGGCGGTGCCGCTCCGGTACCTGTGCCAACGCCTACACCTACACCTACAAGGGCACTTAACTACAACGGCTTTTATTCTTTAAACCGGCAGTTGAATACCGGGTCCAATATCCATGTGGGCAATCCGATGGTGAAGGGGGATGCCGATGAACTGTTTCTGACTAATTATATTGAGAATGAAGAGCGCGCATATGTGTATTCGAAAATTATGCTCGACGCCGTGTTTGGCAGTATTCTGGACATACCCACTTTTATTCCCGGTGCCGATTATGATTTTTCCATCCCGTTTTTGGAGTTTAACGATATTGAATTGATTGCCGGTGAAAATGCTTTTTATACACATTCCCCTCTGTCAATAGGCCCCAAGGCGGTTAAAAAGGCGAAATATGCGGGGGATTCCGTTTCCTACAATTATTATGAAAACGGTGTTCTCTATTCACAGGTAATTGACGAAGATCTTTACGGCGACTTTTCCTGTATGTATTTTTCACCTTCCGATAATCTTTTGTATCTGTATAACGAAGCGGAAAGGGAGCTTTCCATTTACCGTAAGTCTGGTTCCTATGCTTCGGCGTCCCATACTCCGGTAAAAACTTTTTATCTTTTCGATATTCCGGAACTGGCTGAACTGATGACTGATGACACTGATGTGGAGTTGCTGTCTATAATTGCCGCTGCGGACGGCAGTATTTATTTTTCCTACGTCTATTACAATTATGATGAGGCGCCATGGTGGTATAATTTTATGGTTGCCAGACTTGCTGTGTCAGGTGAGACCTATGCTTTTGACACTCAATGGACCGTGCTTTCGCTAGACAATATTCCCGAAGAACGCGATGATTTGTATTGGGGAACATTTCTGCGCCTGGCCTGGGGACCGGAAGGCAAAATCGTCTGTGCCGCACCTTTTCTTGACGCCGTAAAACTACTGGATCCGGCGAACGGTAATATTACCAGTCTGCCGGCTCCGGCGACAGGTAACACCCAGCCGATCTACTATCTTAGCCCGGCTTATAACGCGACGACCGGCAATCTGTATGTGCTGGGACTTTACGGTGAGCTGACGACTGAGGGACCTAAAATGATTGATTACTTGCAGTATCCTTCTACTGCCAATGTTTATGTTTATAAATTTAAATAACGATTTGTGAATGGATTGATTCTGTAGGAGGAATTAAACCATTCAGTGCTTGTTGCGGGCTGTCTTGTTCAGAAAAAAAACAGGACGGCCCTTTTTTAATTTTGTCCGGTTATTGCCGTTAAAGTTGCATCATTTATAATGGTTGATGTCGAAAACAATAATTGATTCATAAATGTATTTTATATAATAATAAAATATAAAAACATATAAAGAATAATTATTTTTCATATGTTTTTATATGCAGAAAAAAGATTTATAATCTTTTATTTGAATTTTAAATATAGGGGGGTGTTAGATCATTAATTTATTAAGGAGGGTTATTTTATGATGAGGAAAATTATGTTATTGCTTTTGACACAGTCTGGCGTATAGCTTTCGGTCCCGAAGGCAAAATCATTTGCACTTCACCGGTTCTTGACGGCGTCAAACTTCTCAATCCCGCCGATGGCAGTATTGCCGCACTGCCGGCTCCTGCTGTTGCTGCCGGTCAGAACCTCTATTACCTGAGTTCAGCCTATAACGAAACGACCGGCAGTATTTATTTGCTGGCACTGACGGGACTCTGGACGGCCGAATCAGGCTTCCCGACAACCGGCAATATTTATGTCTATACGTATAAATAATGAGTTTGTTTAAAAAAAAATGATATTGTTAAAGGAAGAACATCTTCCGGTTTAGTAATAAAAGGAAGGGCTTTTAGGCCCTCCCTTTTATTACTAAACAACTAGGTAGGGGCGCGCATTGCGCGTCCGCCGGCAGGGAACGCTTTTTTATTCCTCTCCCGCTGGGAGGGATGGGGGTGAACAATGTATTTAGTTAAGATTTTAATTTGCCATATTTGTTATTGCGAGGAGTCTACCGACGAAGCAATCCGGAAAAATAATCGCCTGGATTGCCACGCCTTACAGGCTCGCAATCGTCCAGGCGGCGTAGCCGCACAACTATAAATGAAAACATCCGTTAGGATGCCTGTCATTGTTATGTTTTCATAACAATGACAGTAAAGCAAATTGTTTACGGAATTTTTATTATAGTCTAAAATATAATTTCTCTTACCTTAGAGCAACCTGTAAAAATGTAGATAATATTGTACAAATATGCCGTTACTATTATCAAATCTGTTCACTCATGGGTATTGCTGGATGGTTTCTACATTATGAGTATCGGCTATGTTAAATCAAGTTGCTCTAATGACATTGGTGGTGAAGGGCTTATGAACAGGTTTGTTATCTTATCAATAATATTTTTATTTTTACTTGGCATTGGCGGCTGTACTGAAAAAGTTTCCCGGGGAGTATCGGGAAAGAAAAAGACGGTAACCATTGAGGGTGCCGAATCAATGGCGCTGATGATCAAAGCTCTTGGCGAAGAGTTTATGAAAACAAACAATGATGTGGAAATCGTTTTTTTTCAAAACAGTTCCCTTGACGGTATTTTTTCCGTGATCAACAAAACAGCGGATATCGGTGCTTCTTCGAGGGCAATTTATGACAGCGAACTCAAGAAAGGCGCTGAAAAAGGCGTTGAAATCCATGAATATATGCTGGCTAAAGACGCCGTTGTTTTTGCCGTTAACGGTGAAAACAAGCTTAAATCGATGAAAATAACGGAGATTGCCCAAATTTTGTGCGGTGATATTTACAACTGGAAGCATTTTGGCGGTGAGGATTTGCCGATAGATTTGTATTCGCTTAAAGACGGTTCCGGCCTGGTGGATTATATCAAAAACAGGATTCTTGTCAGCCATGATTTTTCTTCGCTTGCGGTTACAATGGATGATATGTCGGATATTACCGGCACTGTGGCGGTGAATAAAAATGCCTTTGCTTTTTTACCCTATGAATATGCTTCGCTTTCGCTGAACAGTATTAAGATTCTGGATTTGGAAGATGATTCCGGTCAAAAAATAACAACTGACGTGTCGAATATAAATTCGGGAAAATATCCCTTTGTCAGGAACCTGTATTTGTATTGCGGCAATACGAATAGGCCTGAAATAGCGCGGTTTATTAAGTTTTGCCTTAGCGCTGAGGGGCGGAAAATTATTAAGAAAAACGGGTACTTTTAAATTTTTTCAGCAATTGGTTTTTAATTTTTTATGAACTATATAAAAAAGATTTCCAAAAAGATTTTTACCAATAAATATGCCGACCTTGTTGTTATTCTGGTCGTTTTGCTGTCGGTTGCCTTTTTGGCTTTTGAAAATTTGTCCGGGTTTGTGCTCAACGATACGATTATCAAATCGCTGGAGAAAGATTTGGAGCCGAATAAGATCGAAATTCTGAAAACGATCGACGGCAATAAATACTCAGAAGACAAACTCAGGGGGATTTTGGAGACACCGTGGCAGGAAATTTCGGAAACGGCTTATATCTATAGTTTTAATCCTGAAAATGTTGTCAGGCTTGAAAAAATACTGTTCTCTCTTGATAAAAATACGCTTGTTTCACTGACTGCCAAACTTAAAAATACTGATTTTTCAGAACCTGAACTTGTAAAATTTTTAAGTAATTACGATGTGCCTGCCTCGCTGCAGACCGCTGTAATTATGGGAATACCTTCTCTTCCGGAAAAACTCAGCGATAAATTTTCACAGCAGCAGCTTTATAATATAAAATCGCTTAAAGGCCGGCACTGGAGTCCTGACGCACTTATAGATGCAGTTGACGGTTATGGCTTCAGTGACGGTGAATTGAAGACGATACTGAATCATACGAAAATAATAAAGTTTACCCCTAATGAAATTTCGCTTGTTCTTGCCAATTCACAGCTTGTTTTTCCTATTTCCGAGAAATTGCAGAATTTTATTATCGCTTTTGACGATATTTTTCTGGCCTTTTTTATTATTGAACTGATACTGCGTTTCTTTGCCGCCAATGGCTGGAGAGATTTTCTCGGCAAACACTGGATAGATATCATTGCCATTATCCCACTTTTAAGGGTCTTCCGCATCAGCCGCTATTTTTTGCTTTTGAGGCTTATACGGCCCCTTGCCTATGCCGTGCTTCTCGGCAGGCATATGTCGTATTTTTCGGCGATGGCGCACCGGAAATGGGTCGATTTTCTGATGGTTATGCTGGCATTATTCTTTGTGGTTACATTTGGCACTATCGTGCTGAATACGGCTGAACCGGGACGCCATCCTGCGTTGTCGCATTCTTTATGGACAATTGTTTTCAGTATGCTTTCCAATCAATATACGGATGATTTTCCTGACTCGCTGGTCGGAAAAATGACGATTCTTTTTACGATGATTGCCGGAATGGGATTTTTTGCCGTGGTTATCGGTGCCGTGTCGGCGGTTATGATTGACAAGTTTAAGGAGGGTATTATTATGAAAAGGGCTAACCTCGAGCTTTTGGAGGAGCATATTATCATTTGCGGCTGGCAGGAACGCACTCCGCAGATTATAACCGAACTGCACCGCTGTGAAAAATACCGTAAATCCAATATTGTCGTCATTTCCCATGCCCGTGATTTTGTTGATCTGGATCTTGATAAATACGGTGTCGATGCCTCGCGTGTTTACCTTCTTGAGGGTGATTTTACCGATCCGGAAATCCTGAAAAAAGCCAATATTTATACCGCCAGTATTGCGATTATTCTGCCCGACTGGTCTGAAGGCCGGACCAGAAGGGACGTCGATGCCAGAACCGTGCTGGCTTCCCTGACGATTGAGAAGCTCAACGGCGCTGTATACAGTTGTGCCGAGCTGCTCGATCAGGAATATGAAAGCCATATGGAAATCGGCAATGTAAACGAGGTTATAATTGGCGATTATTATAACGGTCTGATAATGGCCCATGCGGCGATCAACCAGGACCTTGTTCCTTTTATCAAAGGCATCCTGCCGGCCCAGGCTGAGCATAAACTCGGCAATATGCCGATGGCAAAGGAATTTGTCGGACTTAAGTTTGAAGACGCCGTGCAGAAGGTGATGGCCTCCAGAAAGATTTTGCCGGTGGGGGTCAGAACGGAAGACGGCAGTTTGCTTCTGAACCCAACCGGCAGGGTTTTGGCCGCGGGAGATTATTTCGTTGCTATTCTAAATAAAAAAGACAAATCCATGGATTGTTGAGGATAAAAGGTTTTTTAGATTATTCCAGTGAATAAATTTATGTCGCCTGAGTGAAATAAATTTTTAAGAAAGGAGGTTTATTATGACTGTAAAAATTCCCGTCATTATTTTGTCTATTGTTTTGATTGCTTCCGGTTTTGCTTTTGCAGCGGATATGAGGTACGGCAGGCTTTTTAATAAGTATGATAATGAGGTCCGTACCAGAGTTGACTACGGAACCGTGGTGATGAAAACGTATATGGGTAAAATAGTTGAAATCAGAACTGACATCAGATGGGACCGCTGTTTTTATATTGAGACCGAAGGACAGCGTATAAAGGTCAATATTGACAGGAAAACACGCTTTGAACCTTCGCCTGCCAGGTTTAGAGAGGGAATTTATGCCGTGGTGCAGGTAGATTCACAGGGATATGCCATAAAGGTTACAATGGATGAATAAATTTTAAATTTCAGGCATCTTTTGTGGCGTGACTTGCATCAACAAAATGTTCCGGGGCAGGGGATTCCCGGAATAAAGATATACTTCGAGGAGGGATTTTTATTATGGAAAAAAGATTTTTAGCGGTTTTTTTATTGGCATTTTTATTTTTTGCATCGGCTGATAAGGCCGTATGGGCGGCACCGTCCGATGATATCTATATTATCGGTATTGTTGACCCGCTTAACAAGTCGGAGACGATCGGGCATATGCCTTTCCCTTATTTTAGGGAGGTTATGAAAGACGCCCTTGTCAACTCGCCTAACAACTATATTATAAAATTTATAACAGAAGATGATTTGATGGATGTCGGTTACTATTATTCAAGCGTCAGATCGGATCCCGATATGAGTTCCGACCAGATCAAACAGCTTTGTTTGAACAATAAGCTTGACGCTGTTTTAACCGCTAATATTTTAAACATTAACCAGTCAATGATATCGCGCCTTTTTGACGGCGGCGGCAGAAAAGTAGATTACAAGGCCGAAGGCATTATGTATGACCGTGATGCCAATAAAATCTGGTCGTATACGACGGAAACAAGTAAAGAGTACGTCCGTGAAGGCGACAAATTTATACCTCCGCAGTATACCCAGATGGTCAATGTGTTTATGGACGATACGAAAAAAATGGCTGCGAATCTTGTCAGCAAAATAGGGACTCATTCTCTTGACCGTCAGGCTCCTGTTATCGAACTGACAAACTTTAGATCCGGCGACAGCGTTAAAACAACATGTATTGTCCTTAAAGGCAAAGTCAGCGATAATTCGAAGATTGCCAAAATAACTGTTAGCGGCCAGGATTTTCCCTTGCTGAAACCTCAGAAGGAAGTGGCGATGTTCTATCCGGTAAGCCTTTCCCAGGGCGTTAAGGGTCAGAGGGTAAACGTCAATATTACGGCAACCGATATCTACGGCTATACGGCAACCAAGGATATTGATCTTATATGGGATACGCCTATCGGCGGATATGTAACCCAGGTAAACAAAGACAGTGTCAGTGTAAGACTTTCGGATAACGATTTTAAAAATGCCGTGATCGGCACGGGCTTTATGCTCTGGAACGTAAATCAGGTATCGGATCCAATGAGTTCAACCAAGTTTTATACTCTTGAAAAAGTTGGGCCGGTTGTCGTCAGCGATAAATTCGGCGATAAGAATATTGTTCACGTTCAGTTCTTCAAAGGCAGTGAAAATTTGCTTATGAATGTCAAAAAGGGCGATATTCTCAAATAGCCTTTTATAGTGACTATTGTTTGAAAATTAAAAACGGCCCGGGATTTATCCTGAGGCCGTTTTTTGATGGTCAATTGATTACCTCTAAAGACCTGTCTTTTGTCCTTCGCGCGCCGGCGGGAATTCCACTTGAAAAGCTCCCTTTTGTTTATAAAATACGCTTAATCACGCCAATGCATCCGGTTACCAGCTCCCGGAAGGACTCCAGCATTTCCGATTTTGAAAAAGTTCTTTTAGGAATTATGGTATACATACGGCTGTTTTGCACGAGAAAGATAAAGTCGGATGTTTCAATTACCTGACGGTATATACTCCACTTCAGCTGTGAATTAATGCTTTCCGTTTTAAAACTGATTCCGTCATCTGAAAAACTCAGGAAATATTCTTCCTGGAATTTAACGGTATTTTTGAAAGCAAAGTTAGGAACGTAAACATACAGCGTCCAAAACAAAACAATATAAATAATGCTGATTGCTGCGGCTGCAATGCTTAGGGGACTGAAACCGGAAAGGGGCAGATAAAACATCGTAAAAATAAAATATGCGCCTGCGATAATAATGCTTACTGTTGTCATTGTCCGACTGGCAAATAGATACTGCCTGAATGCTTTCACATATTCATCTTGCGAGTATGTAAACTGTATTGAAATATTATGCATGCGATTCATCCTTTAATATATTTACATTAAGGCGTCGTATTAAACTTATTACTTCTGCGTAATTAAATAACCAACAGTTTTTACTTATTGTTTGAACTTTGCCAAAGTTTTCGGCAGAGTGAACATTGCGTCATCCATTTTTCCGCTGTAAAATTTAAGCTTTTTGACGGTTTCCATAGCTAATGTTTGCCGCGGTTTGCCGATTTTATTTTTGGACGCCAGTATGAAGCACATGTAATGGGAAAATGACGGAATAAATACCCTGTAAGGTAATATATAGGGGAGATATTGTTTTATGAAAGTCAAAGCAAATTCCGACAGGCCTTCATCCGGATATGCTATACTGTGAAGCTGCGCGCAGTAGATGCCGTTTTCCGACAGGCTGCCGGCGATGTGTTGGTAAAAGACTGCCGCCCTTTGGGCAAACAGGTGTATCGGCGGGGACAGCTCCGATAAGTCGTCTATTATTACATCGAATATTTCGCCGCTGTTTCTCAGATATTGACCGGCTTCGGTGCATCTTAACCTTAGCCTGGGCTCTCGGAATGCTCCGGCGTTAAATTCCGGCAGATGATTTCTGCAGAGCCGGATCAGATGGCCGTCGATATCGATCATCGTGATGTTTTCCACATTTCCGTATTTTGCCGCTTCCCGCAGTACACATCCTTCGGCTCCTCCGAGGATGAGGACTTTTTTTGCTTTTGCGTTACGCGACAATGCCGGATGCACCAAAGCTTCATGGTAGATAAACTCATCTTTTTCCGTCGACTGGACAATACCGTTAAGCAGCAGTATTTTTCCGAAACCTTCGCTTTTTGCAATTCTTACATGCTGCCATTTGGTTGGCTCTGAAACGAGGTCTTCAGTTATTGTAATTCTGTGTTTAAGATATATATGCAGTTCACGTTCGAGCAGATTTTCAATCGGTATGTCTTTCTGTTTGTGCGGCATAAATGTAATCTTTTGTTTATCAGCTCTAACTCCTGCAAAAAATCGTTTTTTTGAAGGATATACATGGATCTTGGCAGAAGATAAACTCTCTTGATAATGTATGTATATTATATGTTTTGGAAGGGGACTGTTAATGGATAAAGAACGTTTGGGCAAGGTTTTTGCCCGCATTGATTCCTCAAGGGAAGATGTAATCAGGATTCAGAGGGAATTGACTGCCATACCGGCACTATCTCCGAGCAGTGACGGAACAGGTGAGTGGAAAAAAGCGCTCAAGGCAAAAGAATTTATGGATGAAATCGGTTATGATTCGTTTGCCGAATATAATGCTCCCAACAGCGCTGTTTCCGAAGGTACCAGACCTAATCATGCCTATATCGTCAAAGGCAAAGATCAGTCAAGGACCATGTGGATTATGAGTCACCTTGATATAGTTCCTCCCGGAGAGCTTAAGCTTTGGGATACCGATCCGTATGAACTTAAAGTCGACGGTGATTTTCTTTACGGCAGGGGTGTAGAGGATAACCAACAGGGCATTGTTTCCTCAATATTGATGCTTAAGGCCATCAAAGAAGAAGGGTTGATTCCTTCCTGCAACATCGGACTTTTGTTTATATCCGATGAAGAGACGGGCAGTATTGACGGGATCCAGCATATTCTGGAAGTGAAGCCCGATCTTTTCTCGAAGAACGATTTAATATATGTTCCCGATTCCGGCAGCGAAGACGGCTCACTTATTGAAGTGGCCGAGAAGTCGATTCTTTGGACTAAGTTTATCACCAAAGGCAAACAGACGCATGCCAGCAGGCCTGACGGCGGAGTTAACGCATTTAAGGCCGCTTCGAACCTTGTGGTCCGCCTGCAGGCACTTTACGATCTGTTCCCCAAGGAAAATAAACTTTTCCACCCTTCAATAAGTACGTTTGAACCGACCAAAAAAGAAGCCAATGTTCCCAATGTCAATTCAATTCCCGGCGAAGACATTTTTTATCTCGACTCCAGAGTTCTTCCTGATTATGACCTTGGTGAAGTAACTTCCAGAATCAGGGAAATATGCGACGGTGTTGAGAAAGATTATAACGTCAAAATAGAAATGCAGTATGTTCAGAAAGAACAGGCCGCTCCGCAGACCTCTCCCGATACTCCGGCAGTTACGGCGATATCGGCAGCGATTAAGGAGGTTTACAAAGTTGATGCCAGACCTACGGGAATCGGCGGCGGTACCGTGGCCGCCCATATACGCAAAAAGAATTTTCCTGTCGTTGTATGGGCCAGATTTAATGATACGGCACATCAGGCAAACGAAAATTGCAGTATTTCCAACGTAATCGGCGATGCCAAGGTTTTCGCCCATATCGCTCTTCAGTAAATCAGACAAGTTTCTTGTAATAAATATTCGGAGGTTACATTTTTTATATGGAAAAAGGATACAAACCATACGTACCGGCATCCTCAAATATGACCGAGTTTACAATCAGAGCGATTGTGATCGGTTTGATTATGTCGGTAGTTCTCGGAGCCGCCAACGCCTACCTCGGCCTCAAAGCCGGTATGACTATCGCCGCCACATACCCTGCCGCCGTTATCGGTATGGCTTTGCTGAGGTTGTGGAAAGGCAAAAATAAAGGTTCGATTCTTGAAGAAAATATCGCCAGAACGATCGGTTCGATCGGCGAATCTGTTGCTGCCGGTGCAATATTCACACTTCCGGCATTCATCATTTCCGGGCTCTGGAAAGACCTGCTTTCCCCGGAACATTATATGATCTGCGTATCCATTCTGCTGGTCGGCGGTCTCATGGGTATTATGTTTGTGACCATTCTGCGCCGCGCAATGGTCGATGATCACGATCTGCCGTTCCCGGAATCGGTTGCCGCCTCGGAAATTCATAAAGCCGGACAGTCGGGCGTCGGCGGAGCCGGTATCCTGCTGCAGGCCATGGGAATCGGTGCGCTGATCAAAATTCTCGGCGAAGCAAAACTTTATGCCGCCAGCTGGGAACGTTTTTTCCCGTTCCAGCCCAGCAGTGTCAAGCTTGCGCTTAACTCACAGGAAAATCCTGTTCACGGTACGGGCGGTATTTTTGTTACTACCCCCGGCGTCAGCCCCGCTTATATGGGCGTCGGTTATATCATCGGTCCGGTGCTGGCCTGCCTTAACTTCAGCGGCGGACTGCTGGCCTGGGGCCTTTTTGTGCCGCTGGTAATGTGGCTGCTGGGTCCTGATTTGTCCGCTTTTATCGTCAGGGCCGGCGGCACCGAAGCTGCCGATATGGGCCATATGGCAACGCAAATATGGAAACTTATCGTCAGACCGATTGCCATCGGCGGTATGCTTGTCAGTGCCATCTACACGCTCTATAATATGCGCGCCAGTTTGGTGACTGGTCTTAAACGTGCCGTTACCGATATCCAAAAAGCTGCCGGAACAAAGTCAACCGACGACAGGACGGAGCAGGATCTCAACTTCAAGCTCGTTCTGGCTTTATTGGCCCTGGCTTTTGTCGGCACAGTTATCATTTACCATTTCTTTATTACCAATATTTTGACTGCGATCATTGTCGCCATTGTAATGATTATCGTCGGCTTCCTGTTCGCGGCGGTGTCCGGCTATCTTGTCGGTTTGATTGGCTCTTCAAACAACCCGATCAGCGGTCTGACGATTGCCACCGTTGTGATCGCCGCGCTTTTGATGGTACTGCTTAAAGCCCATGGCGATAAAGGTGTTGCCGCTGTTCTTGGCGTTGCCGCCGTTATCTGTGTCTCGGCAGCCGTAGCCGGTGAAATGCTGCAGGATTTGAAAGTCGGCCATATACTGGGCGGAACTCCGTGGAGAATGCAGTTCGGCGACATTATTGGTATTATACCGTCGGCATTTGTAATGGTTCTGGTGCTGGCACTTATGCACCAGGGTGATCTCAATGCCGGTGGCGCCGGGCTTGGCGGCAAGACTTATACTGCTCCGCAGGCCGGTCTGATGGCGATGCTGGCACGCGGTATTGTCGGCGGGGATATGACCTGGGGACTTATCATCATCGGTATGATTATGGGCGTCGCTTTTATTCTGATTAAAGTTAAAAGCCCGATGCTGGTATCGGTCGGTATGTACCTGCCGTTTGAAACGACAGCGGCGATATTTATCGGCGGCATGGTAAAATGGGTTGTCGATTTCATTATTGAAAGAAAAGGTGCTTCGGCTAAAATCAAGGAGGCGGCGGAGAATACCGGCGTGCTGGTGGCCTCCGGTCTGATTGCCGGAGAGGCGCTGATTGGTCTTGGTTTTGCGGCCCTGAACGTCGTCAATGTGAAGATGTTTGAGATTTTCCAGTCACCGAATTTCGGCGTCAGCATTCTGGTCATCCTTTTGGTTGCCTATGCTCTGGCAGTTTATCCGATTAAAAACGTCAGTGAACTGCTTGCTGCCGGACCTGCTCCTGAAGGCAAAAAAGCTGAGCCTGAGAAAGAGGATGCAAAGCCGGAGGACGAAGAACCTAAACACGTTTCCTCTGAAGAAAAAGACACTTCTTTGGACACAAAAAGCGATGAAGAAGATAAAAAGGACAAAGAGGAATAACACCTTATGATTTAATGCCGGGGGAAGAATGGCTTTTTCTCCCGGCATTTTTTATATGTTTTTACGTAAAGAGGATATATAAAGGTTCTATGAAAAATATTCTAAATGCCGTGTGAACCGTCACTGCGAGCCTAAGGCGCGGCAGTCCAGTTTTTTTAGTATATGCTTGCAAAGGCAGTAAATATTGTATCTTACGTCCTGCAGTGGACCTAAATACAGCCGTATGCTGCCAAAGAGAGCTTTATATAGTTTATAACTTATAACGGAGGTTGCTGATGGTAAGAAAATTTTTATATGCGTTTTTATTATTTTGTTGTTTCATGTATCCCGCCTTTGCAGAAAATGACAGTTTTTTTACAGCTAAGGATTTGCTTTCCGGATGTAAATCGGTTGTCGCTCCATCATTTTCACCTGACGGCAGGATGATTGTGTTTTCCGCTTTTAATTGCAATTTTGATGAAAACAGATTTTGTTCGAATTTATGGGTGTGCCGCAGTGACGGCTCTGATTTGAAACAGTATACAATTTCCGATTCCGAGCTGAATCATTCTCCGGTGTGGTCGAATGACGGCAGGAAAATAGCGTTTCTGTCCACGAGAAAAGGCGGTTCGCAGTTATGGCTGATGGATATTGACGGCGGCGAACCGGTAAAGATTACTGACATGCCCAGAGGCATTTCCGGATTTAAATGGTCTAAGGATAATAAGTCCTTTCTCCTGTTGTCCAGGGTTGACAGAAATGAAGCCGGTAATAAAGCCGGCGGCGATAAAAAATTGAAGGTAAGGGTAAACTCCTATGAGCAATTGTATTATAAAGTAAATAGCAGGGTACATTTGTTTTTGATGAATTTATCCGACCGGAAAATAACGAAGATAACACCGGAAGCTGAGCGTGATTTGTTTTTATATGCCAATACGCTTTCTCCTGACGGCAAAGAAGTTTGCTGTATTATGGGTAAAAACCCCTCAACAGACAGTACCGCAGAACTTTTGACCTTTTCCACGGACGGCAGCGGCAAGAAAACTTTGCATGCAAAGGCCGCCGCTTTTGGAAGCAAAGCAGAGTATTCTCCCGATGCCAGATATATAGCATATACAAAATGGGCTGACCGTTCCGTTTATGGCGGTGTGCTGATGCTGTATGACCGCAATACAAATACGGTTAAAAACCTGACGGACGGCTTTAAATATCCGGTTTCATCGTTTTTTTGGTCTCCGGACAGTAAATATATATATTTTCCTGTAGAAAAAGGCACAAAAACGGATCTTTTTCGATATGTTGCGGCAAGCGGCAAAATAGAAGCCGTTGTTGACGGATTTTATGCCGATGAGTTTTCAATCTCAAAAGACGGCAGAAAAATTGCTTTTGTAAAAAGCGCCGATAATACTCCGGAAGAACTTTTTGTAATGGATTCAGACGGAAAAAATATCAAAAAAATTACGTCGGTAAATCAAAAAATTACCGTTTCCAAAAAAATGCTGCCTGCTGAGCATTTTGTATTTAAAGGCTCAGGCAAGACTGATGTTGAAGGCTTTATTGTCAGACCTCCTGATTTTGATCCGTCAAAAAAATATCCGGCTGTTTTACAGATACATGGCGGTCCTTATGCCAGATGGAATGATTCATTCGAGAAGCATGTATTATTAAATTCACAGACATACGCTTCCAAAGGATATGTAATTATAAAAATAAACCCCAGGGGCAGTATCGGTTACGGTAAAAAGTTTACCGATGAGATTATTCTCGATTGGGGCGGCAAGCCTTATGAGGACCTTATGCTGGGAATCGATTATGTAATTGATAAATACCCGTTTATAGATGAAAAAAAGATTGCCGTTGCCGGCGGCTCTTACGGCGGCTACATGGTTAACTGGATAGTTGGTCATACGGACAGGTTTGTTTGCGCTATCACGCAGTGCGGTATTTACGAGCTCAACTCGTTTTACGGAACAACCAGCCCTTTGTGGCTTGTGGAACTGATGTTCGGAGGAACTCCATGGACTTCAAGAGACCAGTATGAAAAATGGTCTCCGCACAATCATGCACAGAAAATTAAAACCCCTGTTTTGGTTATCCATGGGGAACTGGATTCGGTAACTACCATTGATCAGGGAATCCAGATGTTTACGGCACTGC
Organism: Candidatus Xenobia bacterium; assembly: GCA_031551355.1. Lineage (GTDB taxonomy): Bacteria > Vulcanimicrobiota > CADAWZ01 > CADAWZ01 > CADAWZ01 > JAVBNT01. The sequence goes on along the minus strand of JAVBNT010000026.1, from coordinate 1,549 downwards.
AGAAACAAGGTGTGCCGTCAAAATTTGTTGTTTTAAAAGATGATGAACATTTTTTTCCTCTTCCCCAGAGTATGATGGTTGTTTTTGACGAGAGTATCCAATGGCTGGATCAATGGTGTAAACCGAATCCTGAGTCTGCCGGCGGGAAAGATTAAGTGTTAAGAGGAAGTTATTTTTATGGGCAAAAAAGTTAATTTTTTGGAGTTAAAGCCTTTGCGCAAAAGGGAGTGGGAGGATATCGGCGACGGACGGGTGGCCGTTTTCCAGCCGAGATTTTTTAATAATCTGGCCAAAAAGTATATCGAGCCGCTTTTAAAACGTCCTACCGTAAAAGTCAGGCTTGACCGCGAGGGGACCTTTACCTGGATGCTCTGTGACGGCAGCCGTACGATGGCGGAAATAGGGGAGATGTTCAAACAGGAATTTTCCTGTGAAGATGCAATTGAAAGGTTGCAGAGTTTTATGCAGTATCTCGAAAGATGCGAAATGATCGAGTTTGCCAATTTGGAAGAAGTCGGCGGTAAATAGTTTATATAGAGGTAGTATTTTATGGCTTTTTGTAAAAACTGCGGCAGACAGTTGGGACGCAATTATTACTGTACCGTTTGCGGCGGCGAAGGGTATGATCACAAAAAAGGCACTATAAGCCCTCCCGTAAATGAAAATCAACCGGATGAAGAAACTGCCGGTGATTCTTTAAGAACCGAAATTACCGGAGAGAAAAAAGCTGCTCAGATTAATAAATACATCAATGAAGAAGAAGAGACTTTAGCGGAAAAAATGGCCCTGTCTCTTCTGCCCGGGGATGATGATTACCAGTATATCGAACCTGCCGACCGTCCTAAAGTTAAGGTTTTCGATGAGGAACTTCCTGAAGTTAATAAAACCTCCGTTGTGCGCTATCTTTGGGGAGTTGCCGGTATTCTGTTTTCCTTTGCCATTTGCTGGGGGATTGGGTTCAGAGGATATTTGCCGTTTTTTGCCATTATTCTGGGAATAGGTTTTATTTCCATTATCTCTTTATATTATTTTGCCAGATTGTTTGTGTTTAAGACCAAAGATCTCTATACGCAGAAAAATTTGCTCGGCCAGTTTGAGTTTTGGAAAACGTCTTTTTGCGCCGTAGGGATATTATTGACCGGCTTTGTTTTGTTTGCTTTCCTATGTTGGCTCTTCTTCCGCTAAATGCAGTGAATTGGACCGGCATGCGTCGTCAAAGCAGATATTCGCTCGCTGCGACGTAGAAAACCTACGTCTCACTCGTCGAAATCTGCTTTGCCTTAGCCTTCCGGCCCAATTCACTGCATTTAATTATTTAAGGTATTGAAAAGCCAAATGATTACGCCTCATTCGTAGAAATTTGATTTGTCTTCACATCTTCGCCTGTTTGAATTGATTTAGATTTTAATATTAGAGCAAACTGCACAAATGTAGACAATACTTTATAATGCACGTGAAGAATACAAATATGCCGTGGCCATTATCAAATGATTTGCAAAAAAGAATTATCACTGTAAAAATACCGGATAGTTTTTATATGATGGGTATC